>NZ_JBEPDM010000008.1:0-229648 GCF_040300305.1 Streptomyces sp. NPDC000410
CGGGCTGCCGGGCTGTTCTTCGCTTTCGCGTTTCCCTTTCCGGCGGTTCCGACTCTATCAGATCCTTTCGGGCCTGATTCCCAGTCAGAGGGGGGTGTCTTTGCGGCTGTTGGGCCGTTCCGACGAGTGAGACTTTAGCGGAATCCTGGTCTCCGACGCTAATCGGGTTGCGCTCGCTCGAACGCGGATTCCTCATTTCGCAAAAGCGCACGGAAAGCGGCGCGACTGAGCGTCGCTCGCTTGGAGTGGTTCTTGCGGAATGGCTGTCCGGGGACCGACCGGAGTCGGCGCTCACGTCGGACAACTCGGAGAACACTACGGATCGGTGAATCTCATGTCAACCCGGGGGCAGGCCGGGTAGCCTCCGGTACATGACTACGCACGCGTGCATCCTTCAGTGGTGGGCCGCCTGACGGCGGCCGGCAGACACACGTGCACTTAACGGCCGCCGCCTCGGCGGCCGTTCGCGTATCTCCCTCCGGGAGCTCGGTCGCCGGTGGTGGCGGCTCCGACTGGACCGGACAGGGAGAAGAAGAGATGACGCGAATCTTCAGCGGGGTCAAGCCGACCGGACATCTGACGCTGGGGAACTACCTCGGGGCTGTGCGGCGGTGGGTGGAGGCGGACCAGCACAAGGCGGACGCGCTCTTCAGCGTGGTGGATCTGCATGCGCTGACCGTTGAGCACGAGCCGGCGCGCGTGCGCAGGCTCAGTCGGCAGGCCGCGACGCTCCTGCTCGCGGCGGGGCTGGATCCTGAGCGATGCACGCTCTTCGTGCAGAGCCACGTGGATGAGCACGCCCGGCTCTCGTACCTGCTCGAGTGCCTGGCAACGGACGGCGAGGTCCGTCGGATGGTCCAGTACAAGGAGAAGGGGACGCGTGCGCGGGCCGCCGGCGAGAGTGTGCGGCTGTCGTTGCTGACGTATCCCGTGCTCATGGCCGCGGACATCCTGGCCTACGGGACGGACGAGGTGCCGGTGGGTGACGACCAGACGCAGCATGTCGAGCTGACCAGGGACCTGGCAGTGCGGTTCAACCAGCGTTACGGGCACACCTTCACCGTGCCGAAAGCGACGCACCCGAAGGTCGCGGCTCGGGTGATGGATCTGCAGGAGCCCGGCTCGAAGATGGGGAAGTCCCATGAGTCCGGGGCAGGAATCATCTATCTGCTCGATGACGCGGATGTGGTCCGCCGGAAGATCATGCGGGCCGTGACGGACAGCGGGCAGGGCGTCGAGTACGACCGGGCGGGCAGTCCGGGGGTGGCGAATCTGCTCGACATTCTGTCCGCGTGCGAGAACGGGAACCCCGAAGCGCTGGCCGGTGTATATCAGTCGTACGGCGCGTTGAAGAAGGACACGGCCGAGGCGGTGGTGGAGCTGCTGAGGCCGGTGCGGGAGCGGCACGCGGAGCTGGCGGCCGATCCGGCGTATGTGGATGAAGTGCTGAGGTCGGGGGCCCGGCGCGCACGGGACATGGCTCGGCCTCTGGTGGATCGCGCCTATCAGGCGATCGGGCTGCTTCCGGCAGGCTGACGGAAGGCGGCGCGGTAGTCGCGCGGGCTGGTGGCGAGGTGAGTGGAGAAGTGCTGGCGCATGGTCACCTCGCTGCCGAAGCCCGTGCGGCGGGCGACTTCCGGGATGGGGTGATCGGTGAGTTCAAGGAGTTTCTGAGCGGCGGCGACTCGCTGGGTGATGAGCCAGTGGAGGGGAGTGGTGCCGGTGGTGGCCTGGAAGTGTCGGGCGAAGGAGCGGGGGGACATACCCGCGCGGGCGGCGAGTGAGGCCACGCTGTGGGGTTCCGCGAGGTGGTTGAGGGCGTAGTCGCGGATGGCGGCGAGAGTGTCTGCGTCCCGGTCGGCGCGTGGGGTGGGGTGCTCGATGAATTGCGCCTGGGTGCCGGTGCGGAAGGGCGCCGTGACCATCGAGCGGGCGATGGTTGCGGCCGCTTCGGCGCCGTGGGTGATGCGGACGAGGTGGAGACACAGATCGATGCCGGCGGCCGTGCCCGCGGAGGTCCAGATGTTGGCGTCGTGGAGGAAGAGGGCGTCGGGCACGACGCTGACCTGGGGGTGGTGCTCGCGGAAGAGGTGGATGAGGTTCCAGTGGGTGATCGCGCGGCGGCCGTCGAGCAGGCCGGCCTGGGCAAGTGTGAAGGCTCCCCCGCAGAGAGAGGCGATCGGGGTTCCCTGGGTGTGGGCACGGCGGAGGGCGTCGAGCACTGGTGGTGGTGCGGGGCTGAGGTGGTCGTCGAGGCCTGGGACGACGATCAGGTCGGCGCCGGTGAGCCAGCTGAGTGTGCGGTCGGGGGTGAGGCTGAGGCCGCCGCGCATAGGAATGGGGGTTCGACCGACGCCGGTGCGGTGGAGTTCGAAGGGGGGCACACCGCGATCGGTGCGGTCGACGCCCCAGACCTCGGTGATGACGGAGACGTCGAAGGCTCGGATGCCGGGAAAGGAGAGGAGTGCGATCCGCTGGGCTGCTGACGGAGCCGACATGGTGGCAGTAAACCATCGAACGCTGGCTTCTGGCCCTCTGTGGTGGTCGGCCCCCGGGCGACAGCATCGTGCACATGGAGATCGCAGAGAACGCAGCGCTGGTCGTCGTCGATGTACAGAAGGGGTTCGAGGAGGAGGACTTCTGGGGGCTTCGGAACAATCCGGAGGCGGACGCGAACATCGCCTCGCTGATCGATGCGTGG
Organism: Streptomyces sp. NPDC000410; assembly: GCF_040300305.1. Classification (NCBI taxonomy): domain Bacteria; kingdom Bacillati; phylum Actinomycetota; class Actinomycetes; order Kitasatosporales; family Streptomycetaceae; genus Streptomyces; species Streptomyces sp. NPDC000410. The sequence goes on from NZ_JBEPDM010000008.1 coordinate 2,702, forward strand.
CAGGAGAGCGGCAGGCCGGTCGTCTTCGTACGACATGACTCGTCGAGCCCCCAGTCGCCGCTGCGGCCGGGGTACCGGGGGAACGACTTCAAGGAGTACGTGGAGGAACGGAGGGGGAAGGGCAGCGGGGCCGAGCTGCTGGTGACCAAGGCCGTGAACTCGGCGTTCTACGGGACGCCGGATCTGCGGGAGTGGTTCGGGGAGCAGGGCGTGCGGCAGATCGTGGTGGCCGGGATCCAGACCAACATGTGCGTGGAAACCACCGCGCGGATGGGCGGGAACCTTGGGTTCGAGGTGTTCTTCGCGCTCGACGCGACGCACACGTTCGATCTGACTGGGCCGTTCGGATGGACGGCGACCGCTGATGAGCTGGCGCGGGCCACCGCCGTGTCACTGCACGGCGGTGGGTTCGCCGAGGTCGTGACGGCTCAGGAGCTGGTCACTGCGGCCAAGGGGTGATCAGCCGTTGCCGGAGGCGAGCTCACGACTGCGGTCGCGGGCGGCCTCCAGGGCGGCGATGAGGGCGGCGCGCACACCGTGGTTCTCGAGTTCGCGGATCGCGCTGATGGTGGTGCCGGCCGGAGAGGTGACTGCTTCGCGGAGCTTCACCGGGTGTTCCCCGGAGTCGCGGAGCATGACGGCGGCACCGATGGCGGCCTGGACGATCAGGTCATGGGCCTGGGCACGGGGCAGGCCGAGGAGGATGCCGGCGTCGGTCATGGCTTCGACGAGGAAGTAGAAGTAGGCCGGGCCGGAGCCGGAGAGAGCGGTGGCGGCGTCCTGCTGGGACTCGGGGACGCGCAGGGTCTTGCCGACCGCGCCGAAGATCTCCTCGGTGTGGGCGAGGTGCTCGGCGGTGGCGTGGCTGCCGGCGGAGATGACGGACATGCCTTCGTCGACGAGGACGGGGGTGTTGGGCATGACACGGACAACGGGAGTGTTGGGGGTGAGGCGGTCCTCGATGGTCGCCGTGGTGATTCCGGCCGCGGCGCTGATGACGAGCCGGTCGGCGGTGACGTGGGTGGCGAGCTCGTCGAGGAGCTTGCCCATGTCCTGGGGCTTGACGGCGAGGATGAGGGTGTCGGCGCGCTTGGCCGCGTCGGCGTTGGTGACCGCCTCGACGCCGTAGCGGGCGTGGAGCTCCTCGGCCCGCTCGGCGCGGCGCGCGGTGACCAGGAGGGCGGAGGCGGGCCAGCCGGCCCGGATCATGCCGCTCAGCAGGGCCTCGCCGATCTTGCCGGTGCCGAGGACGGCGACTGTCTGGGTCATGCGGGTCACCTCGTCGGTGGGGATGTGCGCTGTACGTGGCCATCCTTCCATCGCGGGAGCTGAGGTGTCGGTGGTGTCCGAGGCGCGGTCATGTGGTGCGGCGGCGGAGGGTGGCCGCGCCGAGGGCGAGGACGAGGAGGGCGCATGAGGCGACGATGAGGGCGTCGCGGATGAAGTCGGCGGTGACGTCGGTATGGCGGAGGACTTCGTCCATGCCGTCGACGGCGTACGACATGGGCAGGACGTTCGAGATGCCTTCGAGGACCGGGTGCATGGCGTCCCGGGCGGTGAACAGGCCGCAGAGCAGGAGCTGGGGGAAGATCACGGCCGGCATGAACTGGACCGCCTGGAATTCGGAGGCGGCGAAGGCGGAGACGAACAGGCCGAGGGCGGTGCCGAGCAGCGCGTCCAGCAGGGCGACGAGGAGGAGCAGCCAGGGGGAGCCGATGACGTCGAGCCCCAGGAACCAGACCGCGAGGCCGGTGGCGAGGGCGGACTGGATGATCGCGAGCAGTCCGAAGGCGAGGGCGTAGCCGGCGATCAGGTCGACCTTGCCCAGCGGCATGGCGAGCAGGCGTTCCAGGGTGCCGGAGGTGCGTTCGCGCAGGGTGGCGATCGAGGTGATCAGGAACATGGTGATGAGCGGGAAGATGCCGAGCAGTGACGCGCCGATGCCGTCGAAGGTGCGCGGGCTGCCGTCGAAGACGTAGCGCAGCAGGAAGAGCATCACGCACGGCACGAGGAGCATCAGGGCGATCGAGCGGGGGTCGTGGCACAGCTGGCGCAGGACGCGGGCGGCGGTGGCGAGCGTGCGGGCGGCGTTCATCGGGCGGGCTCCTGGAGAGCGTTGGCCGTGTCGACGAGGTGGAGGAAGGCGTCTTCGACGGTGGCGGTGTCGTTGCGGCGGCGCAGCGCGTCGGGGGTGTCGTCGGCGAGGAGTTCGCCCTCGCGCAGGAGCAGGAGGCGGTGGCAGCGTTCGGCTTCGTCCATGACGTGGGAGGAGACGAGGATCGTGGTGCCCCGGTCGGCGGCGATGCGGTGGAAGAGGTCCCACAGGTCGCGGCGGAGGACCGGGTCGAGGCCGACGGTGGGTTCATCGAGGACGAGCAGCTCCGGGGTGCCGAGGAGGGCGACGGCGAGGGAGACGCGGTTGCGTTGTCCGCCGGAGAGCTTGCCTGCGAGGGCGTCGGCGTGGGTGCCGAGGTCGACATCGGCGATCGCCCGGGTGACGTGCTGGTGGCGGCGATCGGCGGCGGCGCGGCCGGGGTCGAGGATCGCGGCGAAGTAGTCGAGATTCTGCCGGACGGTCAGGTCGTCGTAGACGGAGGGGGCTTGGGTGACGTAGCCGATTCGGGAGCGGAGGGAGGCGTTGCCCGCGGGGCGGCCGAGGACTTCGAGGGTGCCGGTGACTTTGGCCTGGGTGCCGACGACGGCGCGCATGAGGGTCGACTTGCCGCAGCCGGAGGGGCCGAGGAGTCCGGTGATCTGGCCGGGCGGGACGTCGAAGGTGAGGTTGCGGAGGACGGTGCGGTTGCCTCGTACGGCGGTGAGGTCGCGGGCGTGGATGGCGGGGCTTGCGACGCCCGCGGCGCCCCCCGGAGCATTATTCACCATGCGATGAATAATGCTCCGGGGGTGGGTACGCGTCAAGAAGTCGTGCGGGTACCGGCCGAGGCGGCGAGTTCGCTGCTGAGGGAGCCCCCCCCCACCCGCGACGGCGAGGGAGCCGGGGCCGCGCCCGAGGCGTTTGTGCGAGGCGGCGGACTCGGCGGTGTGAGCGCGCTCGACGGCGGGCGCGGTGCGGCTGCCGAGGGCGTGGACCAGGCGGTCGTACGGGAGGACGCGGCCGTTGTCCGTTTGCCGGGGCTCATGACCGCGTCGGTCTCGGTGATCCGCCCACATGCACCGTTAACGCGAAGCCCCCCGCCGCGTCGACGAACCGGCCTGCTCATGCTCCTGCTTCGTGTCTGTCCTCAGGAGGCACGGAATGTGGCGGTCAGCGGCGCTTGGGCTTCTTCTTCCTGCCCGCCGGGTTGCCGGTGCGGGTGGTGCGGCGCTTCTCGTACTGGGCGACGGCGGTCTCGTACTCCGTGCGCAGCAGCTCCTCGCCCGGGGCCTCGGTGAGCGAGCGGACGAAGTAGGCGAGGAGCGAGCCGATGAAGCCGATCGCCTTCAGGCTCCGGAGGGATTCCTCGCGGCCGGGGTCCGCGGGGCGGCGGGTGAAGCCCTCCCAGGTCTTGCGGAAGGCGATGGCGCTGCAGATCGCGAACATGACGATCACCAGGCTGTTGACGAAGCCGCCGGCCTTGGCGGTCTCCAGCCCCTGGTAGGCGAGCCGGAGGACGAGACAGCCGCCGGCGGCGGCGGCGAGCGAGCCGATGGCGACGGCGGCACGGCGCCAGGCGTAGCCGCCGTCGTGGCCGACCCACGTCGTGCCGAAGAAGCGGATCGTTTCGGGGCGCGGACCGGTGCGGGCGGTGCCACCGGTGGTGGCACCGGGTTCGCCGCCGGTGCCGCCGTCGCTGGGTGCTTCGTGGTTCTCGCTCACGGGGTCGATTATCCCCGCGAGCGGGGCGGTGCGGTCAGGCGCAGCGCACGGCGACGTAGCCGTCGCTGCCGGTGTTCACGAACGCGTCGGAGACGAACTCACCGTTGCCGATGTTGTCCCAGAGGTTCGTGGTCCCGTACGGGCCGGTGACCCTTTCCCCCGGGGACTGGCAGTTGATCGGCACCCGGGCGCCGTACGTCAGCACCCTGATGAGCATGTAGTTGGTGCCCGGGCCGCTGCGGACGTTCAGCCGCACGCCCGGGGCGACCGGATACCGCCGGGCCGCGCGCGGCTCGACCGACGCGGCCGCGAGCTCGTCCGTCGTCTGTGGTGCTTCTTCGATGGCCATTGCGGGCCTCCCCCGTTTGTCCGAAAGCAGTGCGGCGCGCAGGCTAGCAAGCCGCTGCGGTCTCGTACGAACCATCGACTAGGCTCCGTGAGTCGCGCTTGCGGACAAAGAACACGGGGGTGGGCGATGTCACCGCCGCGCAGCACCGGGCCGGTCCCGGAAGCGGAACATTCGGAGCACGCAGAACACGCGGGGCAGTACCGCCTTGAGGAGTGCCTGGGCTCGGGCGGCATGGGCGTCGTCCATCTGGCCACGTCCGCCTCGGGGTTGCGCCTCGCGGTCAAGGTCGTGCATGCGGAGCACGCGACGGAGCCCGAGTTCAGGGCCCGTTTCCGGCAGGAGGTGGCCGCTGCCCGCAGGGTGAGCGGTGCGTTCACCGCGCCTGTCGTCGACGCCGATCCCGAGGCCGCGCGGCCGTGGATGGCGACGTTGTTCATCGATGGCCCGACCCTCTCCGAACGCGTCAAGCGGAATGGCCCGTTGGGCGTCGACGAGCTGCGCAGGGTGGGCTCGGGGCTGGCCGAGGCGCTGCGCGACATCCACCGCGCGGGTGTCGTCCACCGCGATCTCAAGCCGAGCAACGTGCTGCTGGCGGCCGATGGCCCGAAGGTCATCGACTTCGGCATCTCGCGCCCGTCGGACAGCGATCTGCGCACGGAGACGGGGAAGCTGATCGGCACGCCGCCGTTCATGGCGCCCGAGCAGTTCCAGCGGCCGCGCGATGTCGGCCCGGCCGCCGATGTTTTCGCGATGGGCGCGGTCCTGGTGCACGCGGCCACCGGGCGGGGTCCGTTCGACTCCGACAGCCCGTACATCGTGGCGTACCAGGTCGTGCACAACGAGCCGGATCTGGCAGGGGTCCCCGCGGAACTCGCGCCGCTGCTGGCCCGTTGCCTGGCCAAGCAGCCCGAGGACCGGCCGACGCCGGGCGAGGTGATGGCCGAGCTGCGGGCGCCGGCGGGGGATGTGGCGACGGCGTTCATACCGCTGCAGCGGGGGGCTCTCGGGGAGCAGGGGCCCGGGGGCGCGGCACCGGGAGGACCGGAGAAGGAGGAGGAGGCCGGGGCGAGGTCGGGGGGCGGCTCGCGAGGCAGGGCCAAGGCTGGGGCCGGGGCGGAGACTGGGGCTGGGGCCGCGGTCGGGCGGCGGCGCGGCGTACGCAAGGCCGTCATCGGCGTCGCCGTGGCCGCACTGCTCGTGGGCGCGTACGCCGGAGTCCGCGCCGCGTCGGACGACAGCGGCCGCCCCGCCGGTACCGCGCCCGGCGCGGCGCGGCCCTTCGCCCCCTGGCAGGCCACGCTCGCGCAGACCGGCAGCACGCACCGGACGCCCGTCTGCTCCTCCTCCGGCGAGTCGCTGTACTGCTCCGCGCCGGGGGTCATGGCCACCCGCCTGGACACGGCCGACGGCAAACCGCTGTGGTCACGCAGCACCGCCGGGAGCGCCGGGAGCGCCGGGACCGGGTACGACGGCAGCGCCCCGGTGCTGTCCGGCGGCCTGCTGCACGTCAACGTCACCACGGCGGGCGGCGGAGGCAAGCGGCTCGAAGCGCTGGACCCGGAATCGGGTGCCACGCGGTGGGGCGTCGACATCGGCTCGCACACGACGGTCGGTCACGGGCGCGACTCCGTGCTGCTGATCGGCGCGGATGGGGCCGTACAGGCGCTCCACAGCGCTTCCGGCGAGGAGCGGTGGCGGAAGAGGCACGGCGGGACGGGGACCCTGTGGGCGGTGGGGTCGGCGGGACCGACCGAGTCGGCAGGGGCGAGTGGGTCTGCGGGGTCGGCCGGGTCTGTGGGACCGGGGGCTGCGGAGGCGGCGGATGCCTCGGGGAGCACCGCGTACGCCGTCACGCCGCAGGCCGACGGCGCGAGCACGATCGTCCGGGCGGTCTCCGCCGAGAGCGGCGATGTGCGGTGGGAGAAGCGCCTGAGCGGGTTGCTGACACCGGTGCGGGCGGCGTCGGACGGATCCCTGTTCCTGCTGGCGGGCGACGCCGACGGATTCGCGACCGCTGTCGTACGTCTGGACACGGCCACCCGCGAGGTGCGGCGCGTCGAGCTGCCCGTCGACGTCGACCAGGCGCAGGCCGAGGCGGCGGGCTCCATGGTGTACGTGGTCGGCGCGGCGGGCTCGCTGCTAGCGATCGACACGGCCGGCGGGGAGCAGCGGTGGCGGGTGGAGACGTACGTGTCCCCCGCGTCGCGGCCCGTCGTCGATGACGGGCGGGTCTATCTGAGCGGGGCGGACGGGCGGCTGGTGGCGGTGGACGCCGAGCGGGGTGAGGTGCTCGGGCAGACGAAGCCCCGGATGAGTGCGGGGCGTTCCGCGTACGCGCCCAGGCTGCCGGCGCCCGTCGTGGTCGGCGGCAAGGTGTTCGCGACCGCGCCGGACGGGTCCGTGTTCGCCGTGGACGGGCGGGAGCCGGGGCGCTGGTGAGGTGGTCTGGCCCCGGGGGCGGTGGTGGGGTGGCGTGGCCCTGGGGGCGTGGTGGGGTGGCGTGGCCCCGGGGTGCGTAGGGTGCGGGACGGTGGCCCTGCGGGGCTTTTTCCCCTACCCGCCCCTTCCCGAACTGGGGCTCCGCCCCGGACCCCGCGCCTCAAACGCCGGCGAGGCTGAATGATCCGGGGCCGCTGTCCCGGACCCCGCGTCTCGATCGCCGGCAGGGCTGAACGCAAACGACGGCGGGGCTGGGAAACGCAGCGGAGGGCCGCCGTACAGGGGCCTGGGGCCGTCGAGCCCCCAGGCCACCCCACCAGGCCTCAGCCCAGCTTCGACACGTCCCGCACCGCGCCCTTGTCCGCGCTCGTCGCCATCGCCGCGTACGCCTTCAGCGCCGCCGAGACCTTGCGTTCGCGGTTCTTCGGCGCGTACACGCCGCCCAGGGCCTCGCGGCGGGCGGTCAGGGTGGCGTCGTCGACGACGAGTTCGATGGAGCGGTTGGGGATGTCGATGCGGATCAGGTCGCCGTCCTCGACGAGGGCGATCGTGCCACCGGAGGCGGCTTCCGGGGAGGCGTGGCCGATCGAGAGGCCCGACGTACCGCCGGAGAAGCGGCCGTCCGTCACCAGGGCGCAGGTCTTGCCCAGACCACGGCCCTTGAGGAAGGACGTCGGGTAGAGCATCTCCTGCATGCCGGGGCCGCCGCGCGGTCCCTCGTAGCGGATGACGACGACGTCGCCGTCCTTGACCTGCTTGGTGAGGATCTTCTCGACGGCCTCGTCCTGCGACTCGCACACGACGGCCGGGCCCTCGAAGGTCCAGATCGACTCGTCGACACCGGCTGTCTTCACGACGCAACCGTCGACGGCCAGGTTGCCCTTCAGGACGGCGAGGCCGCCGTCCTTGGAGTAGGCGTGCTCGACGGAGCGGATGCAGCCGTTCTCCGCGTCCAGGTCGAGGGATTCCCAGCGCTCGGACTGCGAGAAGGCGGTCGCGGAGCGGACACAGCCGGGGGCCGCGTGCCAGAGCTCGACAGCCTCGGCGGAGGGGGAGCCTCCGCGGACGTCCCAGGTCTTGATCCACTCGGCGAGCGAGGAGGAGTGGACGGTGTTCACGTCCTCGTTCAGCATCCCGCCGCGGTAGAGCTCACCGAGGATGGCGGGGATGCCGCCGGCCCGGTGGACGTCCTCCATGTAGTACGTGCCACCAGGAGCGACGTTCGGCGCGACCTTGGCCAGGCAGGGGACGCGGCGCGAGACGGCGTCGATGTCCTTGAGGTCGTAGTCGAGCTCGGCCTCCTGGGCGGCGGCGAGCAGGTGCAGGATCGTGTTGGTCGAGCCGCCCATGGCGATGTCGAGGGCCATGGCGTTCTCGAAGGCCTCGCGGGTGGCGATGTTGCGCGGCAGGACGGATTCGTCGCCCTGCTCGTAGTAGCGCTTGGTGATCTCGACGACCGTACGGCCCGCGTTCTCGTACAGGGCCTTGCGGGCGGTGTGGGTGGCGAGAACCGAGCCGTTGCCGGGGAGGGCGAGGCCGATGGCCTCGGCAAGGCAGTTCATCGAGTTGGCGGTGAACATGCCGGAACAGGAGCCGCAGGTCGGGCAGGCGTTCTCCTCGATGCGGAGGACGTCCTCGTCCGACACGTTCTCGTTGGACGCGTCGACCATCGCGTCGATCAGGTCGAGCTTGCGGACGGTGCCGTCGACGAGGGTGGCCTGGCCGGCCTCCATCGGGCCGCCGGAGACGAAGATCGCCGGGATGTTCAGGCGCATGGCGGCCATGAGCATGCCGGGGGTGATCTTGTCGCAGTTGGAGATGCAGATCAGGGCGTCGGCGCAGTGCGCCTCGACCATGTACTCCACGCTGTCCGCGATCAGGTCGCGGGAGGGCAGGGAGTAGAGCATTCCGGCGTGGCCCATGGCGATGCCGTCGTCGACCGCGATGGTGTTGAACTCGCGCGGGACGGCGCCGGCCGCGCGGATGGCGTCGGAGACGATCCGGCCGACCGGGGCGAGGTGCGTGTGGCCCGGGACGAACTCGGTGAAGGAGTTGGCGACGGCGATGATCGGCTTCCCGATGTCCTCGCTCGCTACGCCCGACGCCCGCATAAGGGCGCGGGCGCCCGCCATGTTGCGGCCGTGGGTGACTGTGCGGGACCTCAGCTCGGGCATCGTCGCTCGCTCCTTCAGGCAGTTGTGGCTGATTCGAGCGTACGCCTCGACTCCAAGATCTGGACGCCACGTCCGGAATACGGGACGGGGGTCCGCCTTTCGGTCAGCGCCGGACGGGCCCTTCGGCGAGGCCGGGACAGGCCCCGGACGGGCCCCGGGAAAGCCCGTCGGCCGGTCCCCGGGCAGGGTCCGTCGGCCGGTCCCCGCCAGGCCCCTCGGTCAGGCTTCCGTCAAGTACCGCTGAAGCGTCGGCGCGACGAGCGCCACGATCTCCTCCGTGTCCACCGAGGCCAGCGGCTCCGCCTTGATCACGTAACGGAGGATCGCGATGCCGACCATGTGCGAGGCCGCCAGCTCCGCGCGGAACGTCGGGTTCGGTACGTCGAGATCCGCCGCCACCCGCTCCAGCAGCCGCCGCAGCACGAAGCCGCGCAGCACCTTCGCCGCCGCCTCGTACGTCAGCGCCGAGCGGATGACCGCCAGCAGCGGGGCGCGGGTCGCCGGGTTCTCCCAGACACCGAGGAAGTAACGGGCCAGCCGTTCGCCGATGTCCTCCGTACCCGCTCCGAGGATCACCGGGATGGCGAGGGCGGGCTCGAAGGAGACCTCGATGGCGGCCGCGAAGACCTCGTCCTTCGTACCGAAGTAGTGGTGTACGAGCGCCGGGTCGACGCCCGCCGCCTTGGCGATGCCACGTACCGACGTCTTGTCGTAGCCGCGTTCGGCGAATTCCGTACGGGCCGCCTCCAGGATGCGTTCGCGGGCGCCGGGGCCGGTCTCCGCCTGGGCGCGGGAGGGGCGGCCGCGCCTCCTGGGGGCAGCGGGGCCGTTCGTCATGAACCCGTGGTCCGGGCCGCCGACGCGAGGTGGAGCCGGGTGAAGGCCAGCGCCTCGGCGAGGTCGGCCTCGCGTTCGGCCGCGGACATCGCCCGCCGCGTGTTGACCTCGATGACGACATGGCCGTCGAACCCGGTGCGGGCGAGCCGCTCCAGCAGCTCGGCGCACGGCTGGTCGCCGCGCCCCGGCACCAGGTGCTCGTCCTTCGCCGAGCCCTTGCCGTCGGCGAGGTGCACGTGCCCGAGCCGGTCTCCCATCCGGTCGACCATCGCCATGGTGTCGACACGGGACGTCGCCGTGTGCGAGAGGTCGACCGTGAAGTGCCGGTAGTCCTCCTTGGTGACGTCCCAGTCCGGGGCGTACGCGAGCATCTCGCGGTCCCGGTAGCGCCACGGGTACATGTTCTCGACGGCGAAGCGGACGTCCGTCTCGTTCGCCATGCGCCAGATGCCGGAGACGAAGTCGCGGGCGTACTGCCGCTGCCAGCGGAACGGCGGATGGACGACGACGGTCGACGCCCCGAGCTTCTCGGCGGCCGACTGCGCCCGCTGCAGCTTCACCCACGGGTCGCTGGACCACACGCGCTGGGTGATCAGCAAACAGGGCGCGTGGACCGCCAGGATCGGCACCTCGTGGTAGTCGGAGAGCCTGCGCAGCGCCTCGATGTCCTGGCTGACGGGGTCGGTCCACACCATGACCTCGACCCCGTCGTAGCCGAGGCGCGCGGCGATCTCGAAGGCCGTAGCCGTCGACTCCGGATAGACGGAAGCCGTCGACAGGGCGACCTTCGCATCCGGGATGCGCACCACTGGTTCTGCCACGAGGGACAGCGTACGGGCCTTGCGCGCAGGCATCATCAGCCGTCGGCTCAGCCGTTGGGCAGGTGGTCGAGGCGGCGCAGGATCACGCCCTCGCGCAGCGCCCAGGGGCAGATCTCCAGCTCGTCGACGCCGAACAGGTCCATCGCACCCTCCGCGACCAGCGCTCCGGCCACCAGCTGCCCCGCACGTCCCTCGGAGACACCGGGCAGCGTGGCGCGCTGGGCGGTGTTCATGGCGGCGAGCTTGGGCACCCACTCCTCCAGTGAGGTGTGGCTCAGGGTGCGCTGCACGTACAGGCCGTCGCCGGAGCGCGCGGCGCCCGCGATGCGCGCCAGCTGCTTGAAGGTCTTGGAGGTGGCGACGATGTGGTCGGGCTTCCCGAAGCGGCTGAACTCGTGGACCGTACGGGCGATGCTCGCCCGCACGTGGCGGCGCAGCGCCCGTACGTCCTGCGGGTCGGGCGGGTCGCCGGGCAGCATGGCGCCGGTCAGCCGGCCCGCGCCGAGCGGCAGGCTGACGGCCGCGTCGGGCTCCTCGTCGATGCCGTACGCGATCTCCAGCGAGCCGCCGCCGATGTCGAGGACCAGCAGCCTTCCCGCGGACCAGCCGAACCAGCGGCGGGCGGCGAGGAAGGTGAGCCGGGCCTCCTCCGCGCCGCTGAGGACCTGGAGATCGACTCCGGTGACTGCCTTGACCCGGGCCAGTACGTCGTCGGCGTTGGTGGCCTCGCGCACGGCGGAGGTCGCGAACGGGAGCACCTCCTCGCAGCCCTTGTCCTCGGCGGCCTGCTGCGCGTCGACGACGGTCGCGATGAGCCGGTCGACGCCTTCGGGGCCGATCGCTCCGTCCTCGTCGAGGAGTTCGGCGAGGCGCAGCTCGGCCTTGTGCGAGTGGGCGGGCAGCGGCCTGGCACCGGGGTGGGCGTCCACCACCAGCAGGTGCACCGTGTTCGAACCGACGTCGAGGACTCCGAGTCTCATGTACGGAACGCTAACTCGGCCACGCGCATACCCTTGACTCGTGCCAAAGACGAAAAAGGCGAAGCCGGACAAAGCCGGTTCGAAGAAGCCCGCACCCTCCCGTTCCTCCGCCAGGGCTGATGAGGCGGACGAGAAGGGGCTGGACTTTCCGCGCGCGTGGGTGGAGTTCCCGGATCCCGCCGACGAGGAACAGGTCTTCCGCTGCGACCTGACCTGGCTCACCTCGCGCTGGACGTGCATCTTCGGCAGCGGCTGCCAGGGCATCCAGGCGGGGCGGGCGGACGACGGCTGCTGCACGCTCGGAGCGCACTTCTCGGACGAGGACGACGAGAAGCGGGTCGCGGAGCATGTGGCACGTCTCACTCCGGAGCTGTGGCAGTTCCACGACGTGGGCAGCGAGTCGGGCTGGGTGGAGCTCGACGAGGACGGCGACCGTCAGACGCGCCGCTGGAAGGGCTCCTGCATCTTCCAGAACCGTCCCGGGTTCGCCGGGGGCGCGGGGTGCTCGCTGCACATCCTGGCGCTGCGCGAGGGCCGGGAGCCGCTGGAGACGAAGCCCGATGTGTGCTGGCAGCTGCCGGTGCGGCGGACGTACGAGTGGATCGACCGGCCGGACGACACCCGGGTGCTCCAGGTCTCGATCGGCGAGTACGACCGCAGGGGCTGGGGTCCGGGCGGGCACGATCTGCACTGGTGGTGCACGTCGGCGACATCGGCACACGGGGCGGGTGAGCCGGTGTACGTGACGTACCGGCCCGAGCTGACCGAGCTGATGGGCAAGCAGGCGTACGACGTACTGGTGGGGCTGTGCGAGGCCCGTCTTGCCAGTCAGCTGCCGTTGGTGGCGCCGCACCCGGCGGATCCGGCGGATCCGGCGTAGGCCGTGGGCTGTGAGCCGTAGGCCGTGGGCCGTGGCTCAGGTAGGGCTTGAGCGCGGCTCGGGAGAAACGCTTCGTCAGGGCGACGTGCCGGGGTCCTCGGACGTGGGCACGGAGGGGGACGAAGGCGGGGGCAGTGGGCTCGGGTCCGTGGACGGCTCGGGTTCCGTAGGGGTGGGCGTCGGTGTCGGGGTCGGCTCGGACGGCGACGGGGGCGGCGTCGCGCCGTGGCCGTCGATCTCCAGCACCGCGCCGGACGGGTCCACGCCCACCCGCGCGCTCCAGGCACCGGCCGGTTCGGCGGAGTGGTCCACGGAGACGTACACCGTGACGGTCTCGCCTGGGTGCAGCGTGCCGGAGGTGACGTCGGCGTAGAGCCAGGGGGCGTCGGTCCACAGCGTCCACGCCACGGCTGCCCCGCCCGTCGCCGTCAGCGTGATCATCGTGGTGTCGCCGGAGCCGGAGGGCTGCGCCGAGACGGTGAGCCGACCGGGGCCGGCCTGCCCCGGTGGCGCCGCGGAACCCGGATGGCCGGGGGCCGAGGGCGAACCGGGCGGCAGGCCGGGGCTGACGACCTCGACGGAGATCGCGGGCGAGGGGCCGCCGGCGGTAGCCGGGGGGTCGGGTTCGGTGCGGGCGTTCCCCGCGTTCTCGTAGTGGTCGTACGGGCCGTAGGGGCCGTAGGGGCCGCCCTCCAGGCCGTGCGGCTCCCCCGCCTCACCGGCGGAGACCGAGGCGCCGCCGTGGCCCTCGCCGGTCAGCGGGGCGCCCCGGTACGCCGCCCAGAGCGCGAGCACGGGCGCGGCGACGACCGTGGCGACGACGGTCGTGGTGAGCGCGCGGGCGCGCAGCCGGTCGCGCCGGGCCGCGTGGTCCTTGGGGTCCATGGGGAACCCGTCCCGCCCGAAGCGCGGCGCCCCCGCACGCGTCCGAGGGGCGTGCAGCATCGCCACGTACGCGGCGGCCCGCGGCGCCGGTACGAGGGGCAGCCTGGCGGGAGTGACGGCCGAGCCGGGCCAGGGCCCCGCGGCCTGGACGCGCTCGGCGGCGCGACGGCAGCGCGGACAGTCGTCCACGTGCCGGACGAGCTCGCGGCGCAGTGTGGCGGAGAGCAGTACCTGATGGTCACCGGCGAGCCGGGCGACCGACGGGCAGTTGCCCTTCTCCACGACGGCGAGGGCGGCGCTCGTGCGCTCCACCTCACAGGCGGCGGAGGCCAGCAGCTCGCGCGCGGCGGCGGGCGGCATGCCGAGGACGGCGGCGACCTCGCGCGGGCCGAGCTGGTGGCGCACCGCGAGCTCCAGCGCCTCGCGCTGCTCGGGGGTGGTGCCGGCCGCCTCAGGCCAGGCCAGCCGGGCCAGTTCGGCACGCTGCCGCTCCAGGACATCGGCAGGGACGCGTGGGGCCTCCTCGGAGACGCGCGAGGCTCCTCCGGAGACGGCGGGCGGACGGGCACTGTGCGCGCCCTGGCCGTGCGCGCCCTGGCCGTGCGCCCCTCGGCCGTGCGCCCCCTGCCGGTTGCGCCGCCGCTCGGCGAGAGCGCGCAGACAGGCCCAGCGCGCCAGCGCGTACAGCCACGCCCTGCGCCCGGCCTCATCGGCGGGACAGCGCGCGAACTGCCTCTCGGAGACGGCCAGTACGTCGCCGAGCGCGGCGGTCGCCGCGTCGTGGTCGCAGAGCACGGAGAGGCAGTACGTGAACAGCCCGTCCAGATGCGCCTCGTACCGCGCGGGCGGCGTCTGCCCGAGAGTGGGCCTCATCCCGGCAGGCCGGGGCGCACGGCGGTTCGCCCGGTGTGCGCCGGTGGTGTGCGTGGGGGGCTCCAGCCTGCTGCTCGTCACCCGGCGACCGTAGGCAGAGCCGGGCATACCGTTCGCACCGCTTGGACGCATTTAATCCTTACGGGTGAACGTATCCCCCAAAAGGGGACAGGGGCCCGCGATGGCCCGCGATTCCCGCCGCGGACACGGTTGTCAGTGGGTGCCGATACGGTTCGTACATGGCTGCCCGTACGAAAACCGCGAAGGACCGGCCGTCCTACCGCTGCACCGAGTGCGGCTGGACGACCGCCAAGTGGCTCGGTCGCTGCCCCGAGTGCCAGGCCTGGGGGACGGTCGAGGAGTACGGCGCGCCCGCGATCCGTACCACCGCCGCCGGCCGGGTCACCAACGCCGCGGTGCCCATCGGCCAGGTCGACGGCCGGCAGGCCACCGCCCGCAGCACGGGCGTCGACGAGCTGGACCGGGTGCTCGGCGGCGGGCTGGTGCCGGGGGCGGTCGTGCTGCTCGCGGGCGAGCCGGGCGTCGGCAAGTCCACCCTCCTGCTGGACGTCGCGGCGAAGGCCGCGAGCGACGACCACCGCACGTTGTACGTCACGGGCGAGGAGTCGGCGAGCCAGGTCCGCCTGCGCGCGGACCGGATCAACGCGCTGAGCGACCATCTCTATCTGGCCGCCGAGACCGACCTCTCCGCCGTCCTCGGACATCTCGACGCGGTCAAGCCCTCGCTGCTGATCCTGGACTCGGTGCAGACCGTGGCCTCCCCCGAGATCGACGGGGCGCCCGGCGGCATGGCGCAGGTCCGCGAGGTCGCGGGCGCGCTGATCCGCGCGTCCAAGGAGCGCGGGATGTCCACGCTGCTGGTGGGCCATGTCACCAAGGACGGCGCGATCGCGGGGCCCCGGCTGCTGGAGCACCTCGTCGACGTCGTGCTGCACTTCGAGGGCGACCGGCATGCGCGCCTGCGGCTCGTACGGGGCGTCAAGAACCGTTACGGGGCGACGGACGAGGTCGGCTGCTTCGAGCTGCACGACGAGGGCATCGTCGGGCTCGCCGACCCCAGCGGGCTGTTCCTGACCCGGCGGGACGAGCCGGTCCCCGGCACGTGCCTCACGGTGACGCTGGAGGGCCGCCGGCCGCTCGTCGCCGAGGTGCAGGCGCTGACCGTCGACTCGCAGATCCCCTCGCCCCGGCGTACGACCTCGGGCCTGGAGACCTCCCGGGTGTCGATGATGCTGGCCGTGCTGGAGCAGCGCGGCCGGATCAGCGCCCTGGGCAAGCGGGACATCTACAGCGCGACGGTCGGCGGTGTGAAGCTCTCCGAGCCCGCCGCGGACCTGGCGATCGCCCTCGCGCTCGCCTCCGCGGCCAGTGACACCCCGCTGCCGAAGAACCTGGTCGCGATCGGCGAGGTCGGTCTCGCGGGCGAGGTGAGGCGGGTCACGGGCGTCCAGCGCAGGCTTGCCGAGGCGCACCGGCTGGGCTTCACCCACGCGCTGGTGCCGTCCGACCCGGGGAAGGTCCCGGCCGGTATGAAGGTCACGGAAGTCGCCGACATGGGGGACGCGCTGAGGGTGCTCCCGCGCGGGCGTAGGACAGAGGCCCCACGGGGCGAGGACGCGCGCCGGTAGACTTTTCCCTGGTCTCGCCCATCCGTACGAGCCGGAGGAGTGCAGTGGCAGCCAACGACCGGGCAGCAGCTCCCGGAAAGTCCGGCGGAGGCTCCGGGGGATCCGGCACGGAAGCGCTGATGCGCGCCTCTCTCAGTGCGGTCGCCCCGGGCACCGCCCTGCGCGACGGCCTGGAGCGCATCCTCCGGGGCAACACCGGAGGCCTGATCGTCCTCGGCATGGACAAAACGGTCGAATCGATGTGCACGGGCGGCTTCGTCCTGGACGTGGAGTTCACCGCGACGCGGCTGCGTGAGCTGTGCAAGCTCGACGGCGCGCTCATCATCGACAAGGACATCACCAAGATCCTCCGGGCGGGCGTTCAGCTGGTCCCGGACGCGTCCATCCCGACCGAGGAGACCGGCACCCGGCACCGCACCGCGGACCGGGTCTCCAAGCAGTGCGGCTTCCCGGTCGTGTCCGTATCGCAGTCGATGCGGCTGATCGCGCTGTACGTGGACGGGGAGCGGCGGGTCCTGGAGGAGTCCGCGGCGATCCTGTCCCGGGCCAACCAGGCGCTGGCGACGCTCGAGCGCTACAAGCTGCGGCTGGACGAGGTCGCCGGGACACTCTCCGCGCTGGAGATCGAGGACCTGGTGACGGTCCGCGACGTCACGGCGGTGGCGCAGCGCCTGGAGATGGTCCGCCGGATCGCCACGGAGATCGCCGAGTACGTGGTGGAGCTCGGCACCGACGGGCGGCTCCTCGCCCTCCAGCTGGACGAGCTGATCGCGGGCGTGGAGCCCGAGCGGGAGTTGGTCATCCGGGACTACGTCCCCGAGCCGACGGCGAAGCGGTCCCGTACGGTCGACGAGGCCCTCATCGAGCTGAACGCGCTGACGCACGCGGAGCTGCTGGAACTGCCCATCGTGGCACGGGCGTTGGGCTACAGCGGATCGCCCGAGACGCTCGACTCCGCGGTCTCGCCTCGTGGTTACCGGCTGCTGGCGAAGGTGCCGCGGCTGCCCGGGGCGATCATCGAGCGGCTCGTCGAGCACTTCGGCGGCCTGCAGAAGCTGCTCGCCGCGAGCGTCGACGACCTCCAGACGGTCGACGGCGTCGGCGAGGCGCGTGCGCGCAGCGTACGGGAGGGGCTGTCGCGGCTGGCGGAGTCGTCGATCCTGGAGCGCTACGTCTGATCTCGCGGGGGCGGGAGCCGTACGCCGGCTCCACGCGCGGGCGCGTGCCGCTGGGGGCTTCGCCCGCCCCGGGTCCCGTACGGGGTTCGGGGAGCGCGGCGCGGTGGTGTCCGGGCTGGGGCGCGCAGGGCGCCTGCGGCGGGGACTTCTTCTCCCCGCCCCGCCCCTTCCCGAACTGGGGGGCAAGCCCCCAGACCCCCGTACGGCCTTCGGCCGTGTCCTCAAACGCCGGACGGGCCCCAAAGGAGCGCCGCTGGGGGTCCCCCCACACCCGCTAGGGCGTAGGGGGAGATTGAGGCGCGGGGTACGGGGCAGAGCCCCGGCGGGGGTCCGGGGGCGGAGCCCCCGCAAAGGGGGCCTGGGGGCTTGCCCCCAGTTCGGGGAGGCGCGGGGAGAAGAAGCCGCCGGCCTACGCCCGCTGCAGGCTGAACGACTCCGGGGGCACGGTCGTGCCGGGGAAGGTGGTCGCGACGCGGTAGCGGCCGGGCGGGAGCTGGGTGGGTGCTGGGGTGGCGCACTGGGGGGCGCTGCGGCTGCGGTCCCAGTCGACCGTGTGCGTGATCGTCGCGCCCGCCGGGACCCTCAGCAGCAGGCTGCCGCCGTCGCGCGGGCAGTCGCTCGACGACCACACCGCCTTGCCGGCGCTGTCGCTGATGGTCAACACCGCGGCCTTCGGGCCGAAGTCGGCCTTGCAGGTGACGGACGACGTGTTCTTCGCGGCGAGCTGGAAGCGGGGCCGCTCCCCCGGCCCGTACGGGTCACCGATGCTGCGCAGCGCCAACTGCAGGGCTCCCGGAGTGCAGTTGGGCAGGAGAGATCCGGCCGGGACCCGCTGGCCGGCGCTCCCGCCGCCGCCGTTCACCGCGCCGCTCGCGCCCGGGTCGCCGTTCTTGCCGCCTTCGTTGCCGCCCGCGTCGGCCCCGGTGCTCGTACCACCGACCTGGCCACCGCCTCCGGCTCCGTCGCTGTCGCCGGGGTCCTCCGACTCGTCGCGTCCGCCGGGGCGTTCGCTGATCGCGGGACCGGAGGGGTCGGGTCCGGGCGTGATGACATCGGTCGGCGGCGCCTCGCCCGCCTTAGCGTCGTCCCCGGCCTTGCCCACTCCTCCGCCGCCACCGGAAGTGAGCAGCATCCACACGGCCACGACCGCGAGCAGCGCGAGCAAGGACAGCGCGATTGCCCTCCGTCGCCAGTAGATGGAGGAGGGAAGCGGCCCGACCGGATTGCGCAGAGATCCCACGTACCGAACTGTACGAGAGATCGGCGGCAACTCCCGCCCCACCCGCCGCCTGGGCTCACCGACTTCTGACGATCATCATCCCGCGCGGAGCGGGCCCAACCCGGCCAAGCCGGTCAACCCCCCACTTTCGTCAGGGGTGATGGTGGCCGATCGCCACATGTGATGCTCCATGCCTCGCACCTACGGTCCCTCACCATGAGCACCGACATCTACCTGGACGTCACCGACTTCGCCCGTAACACGCCTCATTGGGTCCAGCAGCTCGCCGAACTCTGGACGGAGGCAGGGCTGCTGGTGTTCGGGGTGCTGTTCGTCGTCGCCTGGTGGCGGGCGCGTGCCGACAGCACGCGAGCGCTGGCGACGGCCGTGCTCGCGCCGCTCGCGACCGCGGCGGCCTATGTGTGCAGCGAGTCCCTGAAGTCGCTGGTGGACGAGGAGCGTCCGTGCCGCGCGGTCGCGAGCGCCGTCGCGTCGCTCGTGCCGTGTCCGCCCACGGGCGACTGGTCGTTCCCCAGCAACCACGCCACCATCGCCGGTGCGGCGGCCGTCGCACTCGTGCTCGTACGACCGGGGTCGAGGCCGGGACGCGGCCCGGCACCCGGTGGGGGACGGGGGCCCGGACCCGGTCGGGGACGCGGCCCGGCACCCCGTCGGGAACGGGGCACAGGACCCGGCCCCGGCCCCCGCCCCGGCCTCGACCCCGGACGGGGATCGCGTGGCTCACCGTGCCCATGGCGCTGCTGATGGCGTTCTCGCGGGTCTTCGTCGGGGTCCACTATCCGCACGACGTGGCCGTGGGCCTGCTGCTGGGCGCGGCCGTCGCGGTGGTGCTCGTACGGGCGGGGGAACGGCCCGCCGCCGCCCTGGTCGGGGCCGTGCGCACGAGCAGGTCACCGCTCGCCCGCGCGCTCGTCGGCCCCGGTGACGTCACGGAGCGCATACGCCGAGCCCGGCCCTGAACATGCCAGGATCGGAGGTGCCATGACTGCGACCGACATCCCCTCCCCCGCGTCCGACGTTCCCGCCGACCCGACCGTCCGCACGCCTGCCCGTGGCCCCAGCGACCTCCACGGCCCCGTCCTCGCCTGGTTCGACCAGCACGCCCGCGATCTCCCCTGGCGCCGCCCCGAGGCAGGCGCCTGGGGCGTGATGGTCAGCGAGTTCATGCTGCAGCAGACCCCGGTCAGCCGGGTGCTCCCGGTGTACGAACAGTGGCTGGCCCGCTGGCCGCGCCCCGCCGATCTGGCCGCCGAGGCGTCCGGCGAGGCGGTGCGCGCCTGGGGCCGCCTCGGCTATCCCCGCCGGGCGCTGCGGCTGCACGGGGCGGCGGTGGCGATAACGGAGCGGCACGGCGGCGACGTACCGCGCGAGCACGCGCAGCTCCTCGCGCTGCCCGGGATCGGCGAGTACACCGCGGCGGCGGTCGCCTCGTTCGCGTACGGGCAGCGGCACGCGGTGCTCGACACCAACGTCCGCCGTGTGTTCGCCCGCGCCGCCGGCGGCATCCAGTACCCGCCGAACGCGACGACCGCCGCCGAGCGCCGGCTGGCCCGCGCGCTGCTGCCCGAGGACGAGGCGACGGCGGCGCGCTGGGCGGCCGCCTCGATGGAGCTCGGCGCGCTCGTCTGCACCGCTCGTAACGAGGACTGCGCGCGGTGCCCGGTCGCCGGGGTGTGCGCCTGGCGGCTGGCCGGGAAGCCCGCGCACGACGGGCCGCCGAGGCGCGGCCAGACGTACGCGGGCACGGACCGCCAGGTGCGCGGCAAGCTCCTCGCCGTGCTGCGGGACGCCGTGACGCCGGTGCCGCGCTCGGCCCTGGAGCGGGTGTGGGACGAGCCGGTGCAGCGGGACCGTGCCCTGGATGGTCTCGTTGCGGACGGTTTGGTCGAACCGCTGGAGAATGACAGGTTCCGGTTGCCTCAAACCTGAGATTCGCTGGAATTCCGGCGCTGTTACACAACCGATGGATGGCCGTGCGCCCTCCGACGGCTGACCCGCACAGCCCCGTGACAACAGCTCCGTAGGTTCTTGTCCGCAAGGAAGACCACGGAAACGCACAGCTTGTCACGGGGTTGACACGGGGACGGAGGCGGTTGGAATGGCGCACGGCGAGGTGCTCGAATTCGAGGAGTACGTACGCACACGGCAGGAGGCCCTGCTGCGCAGCGCCCGGCGCCTGGTCCCCGACCCCGTCGACGCCCAGGACCTGCTCCAGACGGCGCTGGTCCGTACGTACGGCCGCTGGGACGGCATAGCCGACAAGTCGCTGGCCGACGCGTACCTCCGCCGCGTCATGATCAACACGCGCACCGAGTGGTGGCGTGCGCGCAAGCTGGAAGAGGTCCCGACCGAGCAGCTGCCCGAATCGATCGTCGAGGACGCCACCGAGCAGCACGCGGACCGGGCCCTGCTCATGGACATACTCAAGGTGCTCGCGCCCAAGCAGCGCAGTGTCGTGGTGCTGCGGCACTGGGAGCAGATGAGCACGGAGGAGACGGCCGCCGCGCTCGGCATGTCGACAGGTACGGTGAAGAGCACGCTGCACCGGGCCCTCGCCCGGCTCCGCCAGGAGCTGGAGAGCCGTGAGCTGGAGGGTCGCGGCCTCGCGGGCCGCAGCCTGACGGGCGCGGTCGTCCCGAGGCAGCGTGCGGACCGTACGCACATACGTGGTGAGGAACGGGGGCGGGAGCGGTGCGCGGCCTGAGCAGAGGCGGCAGCAACCCCGGAGGCGGCAGGACCGCCGCCGGAGGCATGGGCCCATGGGCGGCGAGTGGCACGGCGATGGCCGGGCTCGCCGCCTTCGGGCTGCTCGCGGTCGGTTGCTCGACCGGGGGCACGGGCACCCGGGACGAGGGACCGGCCCGTACGGACACGGTGGCGCGGACACCCCCGCCCGTCACGCCCTCCACCACGTCGGCCCCGGTCAAGAAGGTCGACGCGGCCCGGCTGGTCCTGGGGGACCCGAAGGTCAGCAAGCAGGTGAAGGCCGACCTGAAGCCGTGCGCGCAGGACGCCTACCCCATCGACACGTCCTACGGGAATCTCACGGACGGCCCGGCGCACGATGTCGTGGTCAATGTGATGACGTGCGGAGACGCGGTGGGCATCGGCACGTACGTCTACCGCCGGGTCGACGACACCTACAAGAATGTCTTCGCGGTCGAGGCGCCCGCGGTCTATTCGACGATCGACCGCGGCGATCTGGTCGTGACCCAGCAGGTGTACGCGAAGGGCGACCCGGTCTCGTACCCCTCCGGCGAGATCGTGACCACGTACCGGTGGTCGGCGAACAAGTTCACCGAGTACGACCGGGTGGAGAACGAGTACAGCAGGGTCGTCGACGGCGATGTCGTCGAGGAGCCCCAGCCCGCCTCACCGGGCGAGAGCTGAAGACCGATCACCGACAGCAGACAGCGCAGAGACAGAGAGAGCAGCGGAGTACAGCCGGATGGCCGAGACACATGTCCTGTTCGTCGAGGACGACGACGTCATCCGCGAGGCCACCCAGCTCGCGCTCGAGCGCGACGGCTTCGCGGTCACCGCGATGCCCGACGGCCTCGCCGGTCTTGAGGCGTTCCGCGCGGACCGGCCGGACATCGCGCTGCTCGACGTGATGCTGCCGGGCCTGGACGGGGTCAGTCTGTGCCGCCGTATCCGGGACGAGTCCACGGTGCCCGTGATCATGCTGTCGGCGCGCGCGGACTCGATCGACGTCGTGCTCGGTCTGGAGGCGGGCGCCGACGACTACGTCACCAAGCCGTTCGACGGCGCGGTGCTGGTCGCCCGGATCCGCGCGGTGCTGCGGCGCTTCGGACACGCGGGCGGGGTGGCGGGCGAGCTCGGCGAGCCGGGCCGGGCGGCCGACAGCGGCCTGCTGACCTTCGGCGACCTGGAGGTCGACACGGAGGGCATGGAGGTCCGCCGGGCCGGGGCGCCGGTCGGGCTGACGCCGACGGAGATGCGGCTGCTGCTGGAGTTCTCCTCCGCGCCCGGCACGGTGCTGTCGCGCGACAAGCTGCTGGAGCGGGTCTGGGAGTACGGCTGGGGCGGCGACACCCGCGTCGTCGACGTCCATGTGCAGCGGCTGCGTACGAAGATCGGCCAGGACCGGATCGAGACGGTCCGCGGCTTCGGCTACAAGCTCAAGGCATGAAGCGTCTCGCCCTGCGCACGGGTGTCCGCTGGAAGATCAGCATCGCGATCGCGTCCGTGGGCGCCCTGATCGCGTTCGCGCTGAGTCTGGTCGTCCACAACGCCGCCCGGGTCTCGATGCTCGAGAACGCGCGCGATCTGCAGATGAACCGGCTGCTGTGGGCCCAGCGGATGCACGAGACCGCGAAGCCGAAGGCGGCCGAACCCAAGTGGGGCTGGGGCACCAAGGTCAACGACCCCGCCCTGCCCCGCCAGCTGAAGGCGCTGCTCGCGGACGGGCGTCAGGCCACGTACGTCCAGGAGCATCACACCGGCGCGCCCGACATCTGGGCGGCGGTGCCGCTCAGCAACGGCGACGTGCTCTCGCTGCACGGCCGGTTCGCCGACCGCAGCGCCGCGATCATGAAGGACCTCGACCGGGCCCTGATCATCGGCTCGGTGTCCGTGGTCCTCGCCGGGTCCGCGCTCGGGGTGCTCATCGGCGGTCAGCTCTCGCGCAGGCTGCGCAGGGCCGCCGCCGCGGCCGGCAACGTCGCCCAGGGCAACACGGACGTACGGGTCCGGCAGGCCATCGGCGGGCTCGTCCGCGACGAGACCGACGACCTGGCACGGGCCGTGGACGCGCTGACCGACGAGCTGAACGCCCGCATCGAGGCGGAGCGCCGCGTCACCGCGGACATCGCGCACGAGCTGCGCACACCGGTGACCGGGCTGCTCACCGCGGCGGAGCTGCTGCCGCCCGGCCGCCCCAGCGAGCTGGTACGCGACCGGGCCCAGGCCATGCGCACGCTCGTCGAGGACGTGCTGGAGGTGGCCCGGCTCGACAGCGCGTCGGAGCGGGCCGAGCTCCAGGAGATCGCGCTCGGCGAGTTCGTCAGCCGCCGGGTCACCGCGTTGGACCCGGAGACGGTGATCCACGTGGTCCACGAATCGTGGGTCAGCACCGATCCGCGACGCCTCGAACGCATCCTGGGCAATCTGCTGGCCAACGCCGCCAAGCACGGCAAGCCGCCGGTCGAGGTCACCGTCGAGGGCCGTGTCGTACGGGTACGCGACCACGGCCCCGGCTTCCCCGAGGAGCTGCTGCGCGAGGGCCCGAGCCGGTTCCGTACGGGCGCGAGCGACCGGGCCGGCCACGGCCACGGCCTCGGCCTGACGATCGCGGCCGGCCAGGCCCGCGTCCTCGGCGCGCGCCTCACCTTCCGCAACGCGGCCCCCGGAGGCGCCGTCACCGCCCCGGGCGGCAGCTCGGGCGGCGCGGTCGCCGTCCTGTGGCTTCCCGAGCACGCCCCGACGAACACCGGCAGCTTCC
Source organism: Streptomyces sp. NPDC000410 (assembly GCF_040300305.1). Taxonomy (NCBI): domain Bacteria; kingdom Bacillati; phylum Actinomycetota; class Actinomycetes; order Kitasatosporales; family Streptomycetaceae; genus Streptomyces; species Streptomyces sp. NPDC000410. The sequence continues at coordinate 26,288 of NZ_JBEPDM010000008.1, forward strand.
CGATCCTCCAGCTGCCGGACTGACCGACAAGGACTGACCGGCAGGGACTGACCGGCCAGGGCTGACCGGGAGGGGCTGACCGGCAGGAGCCACCGGCAGGAGCTGACCAAGGCCTCCGGTACGTCGCCCACCACGGACAACGGCCCCCGGTGCCTGTGCACCGAGGGCCGCCGCCCACTCACCGACCCACCGGTCAGACGGTCTCCGCGACCTTCGCCTCGGCCGACCCTGCCCCAGGCCCGGCGCCAGGCCCGGCCCCGCCCCCGGCCTCGGGCTCCGGCTTGGGCGCGCCCGCCCCCTTGAGCGGCACCTCCTTGACGAAGAAGGCCGCCACGAAACCGAGCACCGCGACCGCCGCACCGAGCACGAACGCGCCGTGCGTTCCGGACGACACCGCGAACTGGTACGCCTCGCGCAGGTCTTCCGGCAGTTTCGCCAGGCTCGCCGCGTCCAGTTGCGCGGACTGCGCGGTGGCGTCGGACGCGCCGCGCGCCGTCATCTCGTCCTGCACCCGGGAGGTGAACAGCGCGCCCATGATCGCGACGCCGAAGGACGAACCGAGCGTACGGAAGAGGGTGGTGGCGGAGGACGCGACGCCCATGTCCTTCATCTCGACGCTGTTCTGCGCGACGAGCATCGTGATCTGCATCAGGAAGCCCATGCCGGCGCCGAGGACCGCCATGTAGATCCCGGAGGTGAGCCGCGAGGTGCCGGTGTCCATCTGCCCGAGCAGGTACAGGCCCACCACCATCAGTCCGCCACCGACGATGGGGAAGATCTTGTACTTGCCGCTGTTGGTGGTGACCCTGCCCGCGATCAGCGAGACGACCATCATCGCCAGCAGCATGGGCAGGAGCAGCAGTCCGGAGTTGGTGGCGGAGGCGCCCTGCACGGCCTGCTGGAAGAGCGGCAGGAAGAGCACCGCACCGAACATCACGAAGCCGGTCAGGAAGCCGATCACCGACATGAGGGTGAAGTTGCGGCTGCGGAAGATGTGCAGCGGCATGATCGGTTCGGCGGCCCTGGTCTCGACGAAGAGGAATCCGACGAGCGCGGCGACGCCGAGCGCGATGAGCTCCAAGATCACCGCCGAGCCCCAGGCGTACTCCGTACCGCCCCAGGTGGTGACGAGCACGATCGAGGTGATGCCGACCGTGAGCAGCGCGGCGCCCAGGTAGTCGATCCGGACCTTGGCCGCGCCCCGCTCGCGCTTCGGCAGGTTCAGTACGACCGTGAGCATGGTGAGCGCGACGGCGCCGAGCGGCAGGTTGATGTAGAAGCTCCAGCGCCAGCCCCAGTGGTCGGTGATGGTGCCGCCGACCAGCGGTCCGCCGATCATGGCGAGGGCCATCACACCGGCCATCATGCCCTGGTACCTGCCGCGCTCCCGGGGCGGTATCAGATCGCCGATGATCGCCATCACGCCGACCATCAGCCCGCCCGCGCCAAGGCCCTGGACGGCACGGAAGCCGATGAGCTGACCCATGTCCTGGGCCATTCCGCTGAGCGCCGACCCGATCAGGAAGACCACGATCGAGGTGAGGAAGACGCCCTTGCGGCCGTACATGTCGCCGAGCTTGCCCCAGAGGGGCGTGGAGGCCGCGGTGGCCAGGGTGTACGCGGTGACCACCCACGACAGATGGGCCAGTCCGCCCAGTTCGCCGACGATCGTGGGCATCGCGGTGCCGATGATCATGTTGTCGAGCATGGCCAGCAGCATCGCGATCATCAGCGCGAGCAGGACGACCCGGACACTTCGGGGCCGCGGAGACTCCCCCTCGGGCGCCGCCCCCGCGCCCTCCGCCTGTTTCTCCTCGGCCATCGCTCCCACTCCCCTTGAGGTCCCCTCGACTCACTTACTTGCCGCCCGGCAAGTTGACTACACTCGGGGACGGTAGACCCGTAACTAGCCGGGCGTCAAGTAAGTTGAGTACGTACGGACGCCACCAGGAGAGCCCCATGGCCAGAGGCAACACTCGTCAGCGGATTCAGGACGTCGCCCTGGAGCTCTTCGCCGAGCAGGGTTACGAGAAGACCTCGCTCCGCGAGATCGCCGAGCGGCTGGACGTCACCAAGGCCGCGCTGTACTACCACTTCAAGACCAAGGAAGACATCCTGGTCAGCCTCTTCCAGGACCTCACCCGGCCCATGGACGAGCTGATCGAGTGGGGCGGCCGGCAGCCGCGCACATTGGAGACCAAGCAGGAGATCCTGCGTCGCTATCACGCGGCCCTGATCGGCGCGGCCCCGCTCTTCCGCTTCATGCAGGAGAACCAGGCCACCGTGCGCGAGCTGAGTGTCGGCGAGACCTTCAAGGAACGCGTGGTCAGCATGGTCGACCTGGTCCAGGAACCGGACTCGGCCATGACCGACCGGGTCCGCTGCATCACGGCACTGTTCAGCCTGCACGCCGGGATGTTCTTCATGAACAACGTCGAAGGCGACCCCGAGGAGAAGCACGAAGCCGTCCTCGAGGTCGCCATCGATCTGGTGACCCAGGCCCATCACGGGCGGCACTGACCCCGGCCGTTCCCGGCCGGGGTCGGTGGATCAGATGCAGCGCATCGGATGAAGCGCGTCAGATGATCCGAATCAGATACTGGATCAGATGAAGACGCCGTGGGTGCGCAGGAAGCTCGCGGGGTTGAGCGCCGAGCCGTAGTTCGGGGTCGTACGGATCTCGAAGTGCAGGTGCGGGCCGGACGAGTTGCCGGTGTTGCCCGACAGCGCGATGCCCTGGCCGGTGTTGACGCTCTGGCCGACGCCGACGTTGATCTTCGACAGGTGGGCGTACTGCGAGTACGTGCCGTTGGCGTGCTTGATCACGATGGCGTTGCCGTACGCGGGACCGTCGCCGCCGCCGTTCGGGCCGGCCTTCACGACGACGCCGCTGTTCGCGGCCTTGACCGGGGTGCCGACCGGCACGGCGAAGTCCTGGCCGGAGTGCTTGTGCGACCACATGTTGCCGCCCTGGTTGAAGCTGGCGGTCAGGGTGTAACCGGCGACCGGCTTGACCCAGGACCCGGCCTTCTTCGCCGGGGCGGTCTTGACGACCTTGGCCTGCGCGTCGGCCTGGGCGGCCACGGCCGTGGCGGCGGTCGCGGGGGCCGCGAGAGCGGCGGCATGGGTCTGCCCCGCGGCGGCGGCGACACCGGCACCGGATCCGACGACCATCGCGGCGCCGAGTCCGGCGGCCACGACGGCGCCACGGTTACGGAGCACGGACGGGCGGAAACGGTTGATGTTGCGCTTCGACATGCGGGGAGAACCTCCGGGCTGTTCGGGCAAGAACCGACCCGGCGCTGGAGCACCGGGTGCCTCACCTTGGTAACCCGGCTCCCCAATCCACCTCAAACACCCCATCTACGACATCAGGCCGTAGATGAGGCACTGTGAGCTGGACCTCTTGACGACGCCCGATCCGGCGTCCCGAGTTGTCCGATATCTACGCCAGAGGGGTGGTTTAGCCGCACGTAACGGCCATTCGAGCCGGACATCTCCCCCGGTTTCCGGATTTCGCCCCTCCTTTCGGGTGCCGAAAGTCCCGCCATTCCTCCCAGAAGTCCCGAAGCGGCACCACCTCACCCACTAACTCCCCTAGTAGGCTCAGAAACGCCTGTGCGGCTTGTCACGGCCGGTGGGACCAAGGCCCTTCCGATTCGGGACCAAAGTCCTGTCATCCGCGCGCCGCACACGCCTGAGGCACGACGTCGGTTTTGGGACGTGTTTTCGGGGGTACCGGCTGCCTCCGGTCTGGGGGAATCGCGCATGGAACCCGCGCTCATCGGCACCCGGCTCGCCTCGGCGGCCCTCTCACCGCTCCTGAAGCGGCTCCTCGTCCGCGAAGGCAGCGGCGCCGCTCTCACGGACAAGCCCGTACGGCTCGCCGGACTCGTCTCCTTCCGCGGCGAGAAACGGACCCTGACCGACAAGGACGTACGCAAACTCGCCGCCACCCTCGTCCGCGAGTCCCTGGACCGTCCCGGGGAGCCCCCGTTCCCGCCGGACGAGACCGAGGCCGTCACCGCCGCCCTCGCCCGCACCCTGCTCGCCCTCGGCGACCTGGACATGGACGACGTCCAGGCGGTGCGCCTGGGCCACCGTGAGATGGCCCGGCGGCTGTACACCGCCGCGGGCGGGGCCGCCCGCGTCCACGACGGGATGTCCCCCGACGCCTCCCTCTACCTCGATTCGCTCACCGAGTGGGCCTGCCTCCACATCCTCCAGTTCTTCACCCAGCGCTCGTCCTTCGTCGCCCGCACCCTGATCGAGCAGAGCCGCGCCCAGACCGAGCTGATCGCCAAGGTCGACGAGCTGATCACGCGCACGCCGCGCGCCGACGCCCGCGACGTGTCCTTCGAGCGCCGCTACCTCTCCTACGTCGGCAAGAAGCACGGCACCCTGACGATCTACGGCATCGACCTGCACAACTCGCCGGACGCCTGGCCGCTCGACACGGCGTATCTGAGCCTTCGGGCGAGCGGGGCCGCGGCCTTGGACCTGCCGACGGCGCTGACCGACGCGCCGGACACCGCGATCATGAGGGTCCCCTACGACAGGACGATGAAGGACGTCCTCCGGTACGCCTACGCGAGTGCGGGCGGCGCGCTGCCGGAGTGGCTCACCGTGTACCCCCCCGGGTCCGAGCGGACCGGCGAGCGTCGAGTTCGCCGTTGGTGACCTGCGCAAAATGATGGACTCCCTGGGAGAGACCCGGCCCGCCGACCTCGTCCTCGCCGACCGCGAGCGCGCCTTGGTCCGCGGCGTCGCCGGTTCCGGCAAGACCACCCTCGTCCAGTGGCTCGCTGTCTCGGCGGCGAGCCACCGAGACCCCGAGGACCGGATGGCGTACCTCCGTGACCGGATCCCGTTCGTTCTGCCACTACGTACCCTCACCCGCCACGGGGAGCGGCTGCCCAGCCCCGACCACTTCCTGTCGGCGGCCGACTGCCCGCTCACCCCGCCCGACGGCTGGGCCGACCGGGTGCTGTCCGCCGGACGCGGCCTCGTCCTCGTCGACGGCATCGACGAGGTCCCCGAGCCCGAACGGGAGCGAGCCCGCCGCTGGCTGCGCGATCTGCTCGCCACGTACGGCGACGGCAACCGCTGGCTGGTCACCTCACGCCCGTCCGCCGTACGCGACGACTGGCTCACCCCGGACGGCTTCGCCGAGCTCACCCTCTCCCCCATGAGCCGCACCGAAGTGACCGCCTTCGTACGGCGCTGGCACCGGGCCGCGGGGCCCCGGGCTGAGCCGTACGAGCAGCCGCTCCTCGACGCCCTGGGGGCCAAGCGGGATCTCGCGCGCCTCGCCACCAACCCCCTGATGTGCGGCCTCATCTGCGCGCTGCACCGCGACCGGCACGGCTTCCTGCCGCGCGGCCGCAAGGAGTTGTACGCCGCCGCGCTCTCCATGCTGCTGATCCGACGCGACCGGGAACGGGACATGAACACGCCCGACATCGGCGAAGAACCGCAGGTCCAGCTGCTGCAACGCGAGCTCGACCTCTCCCCGTTGGCCGGGCTCCCCCTGGAGGTCCTGTTCCTGCCCCGGGGCGACGGACCGGTGCGCGGCATCAAGCAGCTCCCGGAAGGCGTCGTCGTACGCGGCCGGCCGCGGCTCTGACAGCAGGGGGAAAGGGTGCTGCCCCGGCCCGTACGTTTCCGTACGGAGCCGGGGCAGCACCCTTCAGGCGCTCAGCGGGAGCGCTTACGCGTCCTTCGACAGGTTCGGACCGGCACTGCCGCCCGCCGCCGACTCGATCGGCGGGACATCCGGCAGGGCCGACTTCTCCTCGCCGCGGAAGGTGAACTTCTTCTCGTCACCCTCGCCCTCGGTGTCGACGACCACGATGTGACCGGGCCGCAGCTCGCCGAAGAGGATCTTCTCGGAGAGCAGGTCCTCGATCTCGCGCTGGATCGTCCGGCGCAGCGGCCGGGCGCCCAGGACGGGGTCGTAGCCCTTCTTCGCCAGCAGGTTCTTGGCCTCCTGGCTGAGCTCGATACCCATGTCGCGGTCCTTGAGCCGCTCGTCCACCTTGGCGATCATCAGGTCGACGATCTGGATGATGTCTTCCTGCGAGAGCTGGTGGAAGACGACCGTGTCGTCCACACGGTTGAGGAACTCAGGCCGGAAGTGCTGCTTCAGCTCTTCGTTGACCTTCGCCTTCATCCGCTCGTAACCGGTCTTGACGTCGCCCTGGGCGGCGAAGCCCAGGTTGAAGCCCTTGGAGATGTCCCGGGTCCCGAGGTTGGTCGTCATGATGATGACCGTGTTCTTGAAGTCCACGACCCGGCCCTGGGAGTCGGTCAGACGACCGTCCTCCAGGATCTGGAGAAGGGAATTGAAGATATCGGGGTGGGCCTTCTCGACCTCGTCGAAGAGGACGACGGAGAACGGCTTGCGGCGCACCTTCTCGGTGAGCTGACCGCCCTCTTCGTAACCCACGTATCCGGGCGGGGAACCGAAGAGACGGGAAACCGTGTGCTTCTCGCTGAACTCCGACATGTCGAGGGAGATCAGCGCGTCCTCGTCGCCGAAGAGGAATTCGGCGAGCGTCTTGGAGAGCTCGGTCTTACCGACACCGGACGGGCCGGCGAAGATGAACGAGCCACCGGGACGCTTCGGGTCCTTCAGACCGGCGCGCGTACGCCGGATCGCCTGGGACAGCGCCTTGATGGCGTCCTTCTGGCCGATGACGCGCTTGTGGAGCTCGTCCTCCATGCGGAGCAGACGGGAGGACTCCTCCTCCGTCAGCTTGAAGACCGGGATGCCGGTGGCCGTGGCGAGGACCTCGGCGATGAGCTCGCCGTCGACCTCGGCGACGACGTCCATGTCGCCGGCCTTCCACTCCTTCTCCCGCTTGGCCTTCGCCGCCAGCAGCTGCTTCTCCTTGTCGCGGAGAGAAGCCGCCTTCTCGAAGTCCTGGGAGTCGATCGCGGACTCCTTGTCCCGGCGGACACCGGCGATCTTCTCGTCGAACTCGCGGAGGTCCGGCGGCGCGGTCATCCGGCGGATGCGCATCCGGGAGCCGGCCTCGTCGATCAGGTCGATCGCCTTGTCGGGCAGGAAGCGGTCCGAGATGTACCGGTCGGCCAGGGTGGCGGCCTGGACCAGCGCCTCGTCCGTGATGGAGACGCGGTGGTGCGCCTCGTAGCGGTCGCGCAGGCCCTTGAGGATCTCGATGGTGTGCGGCAGCGACGGCTCCGCGACCTGGATGGGCTGGAAGCGGCGCTCGAGGGCCGCGTCCTTCTCCAGGTGCTTGCGGTACTCGTCGAGCGTCGTCGCACCGATGGTCTGCAGCTCGCCTCGCGCCAGCATCGGCTTGAGGATCGAGGCGGCGTCGATCGCGCCCTCGGCGGCGCCCGCACCCACCAGGGTGTGGAGCTCGTCGATGAACAGGATGATGTCGCCGCGGGTGCGGATCTCCTTGAGGACCTTCTTCAGGCGCTCCTCGAAGTCACCGCGGTAGCGGGAACCGGCGACCAGCGCGCCCAGGTCCAGGGTGTAGAGGTGCTTGTCCTTGAGGGTCTCGGGCACCTCGCCCTTGACGATGGCCTGCGCCAGGCCCTCGACGACCGCCGTCTTGCCGACGCCGGGCTCGCCGATGAGCACCGGGTTGTTCTTCGTACGGCGGGACAGCACCTGCATGACCCGCTCGATCTCCTTCTCGCGCCCGATGACCGGGTCGAGCTTGGACTCACGAGCGGCCTGGGTGAGATTCCGGCCGAACTGGTCGAGGACGAGGGAGGTCGAGGGCGTACCCTCGGCCGGGCCGCCTGCCGTGGCGGCTTCCTTGCCCTGGTAACCGGAGAGCAGCTGGATGACCTGCTGCCGCACCCGGTTGAGATCGGCGCCCAGCTTCACGAGGACCTGGGCGGCGACGCCCTCGCCCTCGCGGATCAGGCCGAGCAGGATGTGCTCCGTGCCGATGTAGTTGTGGCCCAGCTGAAGAGCCTCTCGGAGCGACAGCTCCAGCACCTTCTTGGCACGGGGAGTGAAAGGAATGTGCCCGGACGGGGCCTGCTGGCCCTGGCCGATGATCTCCTCCACCTGCTGGCGGACCGCCTCGAGCGAAATCCCGAGGCTCTCCAGGGCCTTAGCGGCGACACCCTCACCCTCGTGGATAAGGCCCAGGAGGATGTGCTCGGTGCCGATGTAGTTGTGGTTGAGCATCCGGGCTTCTTCCTGAGCCAGGACGACAACCCGCCGCGCACGGTCGGTGAACCTCTCGAACATCGTTAATCGCTCCTCAGAGCGGTCAGTCAGTTAGGGGTCGATCCCCTCCCTGTCCTTCCGCAGCTTAGTCCCGCAAGCGGGGACCGCTCATTCCAACTGTCGACACCCGTCGCTGCCCTCCTGCCCCGAACGCCGACAACAGCCCTAACTTGATGGTGCGAGACGATGTTCCCGCAGGCCAGGCAGTTACCCGTGCCACCAGTACGCCGATGGCGAACGTGAGACTTCAAAACCTGCGTGTCGTACCGCCCCACTAGGGATGTCTTACCCGTAAGCACTGACACTCCATGCGGCGCGCACCGGTTCCCTCCGCTACGGGCGAACACTCTTGCGCCCCTCTCACGGCTCCACACCACCTCTTTTCAGCCACGCTGTGCAATCACTTTCACACACCGCGTAACTATTGGGGGGATGCGGGAGTTCCCGGGATATGGCCATCACTGCCTTCACCGCCCCGGCGCACGAGCGGTGGGATGAGCGCTGGTACGAGCAGGAGCTCGGATGGGCGGCCTCCGAAGGGCCGCCGGTGCGGCTGCTCACCGGGCTCCGCTTCGATGTGCTGGAGCTTCCCGCGGACGCGGGGGTGGAGCTGCTGAGGCGCTACGAGCGGACCGGTCCGGTCGCGTTCCAGCGAGGGGTCCCCCACGCGAAGGAAGGCCGGGGGGTCGTGCGGCTGCTGGTGGCCGCGGGCAGCGCCGAGGAACTGCCGGGGCTGCTCGACTGGCTGGAATGGGGCGGGATCGCTCTCGATCTGACCGCCCTCGGCCAGGGCGGCAGCATGACCGCCCCGGTACCCCCGGGCTTTCCCGCCCCGCGGGGGGCCGCCGGCTGGCTGCGGCCCCCGGAGCCGGGACGCGAGGTCGAGCCGTCACTGCCGGCGCTCGCCCCCGTCGGGCACAGTGCCGGACCCGGGGGCGGTGGGGGCACCCCCGACCTCGTACGGCTGGTGGACGCGGCGGCGAACGCCTGCCACCGGGCCCGGTTGCGGCGTACGAATACACCGCGGGTGAATACTCAGGCGTTGGCCTTCTCGTAGGCCTCGCGGATCTCGGCGGGAACGCGGCCGCGGTCGTTCACGTTGTAGCCGTTCTCCTTGGCCCACTTGCGGATCTCCGCGGTGTCCTTGTTGCCCGCCACGGCGGTACGGCCCTTGCCGCGGCCCGTCGCGGCGCGCCCACCGGTACGCCGGCCACCCTTGGTGTACGGCTCGAGCAGGCCGCGGAGCTTGTCCGCGTTGGCGGTGGTGAGGTCGATCTCGTAGGTCTTGCCGTCCAGAGCGAACGTCACGGTCTCGTCCGCCTCGCCGCCGTCGAGGTCGTCGACAAGAAGGACCTGAACCTTCTGTGCCACCGGATTTCCTTTCATCGAAAATGCAGTACGCGGAAAGGAAACCGCTTTTCCGTGAAAAACACAAACCCCTGGCAGAGGTTCAGAACCCTGAGAACGCGGGAAACATGCGCGATTCGGACATAGGGATCCCGATCAGCGTGTGCCCATCACAGGTGCAGAAGCATCCGGCTGTTGCCCAAGGTGTTGGGCTTCACTCGTTCGAGACCGAGGAACTCGGCAACACCCTCGTCATAGGAACGCAGCAGCTCGCTGTAGACATCTCCGCCGACCGGAGTCTCACCGATCTCCACGAAGCCGTGCCGGGCGAAGAAGTCCACTTCGAAGGTCAGGCAGAATACCCGGCGCACTCCCAGCCAGCGTGCGGTGTGCAGCAGCTGACCCAGCACTTGATGGCCGATGCCGTGGCCCGTGAACTGCGGATCCACGGCCAGCGTGCGCACTTCGGCGAGGTCCTCCCACATGACGTGGAGAGCGCCGCAGCCGACGACCTGGGCGTCCGCGTCGCGTTCCGCGACCCAGAACTCCTGGATGTCCTCGTAAAGCGTCACCGTCGCTTTGTCGAGCAGGATGCCTTCGGTCACGTACGGATCGACGAGCCGGCGCACGGCCGGGACATCGGTGGTCCTGGCCCGCCGGACCGTGACGGCATTTGCTGCTGCATTGGGAAGCGGATGCACTGAGGACATGACCGGACGCTATCGCCCCGCATCGCCCGTGTCGTCGGCGGCCTCGCCATCCCGTTCGGGAGACTGTTCGGGAGGCCCTTCGGAAGGCCGTTCAGAAGACCGTTCGCGAGCGCCTTCCGGGGGCCCTTCGGGAGGGCCGGGAGGTGGTTCCTCAGTTCCTTGCGGAGCTTCAGTTCCATGCGGCGCTTCCGGCGTATGGGGCTGAACGATGCGGATGGCGTCCTGGAGCGCCTCGCGCTGCTCCGGCGACATCATGCCGAAGAAGGCGACAAGGGCCGCCGCGGGGTTGTCGCTCTTCGACCAGGCTTCGTTCATCAGTGCGGCCGAGTAGGCGGCGCGGGTGGAGACGGCGGTATATCGATAGGCGCGGCCTTCGACTTCCCTGCGCACCCAGCCCTTCTGATGGAGATTGTCCATAACGGTCATGACGGTGGTGTAGGCGATGGACCGTTCCTGCTGCAGATCTTCCAGCACTTCCCGGACCGTCACCGGGCGGTTCCATTGCCAGATGCGCGTCATGACGGCGTCTTCGAGGTCTCCCAATTGACGGGGCACATAACCACCATAGTGGGAGATGCCGGAATGGCAGGCTATTGACGTACTTGGGCATGAAAAAGGACGTACGGCTGCGGACAGCCGTACGTCCTGCTTCGGATTTGCCGCGGAAAGCCGCCGGAGGAGCCGGATCAGGCAGCGCCGTCGGCCGGGCCGGCCTGACGGGTTGCCTTCGCGCGGGCGATCGCCGCATCCACCGCGGCATCCTCCTTGGCCTTGTTGGGGCCGCCCTGGCTCTTGACGATCGTCACGACGAGACCGATGAAGAAGGCGGCCATGACGATGGGGGGAAGGAGCGCGGATACGTAGTCCATGCCCTCCAGAGTAGCTATCCGGCGGCCCGCTTCTCCGGTGGGGGCACGGGGCGGCGGCGTGGCGGAAAGGCCTCGGAGGGCTTGGGCACCGGACGTTCCCCCGGCGGGGGCGCGGGCGCCGGGCCCGGGGCGGGAGCGGCCGGGCGGGGCCCCCGTTCGTCCGCCGCCGCACGGCCGCCCGGAAGGGCGAGCAGCCGGGCGCGCGGGCCGGGCGCGGGACGACCGGGGGCGGGCGCCCCGGGGGTCGCGGCGGCGAGGCGGGCGCGTACCGACTCCTCCGCGAGGCGCTGGCAGCGCTCCAGCAGGACGGCGCCGGACGGCCAGTGGCGCAGGCCGCGCAGGGCCACGAGATCCTCGGGACGGGGGTCGTAGCCCGCGGCCAGGGCGTCCTGGAGGAGCTCCAGATAGCCGCCCGCGGAGCCTGGGAGCGCACTGCGGTAGCGGACGAGATCGGCCAGGAGGAACGCGCGCAGCCGGCCGGCCTCGCGGACGGCCTCGTCCACGGATTCGGCGAGCCGCAGACACTCCTGGACCGTGTCGTCGGCGCGGAGCTGGGTGGGGTTGAGGGCGACAGCGAGGGCGCGTCGGAGCACACGCAGCTCGTCTGCGCTGAACGCCATGCCGCCGCGGGATCCGTATGGCGTGGGCATGGGCCGACCATACGCTCAAAACGGACAAAATCCGCTTAACGTACGCCCGTGGCGCGGCGGCCGTCCCGGCTTCACCCGCACGTCACCCTCGTACGGCCACCTGCCCCACCTGCCTCGCCTGCGGTCACACGAGGTCGCACGCGGTCACACGCCGGCACTCACATACGGGAGACGTTCCGCTCGTACACCAGACGCAGCCCTATCAGGGTCAGCCACGGCTCGTGCTCGTCGATCGCCGACGACTCACCGAGCACCGTCGGGGCCAGGCCGCCCGTCGCGATCACGGTGACGTCGTCGGGGTTGTCGGCGAGCTCGCGCTTCATACGGTGGACGACGCCGTCGACCTGGCCCGCGAAGCCGTACACGATGCCCGACTGCATCGCCTCGACCGTGTTCTTGCCGATCACGCTGCGCGGGCGGGCCAGCTCGATCTTGCGGAGCTGGGCACCCTTGACGCCGAGGGCCTCGACCGAGATCTCGATGCCGGGGGCGATGACGCCGCCCACGTACTCGCCACGCGCGCTGACCGCGTCGAAGGTCGTCGCCGTCCCGAAGTCGACGACGATCGCCGGGCCCCCGTAGAGCTCGACGGCGCCGACCGCGTTGATGATGCGGTCCGCGCCGACCTCCTTCGGGTTGTCCGTCAGGATCGGCACGCCCGTCTTGACGCCGGGCTCGACCAGGACGGCCGGGACGTCGCCGTAGTAGCGGCGGGTCACTTCGCGCAGCTCGTGCAGGACGGACGGGACGGTGGCGCAGATCGCGATGCCCTCGATGCCCTCGCCCAGATCCTCGCCGAGCAGCGGGTGCATGCCCATGAGCCCGTTGAGGAGCACCGCGAGCTCGTCGGCGGTGCGGCGCGGTTCGGTGGAGACGCGCCAATGCTCGACGATGTCCTCGCCGTCGAAGAGCCCGAGAACGGTGTGGCTGTTGCCGACGTCGATGGTGAGCAGCATGGGATCAGTCCCCGGCCTCTCGCAGGTCCAGGCCGATGTCCAGGATCGCGGAGGAGTGGGTGAGGGCTCCGACCGCGAGGTAGTCCACGCCCGTCTCGGCGTACGCGCGGGCGTTGGCGAGAGTCAGCCGGCCGGAGGACTCCAGGACCGCGCGGCCCTTGACGAGCGCGACGGCCTCCGCGGTCTCGACCGGGGTGAAGTTGTCGAGGAGGATCAGGTCGGCCCCGGCGTCCAGCACCTCGCGGACCTGGTGGAGGGTGTCGACCTCGACCTCGATGGGGAGGTCCGGGGTGCCCAGTTCGGCGAGCGTCGTCCGGACGGCCTTGAAGGCCTGGGCGACGCCGCCCGCGGCGACGACGTGGTTGTCCTTGACGAGGGCCGCGTCGGAGAGGGACATGCGGTGGTTGACGCCGCCGCCGCAGCGCACGGCGTACTTCTCCAGGGCGCGCAGTCCGGGCGTCGTCTTGCGGGTGTCGCGCACGCGCGCGTTGGTGCCTTCGAGGAGGTCGGCCCAGGCGCGGGTGGCGGTGGCGATGCCGGAGAGACGGCAGAGGATGTTGAGGGCGCTGCGCTCGCCGGTGAGCAGGTCACGGGTGCGGGCGGTGACGGAGAGCAGCGTCTGGCCCGCCTCGACCCGGTCGCCGTCCTCGACGTGGCGCTCGACCGCGAACTCTTCCGTGCAGACGATGGACAGGACCGCCTCGGCGACGCGGAGGCCGGCGACGACACCGGCCTCGCGGGCGGTGAAGTCGGCGGTGGCGACGGCGTCCTCGGGGACGGTGGCGACGGTCGTGACGTCGACACCGCCGTCGAGGTCCTCCTCGATCGCCAGGTGCGCGATGTCCTCGACCTGGACGGGGTCGAGACCGGCCTCGGCGAGGAGCTCGGCGAGCGCGGGGTCCAGGCCGCACTCGTACGCCTCGTCGCCGCAGCCGCAGGCGTCGCCGCAGCCGGCGGCTTCACCGGCGGGCGCGCCGATCTGGATCAGCGGGACGTCCACGGGCTCCGGACGTTCTTCGGGCGTGCTCACGGTTGCGGCTCCCTGGGGGCATGGGGGGTTACGGGCGTTGCGGGCGTTGCAGGCGCTACGGGTGCTACGGGGGCTACGGGCGGAAATGCGGCCGTGTCCGTGCGGCGGACGGCGAGCGTACGGTCCGGCGTGAGCCGCACCACCAGATGGCGGCGCCACTCCACGTCGTCCCGGTCCGGGCGGTCCTCGCGCCAGTGGCAGCCGCGGGTCTCCTCACGGGCCCGGGCGGCGGCGACGAGCACGCGCGAGACGAGGAGGAGGTTGGTCGCCTCCCATGCCTCCACGCCGGGCTCGGCGGACTTCCGCTCGTCACTCGCGTCGTGCTCGATCCGGGCCAGTCGCCCGGCGGCCTCCGCGAGGCTCTCGGCGGACCGGAGCACTCCCGCGCCCGCGGTCATGATCCGCTGGATCTCGTGACGCGTCTCGAGGGCGAGGAGGTGTACGGGTTCGCCGACCCGGCCGCCCCAGCCCTCGGGGTCGACCGGGGAGAGTGCGCCGGGGTGCTCCGCGTCCGACGGACGCCCGGCCCCGGCCAGGGGGCCCGGCGCCGCGGCGCCGGCAGCGGTGGGCGGCTCGGCGCCCGGCACGGCGGCGGTTGCGGGGACGGGGGCCGCGGGCCGCTCCGTGCCCGGGATCCCGGTGCCGGTGCCCGGGGCCGAGGCCGGGTCCGTCGCGATCGCCGTCGCGATGCGTTCCGCGAAGACGAGGCCCTCCAGGAGGGAGTTGGAGGCCAGGCGGTTGGCGCCGTGGACGCCCGTGCAGGCGACCTCGCCGCAGGCGTAGAGGCCCGGGACCGTGGTGCGGCCGTGCAGGTCGGTGCGGATGCCGCCCGACGCGTAGTGGGCGGCGGGGGCGACCGGGATGGGATCGGTGACCGGGTCGATACCGTGGCTGCGGCAGGCCGCGAGGATCGTGGGGAAGCGGGTCTCCCACATCTCGGCGCCGAAGTGGCGGGCGTCCAGGAACATGTGGTCGGCGCCCTGCTCCTGCATACGGCGCATGATGCCCTTGGCCACGATGTCGCGCGGGGCGAGCTCGGCCAGTTCGTGCCGGCCGATCATGAAGCGGGTGCCGGAGGCGTCGACGAGATGGGCGCCCTCGCCCCGTACCGCCTCGGAGACGAGCGGCTGCTGGCCCTCGGACTCCGGGCCCAGCCACAGCACGGTCGGGTGGAACTGGACGAACTCGAGGTCGCTCACCTCAGCCCCGGCGCGCAGGGCCAGCGCGACGCCGTCGCCCGTGGAGACCGAGGGGTTGGTGGTGGCGGAGAAGACCTGGCCCATGCCGCCGGTCGCCAGGACGACCGCGGGCGCGTGCACCGCGCCGACGCCGTCGTGCTGGCCCTCGCCCATGACGTGCAGGGTGATACCGGCGGTACGGCCGTCCTCGTCCGTCAGCAGGTCGAGGACGAGCGCGTGCTCGATGATGCGTACGGCCCGGTCACGTATCGCCGTGACCAGCGCGCGGGAGATCTCCGCGCCGGTGGCGTCGCCGCCCGCGTGCGCGATACGGCGCCGGTGGTGACCGCCCTCCCGGGTGAGCGCGATGTCCCCGTCGGCGTCCAGGTCGAACTGCGCGCCCGTGGCGATCAGGCGGCGCACCGCGTCCGGTCCCTCGGTGACCAGCGTGCGTACGGCCTCCTCGTCGCACAGCCCCGCACCCGCGACCAGCGTGTCCTCCAGGTGCTGCTCGGGGGTGTCGCCGTCGCCGAGCGCGGCCGCTATGCCGCCCTGGGCCCAGCGGGTGGAGCCGTCGTCGAGGAGGGCCTTGGTGACCACGGCCGTACGCAGTCCGGCGGCCGTGCAGCGCAGGGCGGCCGTCAGGCCCGCGACGCCGGAGCCGACCACGACGACATCGGCTTCGATGGCCCAGCCGGGCGCGGGGGCGTTCAGCCGTATGCCGGTCATGCGGGGACTCCGAAGGTCAGGGGGATGTTGTCGATCAGCCGCGTCCCGCCCGTCCGCGCGGCCACGGCGAGAATCGCCTCGCCCTCGTACGTGTCCGGGACCTCGGTGAAGTCCGCCGGGTCGACCAGCGCGAGGTAGTCCAGCAGGAGCGGCGGAGTGGCCCTCGTGGCCTCGTCGAGGACGGCCTGGGCCGCCGCGCGGACGGCGTCGGCCCCGCCGGCCGGCTGCGCCGCCGCGACCGCGTGCGCGTCGGCCGCCGCGCGGGCCTCGCCGAGCGCGGAGAGCGCGGCGGCGCGGGCGGTCGGGGCGGGCGCGGACTCGGCGCGGGCGCGCAGCGCCTGCTGGGCGGCCAGCCGGTCGCAGGCCGCGAACAGGGCCCGGGAGAGCGCGAGCGCGGTCTTCCGCTCGGGGGGCGAGAGGTAGCGGTTGCGGCTGGACAGGGCGAGGCCGTCCGGCTCGCGCACGGTCGGCACGCCGACGATCTCCACCCGGAAGTTCAGGTCGCGGGCCATCCGGCGGATCAGGGCGAGCTGCTGGGCGTCCTTCTGGCCGAAGAACGCCACATCGGGGCGGGTGAGGTGGAGCAGCTTGGCGACGACGGTGAGCATGCCGTCGAAGTGGCCGGGACGGGAGGCGCCTTCCAGGAGCTCGCCCATGGGGCCCGCGGAGATCCGGACCTGCGGCTCGCCCCCCGGGTAGACCTCGTCCACGGACGGGGCGAACACCAGGTCCGCGCCCGCCTCCGCGGCGATCTTCAGGTCGGCGTCCAGCGTGCGCGGGTAGCGCTCGAGGTCCTCGCCCGCGCCGAACTGGAGCGGGTTGACGAATACGGTGACGACGACGACGCCCTCGCGGCCCGCCTGCTCGCGGGCGGTGCGGATGAGGGTGGCGTGGCCCTCGTGGAGGGCGCCCATGGTCATGACGACGGCGACAGGACCACGCTGCGAGTGGTCCAGGCGGGCGTCCAGGTCGTCGCGCGTGTGGATCAGCTCGGCGCTGCGGCTCATCGGCTGTCTCCCTCGGCCAGTACCCCCAGCAGGTCCTCGGCCAGCTCCGGCTTGAGCAGTCCGTGCGCGAGGGCACGGTCGGCGGTCGTACGGGCCATCGCCAGATAGCCGGCGACGGTGCCCGGCGCGTGCTTGCGCAGCTCCGCCACGTGCGCGGCGACCGTGCCGGCGTCGCCCCGGGCGACCGGGCCGGTGAGCGCGGCGTCGCCCGAGCGCAGGGCGTTGTCCAGCGCGGCGCCGAGGAGCGGGCCGAGCATGCGGTCGGGGGCGGCGACGCCTGCCGTGCGGAGCAGCTCCATCGACTGGGCGACGAGGGTGACCAGATGGTTCGCGCCGAGGGCGAGGGCCGCGTGATAGAGCGGGCGGGCCTCCTCCTCGATCCACTCGGGCTCGCCGCCCATCTCGATGACCAGCGCCTCGGCGGCCAGCCGCAGCTCCTCGGGGGCGGTCACCCCGAAGGAGCAGCCGGCCAGGCGCTGGACGTCGACGCTCGTGCCCGTGAAGGTCATGGCGGGGTGCAGGGCGAGCGGGAGCGCGCCCTTGCGGCGGGCGGGGTCGAGCACGGCGGTGCCGTACCGCCCGGAGGTGTGCACGAGGAGCTGTCCGGGGCGCACCGCGCCGGTGTCGGCGAGGCCCTCGACCAGTCCGGGGAGGGCGTCGTCGGGGACGGTGAGCAGGACGAGCTCGGCGCGGGCGAGGACCTCGGCCGGCGGGACGAGCGGCACGTCGGGCAGCAGCACGGCGGCGCGGCGCACCGAGGCGTCGGAGACCCCGGAGGCGGCGACCGGACGGTGACCCGCCAGCTGCAGGGACGCGGCGAGAGCGGGGCCGACGCGGCCGGCTCCCACGACACCCACGGTGAGGCGGGCCGGACGGTCCCGGGGGTCGACGGGCCCGTGCGGGTCGTGCAGCCCGTGCGGCTCGGGTGCGGACGGGGGTCCTGACGTTGGTGGTGCGTTCACGCGGCGACGGCCTTCCGTTCCAGTCCGCGGGGGGTACCGGACGATTCTTCGTCATGCTACGCCAGCCTCTTGCCCCGCCCCCGAGTTGTCCACAGCCTGTGGAGGCCCCTTGGGAGCCTGTCCACAATCCCGTGCGGGCAGTCGCGGCGGTGGGCGATGATCGCGGGATGACGGAGAAGAGCGAGCAGGACGAACGGCGGCGGAGGAACGCCGCGTGGCGCGCCTCCGAACGGGTGCTGTGGCGTCCCACGTCGGACGGCCGGATCGGTGAGCGGCTGGCGGCCCTCGCGGCCGACGCCGGGTCGGTCCACGACCTGGACGAGGACGTGGACGTCTACGGGGACGGGGTCGTCGCCGAGCTGGAGCGGCGGGTGGCCGCGCTGCTCGGCTTCCCGGAGGCCGCGTTCTTCCCGACCGGGACGATGGCGCAGCAGGTGGCGCTGCGGTGCTGGGCGGGGCGCACGGGGAACCGGACGGTCGCGTTGCATCCGCTCGCGCACCCCGAGCAGCATGAGCGCGGTGCGCTCGGCGCGGTGAGCGGGCTGCGTACGGTCCATCCGACGCACGAGCCCAGGCTGCCGACGGCCGACGAGATACGGGCCCTCGACGAGCCCTTCGGGACGCTGATGCTCGAACTGCCGCTGCGCGACGCGGGCTTCGTCCTGCCCTCGTGGGACGAGCTGGTGGAGGTGGTGGAAGCGGCACGCGAGGTGGATGCGGTGGTGCACTTCGACGGCGCGCGGCTGTGGGAGTGCGCCCCTCACTTCGGGCGCGGTCTGGACGAGATCGCCGGTCTCGCGGACAGCGTGTACGTGTCCTTCTACAAGTCCCTGGGCGGACTGTCCGGGGCCGTGCTGGTGGGCCCCGAGTCGCTGGTGGAGGAGGCGCGGGCCTGGCGGCACCGGTACGGGGGCCAGCTGTTCCAGCAGTACCCGACCGCGCTGGCGGCGCTGCTCGGGCTGGAGCGGGAGCTGCCGAGACTGCCGTCGTACGTCGCCCACGCGCGGGTGGTGGCGGAGGGGCTGCGGGCCGGGTTCGAGGCGGCGTCGGTGCCGTGGTTCCGGGTGCACCCGGAGGTGCCGCACACGCACGAGTTCCAGGTGTGGCTGCCGTACGAGGCCGAGCTGCTGACCGAGGCGTCGGTCCGGCTCGCGGGGGAAACGGGCGTCACCCTCTTCCGCCGCTGGTGGACCCCGGCCTCGGGCGGCCCGCCCGGGGTCTCGGTGACGGAGGTGACGGTCTCGACACCGGGGCTGACGTGGACCGGGGAGGACGTGGGAGCGGCGGTGGCGGGGTTCGTGGAGCGGGTGAGGGGGGTGTAGCGGGGGGGCCG
The DNA here is from genome assembly GCF_040300305.1 of Streptomyces sp. NPDC000410. NCBI lineage: Bacteria > Bacillati > Actinomycetota > Actinomycetes > Kitasatosporales > Streptomycetaceae > Streptomyces > Streptomyces sp. NPDC000410. The sequence goes on from NZ_JBEPDM010000008.1 coordinate 45,277, forward strand.
GGGACCGGGGACCGGAGGCGGGGACTGTAGTGGGGCGTTGGGGGGACTGGGGGCGGGGACGGCAGCGGGGCGCTGGGGGACTGGGGGCGGGGACTGCAGCGGGGGACGCCCGTTCGGCATCACCGTCACCGCCACTCGCACCTCGTCGCGCCGATTGACCAGCGGCGTCAAACGAGGCCGCGGCACGCCCGTGCACCCCTCACCATGGGCAGGTGAGCGTCACCATCGACATCGCGGGCCTGCCGCCCGAGCGCGTCCTCTTCGAGATCTCGCCCCTCGCCGAGCTCTGCATGGCGCTGCACGCGCTCGCCGAGCCCGGCCACCATCCGGGGCTGCACGGCTGGGCCACGGCGACCGCCGCCGGGCTGAAGCCGGATCTGGCCGACCGGCTGCACGAGGCGGACTTCCTCTGGAACAGCACGTTCTCCGACATCTTCCTGCCGTTCGCCGGGCTGCCCGGCGGCGACGGCCGGGCCGGCGCCACCCTCGCCGAGGAGCTGGACACCCTCGACCGGCTCGACGACGAGCGGTTCGTGTCGGCGGCGCTGGAGTTCACCTGCTCCAGTCGCTACGCCTGCGGCGGTCCGTTCCGCCACGACCGGGCGCTGGAGCTCGCGGCCACCCGCGGCCCGAAGCAGCTCGACTTCGCCCGCCGGCTGCTGGACGACCCCGCCTCCGTACGCGCCTGGGTGCGACGGCTCCTGGAGGACTGCGACCAGGCGTTCTTCGCCGATACGTGGCACCGCGTCCGTACCCAGCTCGCCGCCGACGCCCGCCACAAGGGTGAGATCCTGCGCCGGAAGGGCCTCGCGGAGGCGCTGCACGACGTGTCGCCCGCGCTCTCGCTGAACGCGGAGGCCGGCCGTATCGAGGCGGACAAGCTCGTGGTGGGACGTACGACCGCCGTCGACCCGGCCGTCGGCGCCGGGATCACGTTCGTGCCGTCCAGCTTCGGCTGGCCACATCTGTCGATCCTGCACGCTCCGGGCTGGCGGCCCGTCGTCCACTACCCCGTCGGCGCCCCCGAGCTGCCCGGCCCCGCGTCCGTCGAGGTGCTCAAGCTGCGGATGGAGGCGCTCGCCCACCCGATGCGGATGCGGCTCTGCCGCAACCTCGCCCGCGCCTCGTACAGCACCGGCGAACTGGCCGACTCGCACGGCATCACCGCGCCCGAGGTCTCGCGCCATCTGTCGGTGCTGAAGAAGGCCGGGCTGGTCACGACCCGGCGGCGCGGCCGGTACGTCCTGCACCAGCTGGACGTCTCGCTCGTGGCCCGCCTCGGGAGCGACTTCCTGGAGATGGTGCTGCGCTGAGACCGCGCTGGGCGAGGAGCCGGGGTCGTCGACCCGGGGCCCGTGCCGCGCGAGGAGCCGGGGTCGTCAAGCCGGGGCCCGCCCTGGGCCCCGTGCCGCGCCGGGCCCTTCAAGAAGGCCGGGCCCTTCAAGAAGACGGCGGCGTCAGGACGATGCCGCTCCGCCGCCCGCCCGCACCAGGCCCGTCTCGTACGCGAGCACGACCACCTGTACCCGGTCGCGCAGGCCCAGTTTGGTGAGGATGCGGCCGACGTGGGTCTTGACCGTGGCCTCGGACAGCACCAGCCGGGCGGCGATCTCGCCGTTCGACAGGCCCTGTGCGACCAGCAGCATGACCTCGCGCTCACGGTCGGTGAGCCGCTCCAGCTCCTTGTGCTGCGGGGGCCCGCCCGCGGACGGCAGCATCGGCGAGAACCGGTCCAGCAGCCTGCGCGTCGTGGACGGCGCGACGACCGCGTCGCCACTGTGCACGGAGCGGATCGCGGCGAGCAGGTCCCCCGGCGGCACGTCCTTCAGCATGAAGCCGCTGGCTCCGGCCTTCAGCCCGGAGAACGCGTACTCGTCGAGGTCGAAGGTGGTGAGGATGAGCACCTTCGGCGCGCCCGGCTGGGCGCAGATGCGGTTCGTCGCCTCGACGCCGTCCAGCTTCGGCATGCGTACGTCCATCAGCACCACGTCCACCGCGGTGGAGCGGAGGATCTCGATCGCCTCGGCCCCGTCGCCCGCCTCGGCCACGACGTCCATATCCGGCTGGGCGGCGAGCACCATGCGGAATCCGGTGCGCAGGAGTACCTGGTCGTCGACGAGCATCACGCGGATCGTCATGTACTGAGTCCTTGTCCAGTGGGCGGGGTGGCGGGGCTAGGGGGCGGGCTTGAGAGGGAGCAGCGCGCTGATCCGGAATCCGCCGCCGGGCCGTGGCCCCGCGTCCAGCGTGCCGCCGACCATACCGACGCGCTCCCGCATGCCGATCAGGCCGTGACCCTTTCCGTCGGCGCCGCCGTCCTCGTACATCTCGTGGGAGGCGCCCCGGCCGTCGTCCTCGACGAGCAGTCCGAGTCCGTCGTCGAAGTACACCAGCCGCACGCTCGCGCCGACGTCGGGGCCGCCGTGCTTGCGGGTGTTGGTGAGGGCCTCCTGCACGATGCGGTACGCCGTCAGTTCCACGCCGCTCGGCAGCGGGCGCGGAGTGCCCTCGATCTTGAAGTCGACGGCGAGGCCCGAACTGCGCACCTGTTCGACCAGGTCCTCGATCTGCTGAACGTCGGGCTGCGGGACGTACTCCCCGCTCTCCGGCGCGTCGCCGGTGCGCAGCACGCCCAACAGCCTGCGCATCTCGGCGAGCGCCTGCCGGCCGGTGCTGGAGATGGTCTCCAGAGCCTGGCGGGCCTGGTCGGGCGCGGTGTCCAGGACGTACGCGGCGCCGTCGGCCTGCACCACCATCACCGAGACGTTGTGCGCGACGACGTCGTGGAGCTCGCGGGCGATCCGGGCGCGTTCGGCGGCCACGGCGACCTTGGACTGGGCCTCGCGCTCCCTCTCCAGGCGGGAGGCGCGCTCCTCCAGCTGGGCGAAGTAGGCGCGCCGGGTGCGCAGGGAGTCGCCGAGCACCCAGGCGAGGGCGAACGGCACGCTCATGACGATGGTGAAGAAGATCTTGCCGCCGCCGCTGATGTTCTCCGCGGGCCAGCGCAGCTGGGCGAGCGTGGCCGCGCAGAGCCCGCCGATCAGGGCGAGGCGGGAGGCCCAGCGCGGGCCGTCGTGCGCGGCGACGGTGTAGATGAGCGCGAGCATGGCGAGGTCCGCCGGGTTGGGCTCGATGTCCAGCGCGAGCTGCGTGACGCCGAGCGCGGCCACGAGCAGCAGCATCTTCTCGGGCGCGCGGCGGCGCAGCGCGACGGCGACGCAGAGCGCCAGGACGACGAGAGTGGCCTCGATTCCCGACTCCGTCCCGGTGGTCTCCTGGGCGACCCACAGCATGGAGAACCCGAAGAGCATCACAGCCCAGAAGCTGTCGACGCCCGTGGGGTGTCTGCGGATGAAGTCGTAGAGGCGCTGCACGTGACCCAGCGTAGGGAAAGCGGATAGGTGCAGGGGTCAACCGGAGGGTCGATCCGGTCGGCGGATACCTACTCCGCAAGGTGGAGACTGTGCCGCGTGACGTATGAGGCAACGGATGAGTGGTTCTCCTGGCGGGAAGCGACCGAGCGCGCGCTGTACGGGCCCGGCGGCTTCTACCGGCGGCCGGAGGGGCCGGCCGGTCATTTCCGCACGTCGGTGCATGCCTCGCCGCTGTACGCGGGCGCCGTCGCGCGGCTGCTGGCCCAGACCGCGGAGTCGTTGCCGGACGCGTCCGCCGTCGCGCTGGTCGACATCGGGGCGGGGCGCGGGGAGCTGCTGACCGGGGTGCTGTCCGCGCTGCCGGACGGGCGGCTTCCGGATGGCCGAGCGGTACGGGCGTACGCCGTCGAGCGCGCCGAGCGCCCGGCCGGGCTCGATCCGCGTATCGAGTGGTCCGACCGACCGCCGGCCGGGGTGAGCGGGCTGCTCTTCGCGAACGAGTGGCTGGACAACGTGCCGGTGGACGTCGCCGAGGCGGACGCCTCGGGCGTCGCCCGCTATGTCCTGGTGCGCGCGGACGGTGAGGAACGCCTGGGGCCGCCGGTGAGCGGGGCGGACGCCCGGTGGCTGGAGCGGTGGTGGCCGCTGGCCGGCCCCGGGGCGCGGGCGGAGATCGGCCGGCCGCGCGACGAGGCGTGGGCGGGGGCCGTCGCGACGCTGGACGCCGGGCTGGCGGTCGCCGTGGACTACGCGCACCGGGCCGGCGCCAGGCCGCCCTTCGGGACGCTCACGGGTTTCCGCTCCGGGCGCGAGGTCCCTCCGGTGCCGGACGGAAGCTGCGACATCACCGCGCATGTCGCTCTGGACGCGTGCGCGGCGCCCGGCGCCGAGCTGATCCCCCAGCGCGAGGCCCTCCACCGCCTGGGCATCTCGGGCAGCCGCCCGCCTCTCGCGCTGGCCTCGTCGGATCCGGTCGCCTACGTGCGCGCCCTGGCGACGGCCGGGGAGGCGGCGGAGCTGACGGCGGTCGGCGGCCTGGGCGATTTCACGTGGCTCCTCCAGCCTGCGCGCATGGCTTGAGCGGGGGTGGGGGGCGCCTGCGGCGGGCCTGTTCCCCCTCCGCCCCAGCCCCCACCACCAGCCCCGCCGGCGATTGAGGCGCGGGGGTTCGGGGGGCGGAGCCCCCGCAAGCGGGAGGTCTGGGGCGCAGCCCCAGTTCGGGAAGGGGCGGGGCGGGGAGAAAAGCCCGCCGCAGGCGTGGGAGTCCGGACCTTGGGCCGGGCCTCCCTCACCCGGCCCGGCGAGGGATACTGTCGCCCATGACGGAGACGACGATCGGCATCGGCGGCGCAGCGGAAAGCACCGACATGGTGCTGAACATCGGACCGCAGCACCCCTCCACCCACGGCGTGCTCCGGCTCCGGCTCGTCCTGGACGGGGAGCGGATCCAGCACGCCGAGCCGGTGATCGGGTACATGCACCGAGGTGCGGAGAAGCTCTTCGAGGCCCGCGACTACCGGCAGATCATCATGCTGGCGAACCGCCACGACTGGCTGTCCGCGTTCTCGAACGAGCTCGGGGTCGTCATGGCCGTCGAGCGGATGCTCGGCATGGAGGTCCCGGAGCGCGCGGTGTGGACGCGTACGCTGCTGGCCGAGCTGAACCGGATCCTCAACCACCTGATGTTCCTCGGGTCGTACCCCCTCGAACTGGGTGGTATCACCCCGATCTTCCACGCCTTCCGCGAGCGCGAAGACCTCCAGCACGTCATGGAGGAGGTCTCCGGCGGCCGGATGCACTACATGTTCAACCGGGTCGGCGGCCTCAAGGAGGACCTGCCCGCGGGCTGGGCCGGGCGGGCCCGGGACGCGGTGGCCGAGGTGCGGTCGCGGATGGACGTGTACGACCGGCTCGTCCTCGGCAACGAGATCTTCCGCGGGCGTACGCGCGGCATCGGCGTACTGACCCAGCAGACCGCGCACGCGTACGGCGTCTCCGGCCCGATCGCCCGCGCCTCCGGCGTCGACTTCGATCTGCGCCGTGACGAGCCGTATCTGGCGTACGGCGAGCTCCAGGACACCCTCAAGGTCGTCACCCGGGCGGAGGGCGACTGCCTGGCCCGCTTCGAGTGCCTGCTGGAGCAGACCCACAACTCGCTCGACCTCGCGGACGCCTGTCTGGACCGGCTCGCCGAGCTTCCGCCGGGCCCCATCAACCAGCGCCTGCCGAAGGTCCTGAAGGCACCCGAGGGCCACACCTACGCCTGGACCGAGAACCCGCTCGGCATCAACGGCTACTACCTGGTCTCCAAGGGCGAGAAGACCCCGTACCGGCTCAAGCTCCGCTCGGCGTCGTACAACAACATCCAGGCGCTGACCGAGCTGCTCCCGGGCACGCTGGTCGCCGACATGGTGGCGATCCTGGGCTCGCTCTTCTTCGTGGTCGGCGACATCGACAAGTAGTCGACGAGGCACGCGGCGGGCGCCGGCGGCACCGCGCGGCGTCCCCGCGCGGCGTCAGGAGATGGCTCTGCGCAGTTCGCGTCAGGAGATGGCGCTGCGCAGCTCCGCCACGTCCAGCTGCTCGGTCTCGTCGTGCGCCGTCAGGTCGATGACCTCGCCCACCGCACGGTCCTCGGCGCTCCCCCAGGACTTCGGCCGGGCGGTCCCGCCGGCGGCGTCCGCGAGGGCCTCCTCGCCCACCACGTCGGCCAGGTCCTCGTTCTGCACCGCGGCGAGCTTGGCGGGCTCGAGTGCGGCGGCGGTGGTGTTGGTCGCCCCCGTGCCGAAGAAGTCGAAGCCGCCCTGGGCGCGTGAGGCCGGGCGGCGCCGGTCCGCGTACGGGACGATCGCCGCGGCCACCGGCACCCGGGTGGCGGGGGTGGCGGACGACGGGCGGGTGTGCTGCTCTCCCCCGGCGGCCGCCGCGTGCTTCCCCTGCGGCTCGTCCGCCTCCCGCGCCCGCTCGGCCAGATCGCGCCTGCGGGCCTCCTCCACGGTGCGTCTGGCCTGCTGGGCCGCGGCGTTGCGGGGCAGGTCCTCCAGTGCCTTGGCGGCCCGCAGATACGCGGACGGCGTCGGCGTGGAACCGCCCGCGGGGAGCTCCTTGGCGGGCGCGGCGGCTTCGAGGGCGAGCTGCCGACGGCCTTCGAGCGCACTGGCCCGCGCGGTCTCCGCGGTCGCGTACCGCCGCAGCAGCGCGGCGTGCTCGCCGCGCAGCCCGGCCAGTTCGACCCGCTTGGAACGCAGCTTGGCGTCGAGTTTGGCACGCAGTTCGCGGGACTCCTCGAGGTCGGCCTCCAGTTCGGCTATCCGCTCCTCGGTCTTCCACGCGTCACTGGCTCGGGCGCGGGTGAGCTCGGCGACGCGGCGGCCCGCGCTCCGGTCCCAGCCGCGCATGAGAACCGCACCGGTGACCGCGGCGGCGGCAGCGGCCGCGACCAGGGTGCGCAGGACGACGGGATCCGCGAGAAGCCAGGCACCGGCGGCACAGAGCACCGAAGCTCCGGCGACCGCGGAGGGCGGAAGGAGCCTGTGCAGGGGTGGCGAATGGCGGTGGCGTCCACGTGGCATGGCCTGGAATTTACCGTGCGTAGATGACGAATGGGGGGTCGGCCCGGCAATCTCTTCGTCACTTGTGCACATCGCGCGTGCCTCCCCCGCACATCGCTCGATACGCCGACGATGCGCCGGGCCGACTTCCTTTATCCGCCGCCGCCTTCTTCCTACTCCTCGACCAGGCCCTTGGACCGGAGATAGTCCCTCGCCACGTCCTGCGGCTTCGCCCGCTCCGCGTCCACCTTGCGGTTCAGCTCGGCGAGATCCTCGGTGGTCAGCACCTTGGTGATCTTGTCGAGGGCGTCGGCTATGTCCTTGGCCCCCGCGTCCTTGGCATTGACCACCGGCAGGACGTTGTCGGCGTTCTGGAGCTTCTTGTCGTCCTCCAGGAAGACCAGACCGTCCAGCACCGCGTCGGTGGTCGTGGTCAGCACCAGCTGGTCGATGCCGTCCTTCACCGCCTGCTTGGACTGCGGGGTGCCGACTCCCTTGGGGTCGATGCCTGCGACATCAATGCCGTACGTCTTCTTCAGGCCGGGCGCGCAGAACGGCCTGACCTCGCACTCGTCCCCGGCCGCGATCTTGACCTTGATCTTCGACTTTCCAAGATCGGAAAGTGTCTTGAGCTTGTTCTTCTCGGCGAATTCCTTGCTCACCGCGAACGCGTTCTGGTCGACGGCCGCACCGGCGGGCAGCACCTTCAGCCCGCGCTTCTCCGCGAGCTTCTCCAGCGCGGCGACGGTGGCGCCGACATCGCCCGATGCGACGGGCTTCTCCTCCGGGGCCTTCGGCCCGTTCGCCTTCGCGTTGAGGAATTCCGCGATCGTCGCCGCGTATTCCGGTACGACGTCGATCTCGCCGTTCTCCAGGGAAGGCTCGTACAGCTCGCGGTTCTTCACCGTGGTGACGGACGTGCGGTACCCGGCGTCGGCCAGCACCTGCGCGTACAGCTCGGCCAGCACCTTGGACTCGGTGAACGCGGCCGCGCCGACGACGAGCGTGCCCTTCTTCCCGCCGCCCGCGGCGCCGCCGGAGCTCGCCTTCTCCTTGCCCTGCTCCAGACTGTCGCCACCGCAAGCGGCGAGCGACCCGGTCAGAGCGATCACGCCCAGTACCGCACCCGCGATCCGCGAGGTCTTGCTCATCAGGTTCACCCTCCAAGAGAAAGGACAAGGACTACGGAGTCGGCAAGTGACGTGTCACACGGACTTGCGGGGCGGACGGAGGGCACGGAGCGGACGGAGCGGACTGACCACGCGGTCCAGCCCGACCAGCACGGCCTCCACGAGGAGAGCGAGCACGGCCACGAGCAGGGCGCCCGCGACGACTTGCGCGGTGTTGTACGTGTTGAAACCGGCCGTGATGAGGCGGCCGAGGCCCCCCAGGCCCACCATCGCCGCGATCGTCGCCGTCGCCACGACCTGGACGGACGCCGACCGCAGCCCGGTCATGAGCATCGGGTACGCGAGGGGCAGCTCGACCCGGAGGAAGAGCTGCACACCCGACATCCCCATGCCCCGCGCGGCCTCCACGACCGCTCGGTCGACCTCCCGCATCCCCACATAGGCGTTGGTGAGCAGCGGCGGGACGGCGAACAGCACCAGGGCGATGATCGTCGGCAGGTACCCTGCGTTGCGCAGCGGCGAGACCATGAACAGGGCGAGCACCGCGAAGACGGGGATCGACCGGCCCACGTTGGAGATGTTGACGGCGAGCGCGCCGCCCCGGCCTATGTGCCCCAGGTACAGCGCGATCGGCAGGGCGATCGCGCAGGCCACCGCCAAGGCTGTCCCGCTGACGTACAGATGCTCCCCGAGGCGGTGCCAGACGCCGTTCTCCCCCGACCAGTTGGCGCCGGTCGTCAGCCAGGTCCAGGCATCGGCCACTACCCCCATCAGTGGGCCCCCCGCATCCGGGTCTTGGCTGTTCGGGTCGTTTCCCGGCCCGCGCCCGCGCGGGCCGTGCGTATGCGGGTCCAGGGCGTCAGCGCCCGCTGGACGCCGAGCAGCAGCAGATCAGCGGCGACGGCCAGCAGGACGCACAGCACGGACGCGGTCAGCACCTGCGCCTTGAAGAAGCTCGGCAGCGCGTCCTCGATGAGATTGCCCAGGCCGCCGCGGTCGACGATCGAGCCGACCGTGGTGAGCGCGACCGTGGAGACCGTCGCGATGCGCAGGCCGGCCATCAGCGCCGGGAGCGCCAGGGGGAGCTCGACCTCCCACAACAGCCTGCCCGGTCCGTACCCCATGCCCCTGGCCGCCTCGCGCGCCTCGTCCGGGACCGCTTGCAGTCCCGCCAGGATGTTCCGCACGAGGATCGTCAGCGAGTAGAGCACCAGACCTGTGATCACCAGGGCGGCGGAGAGCCCGAAGAACGGCAGCAGCAGCGAGAACATCGCCAGCGACGGAATCGTGTAGAGCACGGTCGTCAGGCCGAGGACGGGCCCGGCCAGGCGCGGGCTGCGCCGGGCGAGCAGCGCCAGCGGAAAGGCGACCACGAGCCCGATCAGCACGGAGACCACCGTGATCCAGACGTGCTGGACCGTGGCGTCGATCAACTCCTGGCTGCGGGAGCGGAGATACTCCCCACAGATCCAGTCGTTCGCCACCAGGCAGTTCTGCTCGCTCATCTGTCGCACCCCCGCCCGTTCCCCCGTCGACCGTTCGAATCTTCGACCGGAAACGACCTTATCCCCCGCCACTGACAATCGCCGAGGAGCTTCGCGTTCCGGCAACACGGCCTTCACACACGGCCGGTGGCCAGCCGCCACAATGGAACGCATGATCCGATTCGAGCACGTCACCAAGCGGTATCCGGACGGCACGACCGCCGTCGACGACCTCTCGTTCGAGGTGGCCGCGGGCGAACTGGTCACGCTCGTCGGACCGTCCGGCTGCGGCAAGACGACCACGATGAAGATGGTCAACCGGCTCATCGAGCCGTCCGACGGCCGGATATTCCTCGACGGGAACGACATAGCCGACGTCGACCCCGTCCAGCTGCGGCGCCGTATCGGCTATGTCATCCAGCAGGTAGGGCTGTTCCCCCACAAGACAGTCCTGGAGAACACGGCGACCGTGCCGCATCTGCTCGGCTGGAAGCGCTCCAACGGACGTGCGCGCGCCGCCGAACTGCTCGATCTCGTCGGTCTCGACCCGAGCGTCTACGGCGACCGCTACCCCGAGCAGCTCTCCGGCGGCCAGCGCCAGCGCGTAGGTGTGGCGCGGGCGCTGGCGGCCGACCCGCCGGTGCTGCTGATGGACGAGCCGTTCGGCGCGGTCGATCCCGTCGTGCGCGACCATCTGCAGAGCGAGTTCCTGAAGCTCCAGGCCGCCGTCCGCAAGACGGTGCTCTTCGTCACCCACGACATCGAGGAGGCCGTCCGCCTCGGCGACCGTATCGCCGTCTACGGACAGGGCAGGATCGAGCAGTTCGACGCCCCCGCGGCCGTGCTGGGCGCGCCCGCCACCCCGTACGTCGCCGAGTTCGTCGGGGCGGACCGCGGGCTCAAGCGGCTGTCCGTCACCCCCATCGAGGAGGGCGATCTGGATCAGCCCCCGGTGGTGCACCTCGACGACCCGCTGCCCCGGGAGCTGGACTCCCGCTGGGCCGTCGTCCTGGATGGCGCGGACAATCTGCACGGCTGGATCTCCGCCGAGGAGGCGGCGCGGAACAAGGGCTTCGTACGGGACCACGCACGCCGCATGGAGGCGTGGCTGCCCGTCGGGGCCTCCCTCAAGCAGGCGTTCGCCACGATGCTCCAGCACGACGCGGGCTGGATCGCGGTCATCGACCGGGAGGAGACGGGACGTTTCCTCGGCGTGCTGACCCCGGCGCGGCTGCACGAGGCGCTGCGCCGCTCCATCGACGCGGACGCCCAGGACATTCCCCGTACCGAAGTGGAGCTGGAAACGGTCACACCGCGCTGAACCCGCCCGCCGTCGCCGTCACAGAGCGCTGAACCCGCCCTCCGCCGTCACACAGCGCTGAACCCGCCCCCGCCGTCACACGGCGCCGAGCCCGCCCTCCGCCGTCACACCGCGCTGAGCCGGCTGCTCATCCACACCAGAGCGGGCGGGATCTCCCGGTTCCAGGTGTTGAAGTTGTGCCCGCCGCTGTCGAGGGTGATCGACGAGACCCGCGCGGGCGCCTTCACCTTCTTGATGAAGTCGCGCGTGCCCTTCAGGTTCCCCTCGCCCTGCTTGGACGTGGTGACCAGGAAGGACGACGTGCCCTGCGGCAGGTGGTCCAGGCTCCACAGCAGATTGGCCCGGTCGCGCTGCTTCTTGCTCCCGTGGAACAGGTCGCCGGTCGTCACGTCCTCGGCCGCCTTGTAGTACGCGGACAGGCCCGCGCCCGCCGCGTACCGCTCGGGGTGGTGCAGGGCGATCTTCAGCGCGCAGTAGCCGCCGGTCGAGTTGCCCATGAAGCCCCAGTTCCTGGGCTTGGTGCCGACGCGGTACGTCTGCGACACGGCGTTCGGCAGGTCCTCGGCGAAGAACGTCTCGGTCTGCGGGCCGCCCGGAATGTCCACGCATTCGGTGTCCCGGGGCGGCGCCACGGTGGGCCGCATCATCACCAGGATCATCGGGCGCATCTTCTTGTCCTTGGCCTGCTGGTACGCCGTCTTCGGGTACTTCAGGCCCTTGAGCAGGTTCTCCGCGGTGCCCGGGTAGCCGGTCAGGACGACCGCTGCGGGAAAGGTCTTCTTCGCGTACGCCGGCTGGAAGTACTCGGGCGGCAGATAGACGTAGGCCGGGCTGTCGATGCCCGACTTCTCACCGGCGACGACGACCTTCTGGATCTGGCCACCGGTCGCCGGCCGCGCGCCGCCCGGGACGTCGAGCTGCTGCTTGCCGACCACCTTGACGTTCTTGCTGCCCGCCGAGTGGTCCACGACCACGCCCATGTCCTGTTCCTGGCCGAACAGATCGGCCCAGGAGCCGTAGAACAGGAACGAGTTGTTCGCGGCGAGGCCGACCGAGGCGAACAGCGCCAGCTGGGTCGCGAGCAGAAGTCCGACCCGGCCGAGGACGGGACGCAGGCCGCGGCGGGCCAGGCGCGGCCACAGCCAGATCGTCGTGGCGAAGAGGGCCACGGCGGCGGCAACGGCCAGCGCCAGGACGGTGTTGCTGGTGAGACCCATGAGCTGTTCGAACTTCTTCCTTGAGACGCGACGATGAGATTTTCCCGAGGGCAAGTGAACCCGCCGCCCGGAAGTGCCGTCCTAGAGGACGCAAATTGTCCGACGCCGCCTGTTCTGCGGCCGAGGGCTCACGATCTCTCTCGGAATCACGGGAAGCGATGTCTGTCACGGTAGATGGGGATAAGTCGGGCCTGGTTCCGGATCGCGTACGCCGGATCCTCCGCGGCCCGCGTGCCGAATCCGTACCCGCACTGGTCGGCACGGCCTGCACCTTCATCGGGCTGATCGACATCGCGGCAGGCGTCTTCCCGCGCTTCCGGCACAGCCGGATGCACGCCGTCGTCGAGGTGCTCCCGGGCGCGCTCGGCCCGTTCGCCGCCGCGCTGTCACTCAGCGCGGGCGTCCTGCTGCTGCTCCTCGCCCACGGCCTCAAGCGGCACAAGCGGCGCGCTTGGCGCGCGGCCGTCGTCCTGCTGCCGGCCGGCGCGGTCGCCCAGTTCGCGTACCGCAACTCGATCATCGGCGCCGTGCTCTCCCTGGCGCTGCTCGCGCTCCTGCTGCGCCACCGGCGCGAGTTCGCGGCGCTGCCCGACCCGCGCAGCCGCTGGACGGCGCTGGCCAACTTCGTCCTCATGAGCGCCGGTTCGATCGGTCTCGGCCTGGTCATCGTCAGCGCCCACCCGTCCAAGGTGATCGGCAGCCCCAGCCTCACCGACCGCCTCGAGCACGTCCTGTTCGGCCTCCTCGGCTTCGAGGGGCCGGTCGGCTACGGCGGCGGCGTCGACTGGACCGTCGGCTACTCGCTGGGCGCCCTCGGCCTGCTCACCGCCGTCACCACGATCTACCTCGCGCTGCGGCCCGAGAGCCCGGCCGCCCGGCTCAGCGAGGACGACGAGGCCCGGCTGCGCGAACTGCTCGCCAAGCACGGCAGCCGCGACTCCCTCGGCCACTTCGCGCTCCGCCGCGACAAGGGCGTCGTCTTCTCCCCCAGCGGCAAGGCCGCCGTCTGCTACCGCGTCGTCTCCGGCGTGATGCTCGCCAGCGGCGACCCGATCGGCGACGTCGAGGCCTGGCCCGGCGCCATCGAGCGCTTCATGGACGAGGCGAAGGCGCACTCCTGGACGCCCGCGGTGATGGGCTGTTCGGAGACCGGCGGCGAGGTGTGGACCCGTGAGACCGGTCTCGACGCGCTGGAGCTCGGGGACGAGGCGGTGGTGGATGTCGCGGATTTCTCCCTGACCGGGCGCGCCATGCGGAACGTGCGCCAGATGGTGAAGCGCATCGAGCGGGGTGGTTACGAGACCCGCGTACGACGCGTCCGTGACCTCTCCGAAGGCGAGCTCAACCGGATCCGGCAGGCCGCCGACGACTGGCGCGGCACCGACACCGAACGCGGCTTCTCCATGGCCCTCGGCCGGATCGGCGACCCGTCGGACGGCGACAGCGTCATCGCCACCGCCCACAAGAGCGACGACGAGTCCCCGTACGGGGACCTGAAGGCCGTACTGCACTTCGTCCCCTGGGGCACGGACGGCATGTCCCTGGACCTGATGCGCCGCGACCGCTCGGCCGATCCCGGCATGAACGAACTCCTGATCGTGGCCGCTCTCCAGGCCGCCCCCAGGCTCGGCGTCGCGCGGGTCTCGCTGAACTTCGCGATGTTCCGCTCCGCGCTCGCCCGGGGCGAGAAGCTGGGCGCGGGCCCGGTCCTGCGGACCTGGCGCGGGCTGCTGGTGTTCCTCTCCCGCTGGTTCCAGATCGAGTCGCTGTACAAGTTCAACGCGAAGTTCCGGCCGCGCTGGGAGCCCCGCTTCGTGGTCTTCCGCAAGACCCGCGACCTGCCCCGCATCGGCTTCGCCGCGATGCAGGCGGAGGGCTTCGTGACCCTCGCCCCGCCCCGGCCCTTCCGCCGCCGGGCGGCCCGCTCCGCCCGCCCCTGCGCCCACATCCGCCCGGCGGCGGCCGTGGAGCGGGAGGCCCAGGCGGCATAGGGCAGTCCCGGCAGCCGGGCGGACGGGACCTTGAAGACACGACCTAGGCTGGACGCATGAGTACGTCGTTGCGTGGACGGGGCACGGCCATGGGCCTGCCGGAGTGGGACCGCTGTGCGGTCATGGGAGTCGTCAACGTGACGCCCGACTCCTTCTCCGACGGCGGCCGCTGGTTCGACACCACGGCCGCGGTCAAGCACGGCCTCGACCTGGTCGCCGAGGGCGCCGACCTGGTGGACGTCGGCGGCGAGTCCACGCGCCCCGGGGCCACCCGCGTCGACGAGGACGAGGAGCTGCGCCGGGTCGTTCCCGTCGTACGCGGCCTCGCCGCCGAGGGCGTCACGGTCTCCGTCGACACCATGCGCGCCTCCGTCGCGGCACGGGCCGTCGAGGCGGGCGCGGTGCTCGTCAACGACGTCAGCGGCGGCCTCGCCGACCCCGGCATGATCCCGGCCGTCGCCGCCGCCGAGGTGCCCTTCGTGGTCATGCACTGGCGTGGTTTCAGCCACGACATGAACAGCCGCGCGGTCTACGAGGACGTCGTCGCCGAGGTCGTCGCCGAACTGCGCGAGCGCATGGACGCGGTGGTCACGGGCGGTATCTCCCCGGAGCGGATCGTGATCGACCCCGGGCTCGGCTTCGCCAAGGAGGCGCGGCACGACCTCGCGCTCGTCGCCCATCTCGCGCAGCTGCGCGCGCTCGGCCGCCCCGTGCTGGTCGCGGCGTCCCGCAAGCGCTTCCTCGGCCATGTGCTGGCCGAGGGCGCCGCCTCCCCGCCGCCCGCCCGCGAGCGCGACGCGGCCACCGCCGCGGTCTCCGCGATCGCCGCCCACGAGGGCGCCTGGGCGGTCCGCGTCCACGAGGTACGGGCCACGGCGGACGCGGTACGGGTCGCCAGGGCCGTCGAGGGCGCCGCACTGTGAGTTTCGGGACCGACATCGAGCAGGTCGAAGAGGCCAACACCGCCTTCTACGAGGCGATGGAGCGGGGCGACTTCGAGGAGATCTCCACGCTCTGGCTGAACGGCGAGGGCGCCGAGGACATCTCCTGCGTGCACCCCGGATGGCCGGTGCTGTCGGGGCGCGGCGAGGTGCTGCGCTCGTACGCGCTGATCATGGCGAACACCGAGTACATCCAGTTCTTCCTCACGGACGTACGGGTGAGCGTGGCCGGTGACACCGCGCTGGTCACCTGCACCGAGAACATCCTCAGCGGTGGGCCGGCCGAGGAGGCGGGCGAGCTCGGGCCGCTCGTCGGGCAGCTCGTCGTGGCCACGAATGTGTTCCGGCGCACACCGGACGGATGGAGAATCTGGTCACATCACGGCTCTCCCGTTCTGGCCGAATCCGATGACGAAGAGGACGACGAGTCCCCCTCCTGATGGGGTAAGCGGACTGGTGGAGGTTCCTTTTCGCCTGTGCGGGGTAGGCGCCGCTACCAGCCCCGCGCGACCCTGTCCATAGCCCCTGTGGACAGCCCCCGTGGGCGGGCAGTGTCGGTGCTCGCAGGTAGATTCGAATCAGTGCACTGCTGCCGCCCGCACGCGGCAGCGTGCTCGCAAGACCTACGACAGCAGGAGTGATTCGCGTGGATCGTGTCGCGCTGCGCGGCCTCAAGGCCCGCGGGCACCATGGCGTCTTCCCCCGGGAGCGCGAGGAAGGCCAGACCTTCATCGTGGACCTGGTGCTCGGCCTCGACACCCGCCCCGCGGCTGCCGACGACGACCTGGCCAAGACCGTCCACTACGGCGTGGTGGCGGAAGAGGTCGTCGACGTCGTGCAGGGCGAGCCGGTGGACCTCATCGAGACCCTGGCGGAGCGGATCGCCCAGCAGTGTCTGAAGCATGAGGGTGTCCAGGAGGTCGAGGTCGTCCTGCACAAGCCGGACGCCCCGATCACCGTCCCGTTCGACGACGTGACCATCACGATCACCCGGAGCCGCGCGTGAACACTCAGAGTGACCCCACGGTCCAGCCGGTACCGGCCTCCGTGGTCGAACAGGTGGACGCCGCCGACACCACCCTCTCCAACCCGAAACGGGCCGTGATCGCGCTCGGCTCCAACCTGGGCAACCGGCTGGAGACGCTCCAGGGGGCCATCGACGCCCTGGAGGACACCCCGGGCGTCCGGGTGAAGGCGGTCTCCCCCGTGTACGAGACCGAGCCGTGGGGCGTCGCGCCCGGATCCCAGCCGTCGTACCTCAACGCGGTGGTCGTGGTGAAGACGACCCTGCCGCCCAGCTCCCTGCTGGAGCGCGGCCAGGCCATCGAGGAGGCGTACGACAGGGTCCGCGAGGAGCGCTGGGGGCCGCGCACGATCGACGTGGACATCGTCGCGTACGCGGACGTGGTCTCCGACGACCCGGTGCTCACCCTTCCGCACCCCCGGGCCCATGAGCGGGCCTTCGTCCTCGCCCCGTGGTTCGACGTCGAGCCGGAGGCCCAGCTGCCCGGCCGCGGCCCGGTCGCCGAGCTGCTCGCGAGCGTGAGCCGGGCGGGCGTGATGCCCCGTGCCGATCTGGAACTCCGCCTGCCCGAGTAGTCGTTACGCTCTTCAGGGTCGCCAACAAGCAACACGAAGGACGTGCGGTGAAGCAACTACGGGTCGGTGTGCTGGCCGGTCTCTTCATCGTGGCCGGGGTGCTGTCCTGGGGCGGCGCCCGCCTCTGGAACTCGTTCGGCACGCTGCCGAGCGTCCCGCTGGCCGCACCCATCGTCCTCGCGGCGATCGCCGCGGTCCTCACCGCGACGGCGCTCTCGCTCCGCGCCCGGCTGCGCGCCCAGCGCGAGCGGCGCCCCGGCGCGAAAGGCGTGGA
Organism: Streptomyces sp. NPDC000410; assembly: GCF_040300305.1. Classification (NCBI taxonomy): domain Bacteria; kingdom Bacillati; phylum Actinomycetota; class Actinomycetes; order Kitasatosporales; family Streptomycetaceae; genus Streptomyces; species Streptomyces sp. NPDC000410. Next base: position 62,159 of record NZ_JBEPDM010000008.1, read on the forward strand.
GCCGCTGATGGCGGCCCGCGCGGTCGTCTTCGGCCAGGCGAGCGCGCTCGTCGCGGCGCTGGTCAGCGGCATGTACGCCGGAGTGGGCGTCTTCCTGCTCGGCTCCCTGGACATCCCGGCCCGCCGCGACCAGGCGATCTACGCCGGCTTCGCGGTGCTGGCGGGGGCGGCGGTGGTGGCGGCGGCGTTCTTCATGGAGCACGTGTGCAAGCTCCCGGAGGACGAGGACAACGGCACGGGCCACGTCACGACCCTGTGAGGAGCCCGGTCTCTGGGCCCGGCCCCTCGGGCCACGCAGGGCCCCGGGTGGCGCTCGCTGGGCGGAGCGCCGAGGGGGCGTCTGCGGCGGGCTCTTCTCCCCGCCCCGCCCCTTCCCGAACTGGGGCTCTGCCCCAGACCCCGCGCCTCAAACTCCCCCTATGCCCTGCGGGCATGGGGGGGAACCGAGCGGGGCTGAAAAGACCAGGGGCTTTGCCCCAGACCCCCGGTACGACCTTCGGCCGTGTCCTCAATCGCCGGACGGGCTCCTTTGGAGCCCCGCTGGGGGTCCACCCACGCCCGCCAGGGCGTAGGGGGAGATTGAGGCGCGGGGTCCGGGGCGGAGCCCCGGCGGGGGTCCGAGGGCGGAGCCCCCTCCCCCCTACAGCAGCGTGCCGCCCTCGATCTGCGTCGTCGCGAGGATCGTCGTCAGGCGGGACAGGACGTCGGTCGGCAGAACGACGCGGGCCGCGGACAGGTTTTCCTCGATGTGGGCGGGGGTGCGGCTGCCCGGGATGGGGACCACGTGGTCGTCCTGGTGGAGCAGCCAGGCCAGGGCCAGCTGGGCGGGGGTGATGTCGAGCTCCGCCGCGATACCCCGGACCGGGGCGAAGCGGTCCGTGTTCGCCTGGCGGTTGGCCTCGTCGAAGCGGGGCATGTGGGCGCGGAAGTCGCCGTCCTTGACCTCGCCGACCTGGCCGGTCAGGAAGCCGGCGCCGAGCGGCGACCAGGGGACGATGCCGATCCCGAGCTCACGGGCCGCGGCGAGCGTGCCCGGGTCGACGGGGCGCCACATGGACCACTCGGTCTGTACCGCGGCCACGGGGTGCACCGCGTACGCCGCCCGCAGCTGCTCCGCGGTGACGTTCGAGACGCCGAGGTGGCGGACCAGGCCCGCCTCGATCAGCTCGGCGACCGCCCCGACGGTCTCCTCGAAGGGCACTTCCGGGTCCGGGAAGTGCGGGTAGTACAGGTCGATGTAGTCCGTCCCGAGGGCCCGGAGGCTGGCCTCCGCGTACCCCCGCACGTGCTTGGGGTCGGCGTTGACCGCCAGCTCACCGAAGGCGAAGCCGACCGGGAATCGGTGCGGCTCGACGCCCTCGGGCAGCCGGAAGCCGAACTTCGTCGCGATGACGACCTCGTCGCGCCGGCCGCGCAGGGCCTTGCCCACGAGCCGCTCGTTGTGGGCGTCCTGGCCGTAACCGTCCGCCGTGTCGAAGAACGTGGCACCGGCGTCGGCCGCGGCCAGCAGCGCCCGTTCACCGCGGGCGTCGTCGATCTCCCCGTACACCCCCGGGGAGAGCACCATCGCGCCGTAGCCGAGCGCTGAGACCTCAAGTCCACCGAGCCCGCGGGCGGGCAGCAATGTTTCGCTCATGGGAGCGATGCTCGCACAACCCCGCCCCGCTACGGGGGAGTTGGGATGACCACCCGACTCAGTGCGCCATGATCAGGCTCATCGCTTCATTGCGCGTCGCGACATCGCGCAGCTGCCCGCGCACCGCCGAGGTGATCGTCTTGGCGCCCGGCTTGCGGATGCCGCGCATCGACATGCACATGTGCTCGCACTCGATGACGACGATCACGCCACGCGGCTCCAGGATCTCCATCAGCGAGTCCGCGACCTGGGTCGTGAGCCGCTCCTGGACCTGCGGCCGACGGGCGAAGACATCGACGAGACGTGCCAGCTTCGAGAGCCCAGTGATCTTGCCGCTGCTCGACGGGATGTAACCCACATGGGCGACACCCCTGAACGGGACGAGGTGATGTTCACAGCAGCTTGTCACTTCGATGTCCTTCACCAGGACCATCTCGTCGTGACCCAGGTCGAACGTCGTCGTCAGGACATCCTCAGGCTTCTGCCACAGACCGGCGAATATCTCCTTGTACGCCCGAGCCACCCGCCCCGGCGTCTCCAGCAGCCCCTCGCGGTCCGGGTCCTCACCCACCGCGATGAGGAGCTCCCGCACGGCGTTCTCGGCACGCTTCTCGTCGAACTCGCCGATCGTGCCTTCGCCGTCCAGTGTCACCGGGTCGGTCATCTGTGCCTCGTTCCTGTCCGTCCTCAGGCGCACGAAAAGCGCCGCGCCTCCCAGGCTAAAACCTGGGAGGCGCGGCGTTCATTCCGGGACCCGGGCCCGTAGGACCGGAGATGCCCTGGTCAGGCTTCGGGACGCTCCTCGTGGACCGCGTCGGCCGGGGCCTTGGTGATATCGGTCACGCCAGGACCCACACCGTTCGCCGCGCCGTTCGTCAGTGCCAGCTCCTTGGGGGAGAGCACCGGCGGGCGGGTCGACGGGGTGCGCCGGGAGGAGCCGGTCCACGCCGGGCGGGCCGGGCGCTTCACGATCGGGGCGAAGATCTCGGCGATCTCCTCCTTGCCGAGGGTCTCCTTCTCCAGCAGGGCGAGGACCAGGTTGTCGAGAACGTCACGGTTCTCGACGAGGATCTCCCAGGCCTCGTTGTGCGCGGTCTCGATGAGCTTCTTGACCTCTTCGTCGACCAGCGCCGCGACCTCTTCCGAGTAGTCGCGCTGGTGCGCCATCTCGCGGCCGAGGAACGGCTCCGTGTTGTCGCCGCCGAACTTGATGGCGCCGAGCCGCTCGGTCATGCCGTACTGCGTGACCATCGCGCGGGCCGTGGCCGTGGCCTTCTCGATGTCGTTCGCCGCGCCCGTGGTCGGGTCGTGGAAGACGAGCTCCTCGGCCGCGCGGCCGCCCAGCATGTACGCCAGCTGGTCGAGCATCTCGTTGCGCGTGGTCGAGTACTTGTCCTCGTCCGGGAGCACCATCGTGTAGCCGAGTGCCCGGCCGCGGGACAGGATCGTGATCTTGTGCACCGGGTCGGAGTTCGGGGAGGCCGCCGCGACCAGGGCGTGTCCGCCCTCGTGGTACGCGGTGATCTTCTTCTCCTTGTCGGACATGATCCGGGTCCGCTTCTGCGGGCCCGCCACGACGCGGTCGATCGCCTCGTCCAGCGAGTGGTTGTCGATCAGCTTCTTGTCGCTGCGCGCGGTGAGCAGCGCCGCTTCGTTCAGCACGTTCGACAGGTCCGCGCCGGTGAATCCGGGCGTACGACGGGCGACGGCGCCGAGGTCGACGTCCGGGGCGACCGGCTTGCCCTTCTGGTGGACCTTGAGGATTTCGAGACGGCCCTGCATGTCCGGGCGGTCGACGGCGATCTGCCGGTCGAATCGGCCGGGGCGCAGCAGCGCCGGGTCGAGGATGTCCGGCCGGTTCGTGGCGGCGATCAGGATGACGCCGCCCTTCACGTCGAAGCCGTCCATCTCGACGAGGAGCTGGTTCAGGGTCTGCTCACGCTCGTCGTGGCCACCGCCGAGGCCCGCACCGCGGTGCCGGCCGACGGCGTCGATCTCGTCGACGAAGACGATCGCCGGGGCGTTCGCCTTGGCCTGCTCGAAGAGGTCACGCACTCGGGAGGCACCGACACCGACGAACATCTCGACGAAGTCGGAACCGGAGATCGAGTAGAACGGGACGCCCGCCTCGCCCGCGACGGCGCGCGCGAGCAGCGTCTTGCCCGTACCGGGCGGGCCGTACAGCAGCACGCCCTTGGGGATCTTGGCACCGACAGCCTGGAACTTCGCCGGCTCCTGGAGGAACTCCTTGATCTCGTGGAGCTCCTCGACCGCCTCGTCCGACCCGGCCACATCGGCGAAGGTCGTCTTGGGGGTGTCCTTGGTGATGAGCTTGGCCTTGGACTTCCCGAAGTTCATGACCCGGGAGCCGCCGCCCTGCATCTGGTTCATCAGGAACAGGAACACGATCACGATGAGCACGAACGGCAGCAGCGTGAGCAGCACCGAGAGGAACGGGCTCTGTCGCTCGGGCGAGACCGTGTAGCCCTTCTCGATGTCACCGGCCTCGAACTTCTTCTGCAGGGTGTTGGCCAGCTCGACACCCTGGTTGCCGATGTAGCTCGCCTGGACCTTGTCGCTGCCGTCGACCTTCTGGCCGTCCTTCAGCTCGATCTTGATGATCTGCTCATCGCCGGTGGTCAGCTTGGCCTGCTCGACCTGGTTCTTGGAGATCGCCTGGATCACCTTGGCGGTGTCCACCGTCTTGTAGCCGCCCGACGAGCCGACAACCTGCATCAGCACGACCACGGCGAGGACGGCCAGCACGATCCACATGACCGGCCCACGGAAGTATCGCTTCACGTCCATCCATACGGAGCGACTTCGCCCCGTCCCTCCTGCCCGTAGGTAAATGCTGCTATGAGACTCAACTGAAAAGACTGTTCTTCGGAAGGTACCCCAGCATTGTCACCCGGGACCGCCTTCCCATGCTCCAACGGCGGGAAGGCGGCCCAGGTTCCCGTGCTCAGCCGCCGTAGACGTGCGGTGCGAGGGTGCCCACGAACGGGAGATTGCGGTACTTCTCGGAGTAATCGAGGCCGTAACCGACCACGAACTCGTTCGGGATGTCGAAGCCGATCCACTTCACGTCGATCGCGACCTTGGCGGCGTCGGGCTTCCTCAGCAGCGTGCAGACCTCCAGCGAGGCCGGCTCGCGGGAGCCCAGGTTCGACAGCAGCCAGGACAGGGTCAGGCCGGAGTCGATGATGTCCTCGACGATCAGGACGTGCTTGCCCTTGATGTCGGTGTCCAGGTCCTTGAGGATGCGGACCACGCCGGAGGACTGGGTGCCCGCGCCGTACGACGACACGGCCATCCAGTCCATCGTGACGGGGGTGGACAGGGCACGCGCCAGGTCCGCCATCACCATCACGGCACCCTTGAGGACCCCGACGATGAGCAGGTCCTTGCCCGCGTACTCCGCATCGATCTTCGCGGCCAGCTCGGCCAGCTTCGCGTCGATCTCTTCCTTGGTAATGAGGACCGATTTGAGATCGGCGCCCATGTCCTTCTCGTTCACCCGCGTCGCTTTCTGTCTCTGCGCCGTGCCGTATCGGCGCATCGGCGTGTCGGCGTTTCGGCGAATCGGCCCGCTGCCGGCTGCCGGCTCAGCCTTGCCGAATGACCAGTCTGCCACCCTGGCGGCGGGCTTCGACCCGGCCGGGCAGGTTGATGGCCCCCTGGCCGCGCCAGCCGGTGATCAGTCGCTCGACTTCCTCGATGTGCCGCGCGAAGAGCGAACCCCCAGGTGAACCGGCTGTGATGAGGGCCCGGCGGAGCACGCGGCGACGGACCGCGGGGGGCAGCGCGTAGAGCTTCGCACATTCGAGGAGGCCGTCTTCGTCACGGACGGAGGAGTCCGCGTCGGCGGCCCAGGCGTCCAGCGCGTCGGCGTCGTCGCGGGAGAGCCGGGCGGTGCGGGCCAGGGCCTCGACGACACCCTTGCCGAGCGCCTTCTCCAGGGCGGGCAGACCCTCGTGGCGCAGCCGCGAGCGGGTGTACGCGGGGTCGGCGTTCATCGGGTCGTCCCAGACGGGCAGATGCTGCACCAGGCAGGCCTTGCGGGCGGTCTGCCGGTCGAGCTCGAGGAACGGGCGGCGGTAGCGGCCGGTCGGCGACACGGCGGCCATACCGGAGAGCGAGCGGATGCCGGAGCCGCGGGCCAGGCCCAGCAGGACCGTCTCTGCCTGGTCGTCGCGGGTGTGGCCGAGCAGCACGGCGGCCGCGCCGTGGCGCTCGGCGGCCTCGTCCAAGGCGGCGTAGCGGGCGTCGCGAGCCGCGGCCTCGGGGCCGCCTTCGCGGCCGACGGTCACGGCGACGGCCTCGACGGGGTCGAGGTTCATGGCGGTGAGGCGGGCGGCGACCTCGGTGGCGCGCAGGTCGGAGCCGGGTTGCAGGCCGTGGTCGACGGTGATGCCACCGGCGCGGACGGACAGTTTGCGGGCCTCGAAGGCGAGGGCGGAGGCGAGCGCCATGGAGTCCGCTCCACCGGAGCAGGCGACCAGGACGAGGGGCGGCTGCCCGGCCGGGGGCCGGCCGGCGGGTCCGGCGTGTCCGTCGGTGGCGTGGGGGGTGCTGGGGAGTTCGTTCAGCTCGTTGAGTACGTCGTGGAGTACGCGGCGGACCGCCAGGCGTATCGCCGCGACCGCAGGATGGGGACCCATGTCCGGTGCCCTTCGTGAAAGTTGGGGGGTGCCTCGGTCGAAATCGGGGGGAAGGATCAGTCACTCAGAGTGCGTTGATGGTGACAGAACCGGGCCGTTCCCCGAGCATTGCACGCCTACCCATTGCCTACGGTCCCTCGGATGGGTGATTGAGGGGGCTTCCTTCTGCCGTCGGCCGCACGGCGCTCAGGAGTCTGCCTTACGGTGCACCCTCGCGACCCAGTCCGCCGGTTTGGCGATCTCCGCCTTGGTGGGCAGCGTGTTCGGCGAGGTCCAGACCCGATTGAACCCTTCCATTCCGACCTCTCCGACGACGGCCCGGACGAAGCGCTCGCCGTCCCGGTACTGGCGCAGTTTCGCGTCGAGGCCGAGCAGTCTGCGCAGCGCCATGTCGAGGCGGGACGCGCCACGGGCGCGGCGCTGCTGGAACTTCTCCCGGATCTCGGCGACGGAGGGGACGACCTGCGGGCCGACCCCGTCCATCACGAAGTCCGCATGGCCTTCGAGCAGGGACATCACGGCCGTCAGCCGCCCGAGGATCTCGCGCTGCTCGGGGGTCTGGACGATCTCCACGAGGGAGCGGCCCTCGTCCTGCTCGCCCTCCGGACGGCCGCCGGCGAGCGACTGGGCTGCCTCGCGCATCCGCTCCAGCACGGTCATGGGGTCGACGTCGGTCTCGGCGAGGAACGACTGGATCTCGCCCTCCAGGTGGTCACGCAGCCAGGGCACGGCGGTGAACTGGGTGCGGTGGGTCTCCTCGTGGAGGCAGACCCAGAGCCGGAAGTCGTGCGGGTCGACCTCCATCTCGCGCTCGACGTGCACGATGTTCGGCGCGACGAGGAGGAGGCGGCCGCCGCTGCCCGGGGCGCCCGGGAGGTCGCGGGTGACCGGCGCGAAGGTCTCGTACTGGCCGAGGACGCGGGAGGCCAGGAAGGACAGCAGCATGCCCAGCTCGACGCCGGTGACCTTGCCGCCGACGGCGCCGAGCATGGCCCCGCCGGCGGTGCTGGAGCGGCGCTCCTGCATCTTGTCCAGCAGGGGCTTCAGCAGCTCCCGGAAGCCCGCGACGTTCGCCCTGACCCAGCCGGCCCGGTCGACGACCAGGATCGGGGTGTCCTCGGGCTCGTGCCCGTCGGGGATCATCCGGGTGAACTCCCGGACATGCTCCTCGGAGGCCCTGGCATGCCGCCGCAACTCGGCGACGACGGCCCGCGCCTCGTCCCGGCTGACCTCCGGTCCGGGCCGCACGAGTCGGGTCGCGGTCGCCGCCGCGAGGTTCCAGTCGACCATCTCGGCACCACCGATGCTCGTCATGGGTCAACGGTACGTTGTCGGCGCCGCCGCGCGAGCGGGTTGTGGACGACGGGTTCCCGGGGCGGGTCCCTTGGCGCACCGGGCACGGTGGGTGCCACCGGCCCCGGCCGTGGAGGGGGTGGCCGTCGCCGGCCGGGTGCGGGCCGGTGGGGCCGGGAATCGCCCCTCCCCACCCCTTCCCGAAACCCTGACGGGACCAGGGGGCTGCCGCCCCCGGCCCCCCGCCCACGGCAGCTCCGCGCCGCGGATGGAGGCACACACGGCGCCGCCGGCCGTCGGCAGCGGGCCGAGGGGCGGTGGGCGCGACGGACCGTCACCGCGCCAAGGACGCCGCCATACGGCCCAGGGCCGCGCCGCCTCATCACCCGCGCCGACGCAGGCCCGCCAGGCAGCGAGCGAGCCGCGCCGTCACCGCGGCACCGCATGCCCCAGGGCGGTAGACCCGACGCACCCTCACCGCGCCAAGGACGCCGCCCACGCGGCCCAGGCCCGGCGGCGCCGCGCCGTAGTGCGGAGTCCTACCAGCACGCCCGCAGGCCCGAGGGCGGTGGGCGAGCCGCGCCGTCAGCGTGCCAAGGACGCCGCCATGCGGTCCAGGGCCGGGCGGCCCGCGCCGTAGTGCGGGGTTTTGCCGGCCAGGAAGGCGAAGGCGAGGAGGCGGCCGCCCGGGGTGACGACCGTGCCGGCCAGGGTGTCGACGCCGGTGAGGGAGCCCGTCTTGGCGCGTACGAGGCCGGCGCCGGCGGCCGCGGGGCGGTCGCTGAGGGTGCCGGTGAAGCCCGCGACCGGGAGGCCGGTGAGGGCCGGGCGCAGTCGGGGGTGGGCGGGGTCCGCGGCGCGGGCGAGGAGGGCGGTGAGGAGGGACGCGGAGACCTTGTCGGCGCGGTTGAGTCCGCAGGCGTCGGCGAACCGGGCCCCGGCCAGCGGGAGCTTCAGCCCTTTGAGCCGCGCCGCGACCGCGGCCCCCGCTCCCGCGGCGCTCGCGGGCCGGCCGCTGGCAATCGCGGCCTGCCGGGCCAGCGCCTCGGCGATGTCGTTGTCGCTGTTCGTGAGCATCCGCTCGACCAGCGCCCCCACGGGCGCGGAGTGCGTCCTGGCGAGAAGGACGCTCTTGGCCGGCCGAACGGCCCGGACCGGCCCCGCCTCGGTGTTGATGCCGCGCACGCTGAGCATCCCGACGAAGGCGACCGCGGCGTCCCGCGCCGGATCGGCGCTGCGCGGCGCCGGGCCGCTGGTGGACGAGTCGAGGCGGCCCTCGTTGAGCGCCAGGGGAGTGATGGGGGCGATGTTCGGGTTCACCCCGATGGGGTGCCGGACGGCGCCCTTGTAGAGCGAGGTGTCGTACGCCAGCCGGACGGTGCTGACCCCGTGCTCGCGCAGCGCGTGCGCCGTCGAGTCGGCCAGGGCCCGCAGCCGGGCCTCGTCGAGCGTGGGGTCGCCGCCGCCGACGAGGGTGATCGAGCGGTGGTCCGGGGCCGCGACGACGGTGGTGGGGATGCGGTGGGCGGGGCCGACGGCGGCGAGCACGGCCACGGCGGTGGCGATCTTGACCGTGGAGGCGGGGGTCATCGGGACGCCCGCCTGCTTCCCGTACAGCGCCTTCCCGGTGGCGGCGTCGACGACCGACACGGAGACGACCGGGCCGAGCCCCCGGTCCTTCATCAGGGGTGCGAGGGCCTTGGCCACGGGGGCGGGCAGGGCCGCCGGTCTCGCGGCGGCGGGGAGGACGCCCGGGGCGCTGGGGGCCGGCGCGGGCCCCGGCGGTGCCGTGGAACGTACCGGCTGGTGATGTGCGCCACCTGTACGGCCCGGAGCGGCGGCGCGGTCACGCTCCGCCGTACGCTGACCGGAGTCCCAGGGACCGGCCGCGGTCACCGCCCCGGCCGCGATGGCGAGGCCGACCCCGGCCGCGCCTGCCGTGAGCTGCCATGTTCTTCGGTCGGTCACCCCTGACCAGCCCCTTTCGCGATCACTCAGGTGCGTAGGGGACACTTAATCACTGCGCGGTATCGCGCGCCTTGCCGCAACGACATATGTGTTGATCATGGAGGAGTGCCACCCGTGGAGTTCGACGTCACCATCGAGATCCCGAAGGGGTCGCGGAACAAGTACGAGGTGGACCACGAGACCGGCCGGATCCGTCTGGACCGTCGCCTCTTCACCTCGACCAGCTACCCGGCCGACTACGGCTTCGTCGAGAACACCCTGGGCGAGGACGGCGACCCGCTGGACGCCCTGGTCATCCTGGACGAGCCGACGTTCCCCGGCTGCCTGATCAAGTGCCGCGCCATCGGCATGTTCCGGATGACGGACGAGGCCGGCGGCGACGACAAGCTGCTGTGCGTGCCCGCGTCCGACCCGCGTGTCGAGCACCTGCGGGACATCCACCACGTGTCCGAGTTCGACCGCCTGGAGATCCAGCACTTCTTCGAGGTCTACAAGGACCTGGAGCCGGGCAAGTCCGTCGAGGGCGCCAACTGGGTCGGCCGCGCCGAGGCCGAGGCCGAGATCGAGGCCTCCTACAAGCGCCTTGAGGCGCAGGGCGGCGCGCACTGACGCGCACGCGTTTTCGACTTGACGGGCGGTGCACCCCCAACGCGGGGGTGTACCGCCCGTCGCATACTGGCCGCACGACGAGCCTGGGCGAGTGAGCCGCAGGGGCGCGCGGGCGCCGAAAGGGAGAACGCGCGGAGGTCCTGAGGAACGAAGGACCGACCGAGCACGATCGACCGTCGACGCATGGTTGAGCGCCCCGGTGGGGGTCCCCCCACCGAAGGCAGGGGGAGAACCGAGCCCCGAAAGAGGGAGGAGCGGTGGCGGAGCCGGAAGGTCCTGAGGAGGACCGGAAGCCGCAGTCGGACGAGGCGCACAGCGCTTTCACGCCGCCTCATGGCGTGGAGCCGCCCGGCCCGCCCGAGGAGGACCATCCGTCCTCCGAGTTCGCCGTCCCCGAGGGCCTGTCCGCGGAGCCCCCGGCGGAGGCCGAGGGGTCCGCGTTCGCCCCGCCGTCGACGTACAGCGCCAAACACTCGCCGCCCGCCTTCACCCCGGCCTACGGCGTCCCCGTGGTCAAGCTGTCCAAGGACGCGCCGTGGCAGGACCGGATGCGCACGATGCTGCGGATGCCGGTCAGCGAGCGGCCGGTGCCGGAGACGGTGCAGCGTCAGGACGAGGCCGGGCCCGCCGTGCCGCGCGTGCTCGACCTGACGCTGCGTATCGGCGAGCTGCTGCTCGCGGGCGGCGAGGGCGCGGAGGACGTGGAGGCGGCGATGTTCGCCGTCACGCACGCGTACGGTCTGGACCGCTGCGAGCCCACCGTCACGTTCACGCTGCTGTCGATCTCCTACCAGCCGTCGTTGGTGGACGACCCGGTGACGTCCAGCCGTACGGTGCGCAGGCGGGCCACCGACTACACCCGGCTGGCGGCCGTGTTCCGGCTGGTCGCGGACATCAGCTCGCCGGACGTCGAGGTCTCCCTGGAGGAGGCCTACCGGCGGCTCGCGGAGATCCGGCGCAACCGGCACCCCTACCCGGGCTGGGTGCTCACGGGCGCGAGCGGGCTGCTCGCCGGGGCCGCCTCCACGCTGGTCGGCGGTGATCTGTTCGTCTTCGTCGCGGCGGCGATCGGGGCGATGCTCGGCGACCGGCTGGCGTGGCTGTTCGCGGGGCGCGGGCTGCCGGAGTTCTACCAGTTCGTGGCGGCGGCGATGCCACCGGCCGCGATGGGGGTCGTACTGACCCTGGCGCACGCCGAGGTACGGGCCTCCGCGGTGATCACCGGTGGGCTGTTCGCGCTGCTGCCGGGGCGGGCCCTGGTCGCGGGCGTACAGGACGGTCTGACGGGCTTCTACATCACCGCCGCCGCCCGGCTGCTGGAGGTCATGTACCTCTTCGTCGGCATCGTCGTCGGCGTCCTGCTGGTGCTGTATCTGGGCGTACAGCTGGACGCCAAACTCGATCCGGACGCGGCGCTGACGATCACCGAGCGGCCGGCGGTGCAGATCGCGGCCTCGATGGTGCTCTGCCTCACCTTCGCGATCCTGCTCCAGCAGGAACGTTCCACTGTGCTGATGGTGACCCTGAACGGCGGAGTCGCCTGGGTGATCTACGGGGCGATGCACTACGCGGGCGGGATCCCGCCGGTGCCCTCGACCGCTGTGGCGGCCGGTCTGGTCGGCCTCTTCGGCCAGCTGTTCTCCCGTTACCAGTTCGCCTCCGCCCTCCCGTACGTCACGGCGGCGATCGGCCCGCTGCTGCCGGGCTCGGCGACGTACTTCGGACTGCTCGCGATCGCCCAGAACCGGCTGGACGCGGGGCTCGTCTCGCTCACCAGCGCGGCGGCGCTGGCGATCGCCATCGCGATCGGTGTGAACCTGGGCGGGGAGATCTCCCGGCTGTTCATCCGCCAGCCGGGCGCGGTCAGCGGCGCGACGCGCCGCGCGGCCAAGCGGACGCGCGGCTTCTGATGGCCGGCGCCCCGGGCGAGTGAGCCAAAGGGGCGCGCCCCTGTCGAAAGGGAGTAGGGGCACCTCCCAGCGGTAGCTGGGGGAGCGCGGAGGTCCTGAGGAACGAAGGACCGAGCACGATCGACCGTCGACAGGGACTCAAGCGCCCCGGTGGGGGTCCCCCCGCCGAAGGCAGGGGGAGAGCCGAGCCCTCAAAAGAATCAGCGCTTGGCGTGGCGGCCGCGCGGGGCCTGCTGCTGCGCCTCGGCCGAGCCGTTCGCGGCTTCCTTCTTGCTCTTCGAGCGGGCCCGCAGGAACTCGATGGCGATCGGGACCACCGAGATGAGCACGATGGCGATGAGGATCGCCTCGATGTGCTTGTGGACGAACTCGACGTTGCCCAGCGCGGCGCCGAGCAGCGTGACGCCCGCGCCCCAGAGCACGCCGCCGATGATGTTGAACGTGATGAAGGAGCGGTAGTTCATCCGGCTCACACCGGCGATGATCGGCGTGAACGTCCGCACGATGGGCACGAAGCGGGCCAGGACCAGCGACTTCGGGCCGTACTTCTCGAAGAACTCGTGCGCCTTCTCCACGTTCTCCTGCTTGAAGAGCCGGGAGTCCGGGCGCTTGAAGAGGGCCGGGCCGACCTTGCGGCCGAAGAGATAGCCGACCTGGTCGCCGATGATCGCGGCGAGCACGACGAGCGTGCAGACCACCCAGAGGGGCTGCTTGATCACATCGGTCGTCACCAGCAGACCGGTGGTGAACAGCAGCGAGTCGCCCGGCAGGAAGAATCCGATCAGCAGACCGGACTCGGCGAAGACGATGATCAGCACGCCGATCAGACCGAACGTCGTGATCAGGTAATCGGGGTCCAGCCAGCTCGGTCCGAGCGCAAGGGTGTTCACGAGGTCCGGGCTCCTGAGGTGATAGTCGATCGGCGTGTCGGCTGCCCAAAGCTATCAACGCATTCTGAACGTGTCGGGTTCCAGTGGCCACCCTCTCGGGATGCGGGGTGAGCGGACCGGCACGAAGCTGTGCCCCATGGGCATCGAGGATTACGGCGGCGGGCAGGGCCCGCACTCCGATGTGCTGGTCGTCACCACGAACGACGTCCCCGGCTTCCAGGTCCAGCAGGTGATCGGCGAGGTCTTCGGCCTGACGGTGCGCTCACGGCATCTGGGCAGCCAGATCGGCGCCGGGCTGAAGTCGATGATCGGCGGCGAGCTGAAGGGCCTGACGAAGACGCTCGTGGAGACCCGCAATCAGGCCATGGACCGACTGGTCGAGCAGGCGCGCTCGCGGGGTGCGAACGCCGTGCTGATGTTCCGCTTCGATGTGACGGAGGCGGCGGACGTGGGGACCGAGGTGTGCGCGTACGGCACGGCCGTGGTGATCGCCCGCACCTGAGGTGGCCGTACATGCCGTACGCGAGACAGCCACACATGAGGGTATTGGCCGCATTTGCCGGATTCATCCGGCTATCTTGAGGCCGTGACGACGACCGACCACGTTCCGGCGGCCACCCCGGCGCGCGCGCTGCTGCCGCTGATCGTCCCCTCGCTCGTCGTCGGCGTCGCCTCCAGCCTCGTCCTGCTCGCCGTGAACGTCGCCTCGGAGAAGCTCAAGGACGTCCTGTGGGAGACCCTCCCGGACGCGCTCGGGATCGGCGGGTACTCATCCCTCTGGATCATCACCGTCCTCACGGCGACGGGCATCGCCGTGGGGCTCGTGGTGTGGAAGGTGTACGGGCACGCCGGCCCCGACCCCGCCACCATGGGGCTCGTCGATCCGCCGATCCCGCCCTCGGCGGTGCCGGGGCTGCTGCTGGCGGCCGGGCTCGCGCTCGCCGGCGGGGTCAGTCTCGGCCCGGAGAACCCCATCACCGCCGCGAACATCGCGCTCGCCGTCTGGCTGGGCCGCAAGGCCATGCGCGGCTCGTCCGCGGAGCTGTGGGTGATGCTGGCCGCCGCGGGCACGGTCGGGGCGCTCTTCGGTACGCCCGTGGCGGCGGCGCTGATCCTCACCGAGACGATGACCTCGCGGCCGGGCCCCGGCTCGCTCTGGGACAAGCTGTTCGGCCCGCTCATCGCGGCGGGGGCCGCGGCCCTGACGACCGTACTGATCGCCCATCCGACGTTCGACCTGTCACTGCCCGATTTCTCCGGGTCGCGCTGGGGGGACGTACCGGCGGCACTCGCGGTGTCGTCGCTCGGGGCACTGGTGGGCCTGGCGGCCGTGTACGCCCTGCCGTACGTCCACGCGGCCTTCCGCAAGCTCCGGCACCCGGTGCTGATGATCGGCCTGGGCGGGCTGGTGCTGGGGCTGCTCGGGGCGCTGGGCGGGCAGCTGACGCTGTTCAAGGGCCTCGACGAGGTGAAGGAGCTGGCCGCCGATCCCTCGGGCTACTCGTCCGGGCAGTACGCGCTGATGACGGTGGTCAAGCTGGCCGCGCTGACGGTCGCGGCGGCGTGCGGCTTCCGGGGCGGCCGGATCTTTCCCAGCATGTTCGTCGGAGTCGCCCTCGGGCTGGGCGTCAGCGCGCTCGTGCCCGAGGTGCATCCGACGCTCGGGGTGGTCTGCGCGGTGCTCGGCGTGCTGCTGGCGGTGACCCGGCAGGGCTGGCTGAGCCTGTTCACCGCCGCCGTGCTGGCCGCCGACCCGCACGTGCTCCCGCTGCTGTGCGTCGCCTCGCTGCCGGCCTGGCTGCTGGTGACCGGGCGCCAGCAGATGCAGCTCCGCGACGACGGCACACCACTGCGCTGAACCGAGAGCCGAACCAAAGGCCGAACCAACAGCCGGAACGAACCGACCCGAAAGGTGCTCAGGCATGGCTCTGCACAAGGGCGGCACACGCCGCGAGGAAACCGAGGAGCTGCGCAGGCTCTCCCTCAACCCCTTCTACGGGGAGGCCAACCCGCTCGGTGACATGACCGCCGCGCCGCCGAAGCACCGGCTGCCCGACGGGCCGATCCCGCCCTCTACGGCGTACCAGCTGGTCCATGACGAGCTGATGCTGGACGGCAACTCCCGGCTGAACCTCGCCACGTTCGTGACGACGTGGATGGAGCCGCAGGCCGGGGTGCTGATGGCGGACTGCCGCGACAAGAACATGATCGACAAGGACGAGTACCCGCGGACGGCCGAACTGGAGCGGCGCTGCGTCGCGATGCTCGCCGACCTCTGGCACGCACCCGACCCGGCGTCGGCGGTCGGCTGTTCGACGACCGGGTCGAGCGAGGCGTGCATGCTCGCGGGGATGGCGCTCAAGCGGCGGTGGTCCGTCCGCAACGCCGGCCGGTACCCGGGCGCCGGTGCCCGGCCGAATCTCGTCATGGGTGTCAACGTGCAGGTCTGCTGGGAGAAGTTCTGCAACTTCTGGGAGGTGGAGGCGCGGCTCGTACCGATGGAGGGCGACCGCTTCCATCTCGACCCCCAGGCGGCGGCCGATCTGTGCGACGAGAACACGATCGGTGTCGTCGCCGTCCTCGGCTCGACCTTCGACGGGTCGTACGAGCCCGTCGCCGAGCTCTGCGCGGCGCTGGACGCGGTTCAGGAGCGGACCGGCCTGGACATCCCGGTCCACGTGGACGGGGCGTCGGGCGCGATGGTGGCGCCCTTCGTGGACGAGGACCTGATCTGGGACTTCCGGCTGCCGAGGGTCTCCTCGATCAACACCTCGGGGCACAAGTACGGACTGGTCTACCCGGGTGTCGGATGGGCGCTGTGGCGCTCGCCCGAAGAGCTCCCCGAGGACCTGGTCTTCCGGGTCAACTACCTGGGCGGCGACATGCCGACGTTCGCCCTGAACTTCTCCCGGCCCGGCGCGCAGGTGGCGGCGCAGTACTACACCTTCGTACGGCTCGGCCGCGAGGGCTACCGGGCCGTTCAGCAGACGACGCGGGACGTGGCGTGCGGCCTGGCGGACCGGATCGAGGCCCTGGGCGACTTCCAGCTGCTCACGCGCGGCGACCAGTTGCCGGTCTTCGCCCTGACGACGGCGCCGGATGTCACGAACTTCGACGTCTTCGACGTGTCGCGGCGGCTGCGGGAGAACGGCTGGCTGGTGCCCGCGTACACCTTCCCGGCGAACCGGGAGGACCTGTCCGTCCTGCGCATCGTCTGTCGCAACGGCTTCTCGGCGGATCTGGCGGAGCTGCTCCTGGAGGACCTGCGGCGGGTGCTGCCGGAGCTGCGGCGGCAGACGGAGCCGCTGGGGCGGGACGAGTCGGCCGCGACGGCGTTCCATCACTGAACACGGTCAGGTCGCGTCCCCGGCATGCGGCACCCCCGTCGCGTACGGGTTCTCCTCCCCCTCCCGCAGCACCCCCACGAAGGGCTCCCCCTCCCCCGCGAAGGTGTACGCCCCTCCCTCGATCCGCTCGATCAGGCCGCGCGTCCACTCGGCCCCAGCGTCCGCCGAGTGGAGCCACATGTGCATGATCTCGCCGATGTGTCCGAGCTGCTGCGGCCCCTCCTGCGGGGTGTAGTAGTCGGTGACCGACGTCCGCCACTGCTCCAGGCGTCGCAGCCGCTCCCGGAGCAGCTCCACGGCCTCGTGCCGCTCCAGGTCGACCATGAAGCCGACGCCCGCCGACAGCACGTCCATCTTCTGGTCGTACGAGGTCAGCGCCTCGCGCAGCAGCGTGAGGAACTCCGCGGTGCCCTTCTCGGTGATCTCGTACTCGGTGCGCGGCGGACCGCCGGCCGTCGACGGCGCGATCTCGTGGGCGTACAGGAGCCCCTGCTTCGCCATCTGCTTCAGCGCGTGATAGATCGACCCGGGCTTGGCGTTCGACCATTCGTGCGCGCCCCAGTACTCCAGGTCGTTGCGCACCTGGTAGCCGTGCGCCCGGCCGTGCTGGCGCACGGCCCCGAGGACGAGCAGGCGGATCGCTGACATCAGCCGTTCCCTTCTAATCAACTTTGACTAGACTACCGCGCATGACCGAGAAGACCATCCCCATGCTCCCGTGCCAGACGATCCAGCCGGTGGTCGACTTCTACACCGCCCTGGGTTTCGAGACGACTTTTCTGCAGAAGAGCCCGTACCCGTACGCGATCGTCCAGCGCGGCCCCGTGGAGCTGCAGTTCTTCGGCATGAAGCGGTACGACCCCGCGGAGTCCTACTCAGGCTGCTACATCCTCACCGACGACGTCGACGGGCTGTACGAGACGTTCCGCGCGGGGCTCAAGGAGGCCTACGGGAGGATCCCGAACCGCGGGCTGCCCCGTATCGGGCCGCTCAAGAACATGTCGTACGGCGTACGGCAGTTCGTCATGGCCGATCCGGGCGGCAACAGCATCCGGATCGGCCAGAAGACCTCCGAGGACATGAGCCACCGCCCCGTGCCCAAGGAGCCCTTCGCCCGCGCGCTGCACCTGGGGACGCTCTTCGCCGACTCGAAGGAGGACCTCCCGGGCGCGGCGAAGATCATCGACCGAGTGCTGCAGCCGGCGGACGAGCAGCCCACTCCCGTACAGCACGTGCGGCTGCTGATCCTGCGCGGGGACATCGCCCGGCGGATGGACGACGACGGCCTGGCACGGGAGCTGCTGGAACGGGCACGGGCCGCCGAGCTCCGGCTCACCGAGGAGGAACGGGAGTCGGTGCGCGACGACCTGACCCGGCTGGCGGAGCTGCGGGCGGACACCGGCTTCTAGGGGGCGCCTAGCCCCGGCCGCCCTCCAGGGCCACCAGGTCGAAGGCGCCCTTGCCGTCGAGCGACTCCCGGATGACGTCCGCGTGGCCCGCATGCCGGCCGATCTCCTCGACCAGATGCAGCATCAGCCAGCGCATCGAGACCGCCCCCTCCTTGGGGAACCACGGCGCCTCGGGCAACGGGAAGGTGTCGTCCAGGCTCGGCACCGCGCGGATGAACTCCTCGGTCTCCTTCGCCACCCCTTCCCAGAAGGCGAGCGTCTCCGGGACCGTCTCCCCGTCGACCAGCCGGAAGCTGTCGCCCCACGTCTCCTGGGTCCGCGCGCGCTCGTTCGGCCGCTGCTGCGCGAGGCGCAGCCAGTTCAGCTCGGCCTCGGCGACGTGCTTGAGCAGCCCGGACAGGGACAGCTCGCTGGCGCTCGGCCGGCTCGCCGCCTGCTCCTCGGTCAGCCCGAGCACGGACCTGCGGATCGCGCCGCGCTGCGCCTCGACAAAGTTGATGAGCGCGCCGCGCTCGTCGCCGTGGGCCTCCGAGGGAACGTGAGTGACCATGATGTCCGCCTTCCAGTGAGTTCTGGTGAGATCCAGTGAGATCCGGTCGGATCCGGTGAGATCTCCCGCCGCCCTGACACCTCACACGCTACGGACCCTTGCGGTCAGCTTCTGTCCTCAAGCCCACGAACCGCCGTGAGGTCTACAGCGGAAATCGCGGTCGGCCGTGCTGCACGGAGACCCACTTCTGGGTGGTGAACGCCTCCACCGTCGCATCGCCGTTGAGCCGGCCGGTCCCGGAGAGCTTCTCTCCGCCGAAGGGCACCAGCGGCTCGTCCTGGATGGTGGAGTCGTTCACATGGAACATGCCGGTGGCGATCCGCCGGGCGAACCGCACGCCCCGCTCCACGTCCCGCGTGTGCACGGCGCCGCTCAGCCCGTACGGACTGTCGTTGGCCATCCGTACGGCCTCTTCCTCGCCCTCGAAGGACACGAGCAGCGCCACCGGGCCGAAGATCTCCTGCCGCAGCAGCGGCGAGTCCTCCGGCAGACCCGCCAGCACGGTCGGCTCGACGAGATTGCCGCGCGTACGCCCCCGCACGAGCGCGGTCGCACCGTCCGCCAACGCCTGGTCCACGAGGCCGGAGAGCGCCTCCGCCTGGAAGTTGTTGATGACGGGGCCGATCTGGGTCTCCGGGTCGCGCGGGTCACCGGTCCGCAGCGCCGACACCTTCTTGGTGAACTTCTCGGTGAACTCCGCCTCCAGCGAACGGTCCACCAGTATTCGGTTGGCGGCCGTGCAGACCTGCCCCTGGTAGATGAAGCGGCTGAACACCGCGGCGTCCACGGCGTAGTCGACATCGGCGTCCTCGAGGACGACCAGCGCGCTGTTGCCGCTCAGTTCCAGGATCGAGCGCTTGAAGTGGCTTCCGGCTATCGCGCCGACATGGCGGCCGACCCGGTCGGAGCCGGCGAAGGAGATCACCTTGGGGACGGGGTGCTCGATGAGCGCGTCGCCGATCTCGGCGATATCGGTGACCAGGACGTTCAGCAGGCCGGGCGGCAGCCCCGCGTCCTCGAAGATCCGCGCGATCAGCCCGCCGCCGACCACCGGGGTGTTCTGGTTGGGCTTGATGACCACCGCGTTGCCGAGCGCCAGCGCGGGCGCGACCGACTTGAGGGTCACCAGGAAGGGGAAGTTGTACGGGCTGATGACGCCTATGACGCCGACGGGCAGGCGGTAGAGGCGGTTCTCCTTGCCGTCCACCGGGGAGGGCAGGATCCGGCCCTCGGGGCGCACGGCCAGCTGTATCGCCTCGCGCAGGAACTCCTTGGCGAGCCGGACCTCGTACAGCGCCTTCAGCCGGGTCCCGCCGAGTTCCTCGATGATCGCGTCGATGATCTCGTCCTCGCGCTCCTCGGTGATCCGCAGGGCGCGTTCGAAGACGAGTCTTCTGGTGTACGGATTGGTCTCGGCCCAGGAGCGCTGCGCGCGGTCCGCCGCCCGGTAGGCCTGGTCTACCTCGGCGACCGTGGCCACGGTGATGGCGGCGAGCTTCTCACCGTTGTACGGGTTGAAGTCGATGATGTCCCACGAGCCGCTGCCGGTCCGCCACTCGCCGTCGATGTACTGGTGGGCCAGTTCGGTGAAGAAGGACATTCGATCCCTTACTGCAGGCGCAAACGGTGCAGAGTCCTGATGGAACGTCATCGTACTGTCGTATTACGTGAGTTGAAGGAGACCGCGGAGGAGGTCCCGGCTCTCGGCAGGACCCGGACTGTCCTCCTGGAGGCGCTCCATCACCCGTTCGTACTGTGCTACCTCTTCACGCTTGTCGAGGTACAGGGCGCTGGTCAATTGCTCCAGATACACGATGTCGGAGAGGTCCGACTCCGGGAAGCGCAGCATCGTGAACGCCCCGGACTCACCGGCGTGGCCGCCGAAGCTGAACGGCATCACCTGAAGGGTGATGTTCGACTGCTCGGAGATCTCGATCAGATGCCGCAACTGGCCCTGCATCACGGACCGGTCGCCGTACGGCCTGCGCAGCGCGGCCTCGTCCAGCACGGCGTGGAAGCGCGGCGCGCGCTCGGAGACGAGCGCCTTCTGCCGCTCCAGGCGCAGCGCGACCCGGCGGTCGATCTCGGCGCGCGGCGCGTGCGGCATACCGCGCGAGACGACCGCGTGCGCGTACGCCTCGGTCTGCAGCAGTCCGTGGACGAACTGGACCTCGTAGATACGGATGAGCGAGGCGGCACCCTCCAGGCCGATGTACGTCTGGAACCAGCCCGGCAGCACATCGCCGAAGCTGTGCCACCAGCCCGCCACATTGGCCTCCCGGGCGAGGCCGAGCAGCGAGTCGCGCTCCGCCTCGTCCGTGACGCCGTAGAGCGTGAGGAGGTCCTCGACGTCCCTGGCCTTGAAGCTCACCCTTCCCAACTCCATACGGCTGATCTTGGATTCGGATGCGCGGATGGAGTAGCCGGCGGCCTCGCGGGTGATGCCGCGCGACTCCCGGAGCCGCCTCAGCTGTGAGCCCAGCAGGATGCGCCGCACCACACTGCCGCTCGACTCCACTGCGGTCACGTCTCCAACCCTCCCCTTCGCTTCGGTGTCACGGAGTACCCCCGAACCCCGAGCCCCGGATTCTGCCACCAAAACGCTTCAGCCCGTACTCATTCGATTACGGAAATGGGAAGGCTTTGGGAAGGGAGCGAAAGAAGCGCGAGGAAGAAATGAGCGTGAACCGGCACGGGGCGGGACAGGGCGGGCGCGTGCACGTGCATCTGCCCTTGCATCTGCCTACCGCATTCGGAACCATGGTCCCCGCGCACCTGCGTACTCGTTCGTGCTCGTTCGTGTTGTAGCGCCACAGCCGCGATTCCCGGGGGAGTGCCTCGCATGGGGACGAATGGATCGACCATGCTCGAGCCGTTACGGCAGGGGCTTCCGCCTATCGATCCCGCGGCCGTCTCCAGCTCCGCCTCCTGCGCCCTGCCCGCACGCTACGAAGCCGTGCGCGGCGCCCGGAAGTTCACCAGCAGGACGCTGACCCAGTGGGAGCTGTCCGACCGTTTCGACGACGTCGCCCTCGTCGTCTCCGAACTCGTCACGAACGCGCTGCGGCACGCCCTTCCCGCGGACACCCCGCGCGAGCAGGAACCGGCCGTACGGCTGCATCTGATGCGCTGGACGAGCCGGCTGGTGTGCGCCGTGCGCGATCCCAGCCAGGAGAGTCCGGTCGAGGGTGAGGCCGAGGACTCCGCCGAATCCGGCCGGGGCCTGTTCCTCGTCGATTCCTTCAGCGACAGCTGGGGCTGGCACCCGCTGACCGGCCCGCTGACCGGGAAGGTCGTCTGGGCGATGTTCCGCCTGCCCTCGGAGTGACGACGGCTCGGCGGTACGACCCTGTTGAGCCCCCGGCCCTTATGAGGGCCGGGGGCTAGCTCTTTGCCAGATGGTCGAACTCCCCATCCTTGACGCCGAGCAGCAGCGCTTCTATCTCCGCCGGCGTATAGACCAGCGCGGGCCCGTCCGGGTAGCGCGAATTGCGCACCGCAACGTCCCCACCAGGCAGTTTCGCGAACTCCACGCATGAGCCCTGGGAGTTGCTGTGCCTGCTCTTCTGCCAGACGACCCCGTGAAGCTCTGTGGCCGCCATGCCGTTGTACACGTCGTGCACAGGTCGCTCCCCGAGTTACAAGGTGCAAGTGTCAACTGTCCCGGATCATAGCTGTGTTCATATGCCGATGCATGAGCAGATGCACGTGCACGCGGGGTGGTTCCTCGGTTACAGCCGATCCGGCGGGCGGGGTCGTCCGGATCGAAACCCTCGTGCATGAGAAAGAGACGCGCTCCACGCCGTTCCGGCTCCCGGGTTCAGGCAATTGTC
The DNA here is from genome assembly GCF_040300305.1 of Streptomyces sp. NPDC000410. Classification (NCBI taxonomy): domain Bacteria; kingdom Bacillati; phylum Actinomycetota; class Actinomycetes; order Kitasatosporales; family Streptomycetaceae; genus Streptomyces; species Streptomyces sp. NPDC000410. The sequence goes on from NZ_JBEPDM010000008.1 coordinate 84,268, forward strand.
CGGTGCGCGCCCCCTCGGGTCCCGGCCGCCCCGGCGGACGCGGAGCATCCGCTCCCGCCCCGGAAACGGGACCGGCCTCCCGGAACACCCTGAGGTGTTCCGGGAGGCCGGTCGCGCCGAGGACCTCGGCGTCTTCGTTGTCCCCCGGGGTGACCGCCGGACCACCCCGGGCAGCTATGTCCCCCGCGCGCCGCGTCAGCGCGCCGACGACGCGTACGGCAGCAGCGCCATCTCCCGCGCGTTCTTGATCGCACGCGCGAGCAGACGCTGCTGCTGCGCCGACACCCGGGTGACCCGGCGGCTGCGGATCTTGCCGCGGTCCGAGACGAACTTCCGCAGGAGGTCGGTGTCCTTGTAGTCGATGTATGTGATCTTCGCCTGGTCCAGGGGATTCGGGCGGGACTTGACCGGCGTGCGGTCGGAGCGGCGCGGGGCCACGTCATACCTCCAGGAGGGAATCGAATGCCGGCGGCAGGCGCTTCCACGCCTCCGGCCCGGCGGCGTACTCGGCATCGGTCAGCAGGCAGGACTCCAGGAGCTCCGCCAGCCCGTCGCGGTCGAGCCCAGGCGACGTGAAGACCAGGTGCTGGCAGCAGTCCCCGTGCTCGGGGTGCCAGTCCAGGGCGGCCGCGGCGCGGCGCACCGGCGGGACCATCTCCCAGGCGGCGTCCGGCAGCGACGCCAGCCACGGGCCCGCGTTCTCCACGCAGAGCGCGCCGCCCGCCGCGTCCCAGGCCAGCAGGGTGTCCGGCCGGTCGGCCAGCCAGAACCGGCCGCGGCTGCGGGCCGCGGCGCAGGTCAGATCCTCCAGGGCCGCGTACAGCCGCTCCGGGTGGAAGGGCCGGCGCCGGTGCCATACGTACGTACCGACACCGCACTCGTCCGCCTCCTGCGGCAGCAGCGCGCAGGCCGGATGCTGCGCGGCGGCCGCCGCCTCGACGTCGAAGCCCGCCAGCGCCGCCGCGGCCAGCTCGCCGCTGCCCACCGGGACCCGGCGGGCGGTCGGGTGGAGCTGCGCCAGCAGGGCCCGGTCCTCGGCGTCGGCCTCCTCGCTGTCGACGACGGCGAGGACCGGCGCGTACTCCAGCTGCCGCGCCCATGTGTCGGCGACGGTGCGCTGGTCGCTCGCGGCGGCGGCGAGCCCCACGTCGCCCAGGTCGTCGCCGTTGCCGAGGTACGGCAGCAGCAGCGCGGGGTCGACGGCGGTGATCACGGCCGTGATCTCCAGCCGGTCCCCGTGGGCGGCGACGACCTCGGCCATCGCCTTGGGCTCGACGGAGTCCCACAGCTCGACGATCGCGAGCCGGGTGAGCCCGCCGTCGGCGAGCCGCTCCAGCTCGGGGACGAGATCCTCGCGCAGCGCGCAGCAGGCGCAGTCGTTGACGAGCGGCGCCTCACCGGTGGACAGCACGCCGGTGGCATCGCGGACGGTACGGACGACCGTGCCCCGCGCGGCCGCCGCGAGGTCGTGGTGGAGCGCGACGCTGCCGGGGACGGTGGCCAGCAGCTTCTCCACCGTGGCGGTACGGGCGTCCGCGTGCAGTCCGCCCACCAGGGCGACAGGGAGCCTTCCTTCCATCAGCGGGCCTCGCGTCGCCCGTAACGCCGCTCGAAGCGCTCCACGCGTCCGGCCGTGTCGAGCACGCGCGCCGTCCCTGTGTAGAAGGGGTGGCTCACGTGGGAGATCTCCACGTCGACGACGGGGTAGGTGTTGCCGTCCTCCCATTCGATCGTCTTGTCGCTGGTGATCGTGGAGCGGGTGAGGAAGGCGTAGTCGGCGGCCCGGTCGCGGAAGACGACGGGGCCGTAGGAGGGGTGGATTCCGGGCTTCATGGCGGCAGGGCTCCTCGGCGGGCTCAGCGGGTTCAGCGCTCTTCGCGGAAGTCGACGTGCCGGCCGGCGACCGGGTCGTACTTGCGCAGCGTCATGCGGTCGGGGTCGTTACGGCGGTTCTTGCGGGTCACGTACGTGTAGCCGGTCCCCGCCGTGGACCGGAGCTTGATGATCGGGCGTAGTTCGTTGCGGGCCATGGGGCTAGTATATGGAAATGATTTCCATTACCAAACGAAGGGGTGTGTGACGTTGTCGGCACACTGCCAGCTGACCGGGACCAAGCCCGGCTTCGGCAACACCATCAGCCACTCCCACCGGCGCACCTCGCGGCGGTTCGACCCCAACATCCAGAAGAAGCGCTACTGGCTGCCGAGCGAGGGCCGGTACGTGCGGCTCACGCTCAGCGCGAGGGCGATCAAGACGGTCGACAGCATCGGGATCGAGGCCGCGGTGGCCCGCATCCGCGCCCGGGGAGTGAAGGTCTGATGGCGAAGAAGAGCAAGATCGCCCGCAATGAGCGGCGCAAGGCCGTCGTGGAGCGCTACGCGGCGCGGCGTGCGGAGCTGAAGGAGATCATCCGCAGGCCCGGTACGTCCGAGGCCGAACGGAACGCGGCACAGGCCGAGTTGCGCCGGCAGCCGCGTGACGCGAGCGCGACGCGGGTGCGCAACCGGGACAGCGTGGACGGCCGGCCGCGTGGATTCGTCGGCAGGTTCGGGCTGTCGCGGGTCCGGCTGCGGGAGCAGGCGCACGCCGGATTCCTGCCGGGAGTCACGAAGTCGTCCTGGTGAGGCGCCCCGTGGCGGGCGGGTCGCGCTGGTAGCTTGGCGCGGTCCCGCAACCGACCAGAGGGAAGAACAGGTGCACAAGCTCGTACGTACCGGTGCGGTCGCGGCGGCGGGTCTCGCCGCCGCCCTCGCGCTGACCGGCTGCGGCGGCGACGCCGCGGACAAGGAGAAGGGTGCGAGCGCCCCGCCGAGCGCGGCGCCCGGAGGAGCCGGCTCCGGATCCGGAGCCGACTCCTCCGGTGAGGCCCCCGACATCGAGGGGACCTGGTCCGGCCTGTCCAAGGACGGGGTCGTCGCCCTGTCCGTCTCGGACGGACGCGCCGCGCTCATCGCCGGGCAGAGCATCTGCGACGGCACGGTCACGGCCGCGAAGCCGCAGACGCTGTCGCTGAAGTGCGACAACGGCAACACCGACCGCACGCAGGGCACCGTCGAGTCCAGCGACGGCAAGCGCCTCGTGATCTCGTGGAGCGGTGGGGCGAAGGACACGCTGGCGCGGACGGAGCCGGGTGACGGCGGCACGCTGCCGGGCCTGCCGACGGGGCTGCCGTCCCAGTACCCGACGGACCTGGTCCCGCAGTCCTGAGCGGTGGCCGGGAGCGCGGTTCTGAGCGGTGGCCGGGAGCGCGGTCCTGAGCGGTGGCCGGGTGCGCCGTCCTGAGCGGTGGCCGGGCCCAGCGTCGCGAGCGGTGGCCAGCCCCCTTCTGAGCGTGGTCGGACCCGCCGTCGTGAGCGGTGGCCGGGCACGCCGCCCTGAGCGGCGGCCGGATCCGCCCTCCTGAGCGTGGCCCGGCCCGCCGTCCCTGTACGCGTCAGTCGGGGCGGCGGGGCCGGCCGCGCAGTTCGTCCCGTGCCCGGCCCGGCATGTGGGCCGTGTCGGCGGCCGTGGTGCCGTGCTCCCAGCCCGAGAGGTCGGTGGCGCCGCGAACGCGGGTGGTGACCGTGGACGGGAAGAGACGGTCCGCGTGGTCCGTGACCGCGACGTCGCGGGCGGCGAGGACCGGCAGCAGGCCGCCGTCGTCACCGCCCGTCCCCCGCGCCGCCTCCGCCTCCTGTGCCGCGTGCTCCTTCGCCGCGGCGAGGCGGTCGCCGATGCGGTGGGCATACGCCAGCAGGAAGGACTGCCGGAAGGTCTTGGTCCGCTTGCGGCCGCCCGCGCGCTGGCCCGCCTCCGCACGGGTCATCGCCGCCGTGCCCTGCACCAGCAGCGAGGTGTAGAGCAGCTCGACGGCCTCCAGATCGGGCTCGAAGCCCACCACCGTGGAGAAGCCGAATCCGCTGTTCCAGACCGTGCGGCAGCGGTTCGCCGAGGCGACGGCGTGCAGCAGGATCGCCTTGGCCTCCTCGTACGGGGCGTCCACCCCGATGCGGCAGGCCCCGGGCACGTCCGCGCGGTGGGTGCGCGCCGCGAGGAGCGCCTCGTCGATGCTGTACCGCGCCATCAGCTCCTGCGCCTTCGCGGTGAGCGCCTCCGCCTCCTCGGGGAAGCCCGTGGCCTCCGCCTTGGCGAGCAGGCCGCGGATCCGGGTCAGCATCCGGGGCTCGTGCGGCGACGCGGGCGGCAGCCCAACCGTCCCGCCGCCCGGCACCGGGCCGACCGGTTCGAGCGCGGGCAGCCGTACGAGGAGCCGGTACAGCTCCAGAACGGCCGTCGCGTACGAGAACCGGTCCATGGCGGGCGGCGCCTCCGACGGCAGTGCGGCCAGCTGGTCCGCCCAGCGCGGCGGCAGGGCCCGCGCCCCGCCGTAGCGCCGTGTCTCGCCCGCGATCAGCGCGGCGGCCAGCCGTACGTGGACGTCGTCGAGGTCGCGGCGGACGATCCGTACGACATCGGCGGGCTGCCAGCCGCGCTCCCAGGCCCGGCGCACGAATTCCTCGCCGCGCCGGGTCAGTTCCGCGTCGGCGGCCGGGTCGGCGGCCAGCAGCGAGGCGCCGGTGTCGAGCGCGTCGTCGTCATCGGCGTACAGCGCCCCGCCGAGCGCACGCTCCACCACGTTCACGCTGATGGAGCCTACCCGGGGGCCGCGCGCCGGCTTCCTGGCCGCCGCCCCCGTCACCGTCGGCGCGCGGGCGGTGGGCGCTTGCTCGGGTGACTGTCAGTGGCGGGTGCCACAATTCGAGACCATGAGCGAAAGATGGGCTCTGGACAGCACCGAGGGCGGCGGGGCGCGGCTCGCCCCCCTCGGACGGGACGGGCTGCCCGCCGGTCCCGTGCTGACCGAGCCCGATCTCGTGGCGGCGGTCAGGGGGCGGCCGGACGTCGCGCGGTGGGTGTGGCGGTCCACCGCCGAGATCTGTCCCCGGCTGCTCGCGGCCGGGGTGCGCGTCGAGCGGTGCTACGACATCGAGGCCGCCGAGCTGCTGCTGCTCGGGCACGAGGGACGGCTCGGCGAGCCCCGGTCGGCGGCGGCCGCGTGGGCGCGGCTGCGGCACGCGCCCGTGCCGCCCGATCCGCCGCCCCGGTCGGCCGAACCGGGCTCGCAGTCCTCGCTGTTCGAGCCGCGGCCGGTGAGCGTGCCCTTCGAGGGCCTCCTGGAGGTCTACGCCGACCAGCTGCGAAGACACGAGGCCGCCGAGCACCCCGGCCGGATGGGATTGCTCACCGCGGCCGAGTCGGCGGGCATGCTGGTGGCCGCCGAGATGCACCGGGCGGGGCTGCCGTGGCGGGCGGACGTGCACCGGGAGGTGCTGCACGAGCTGCTCGGGGAGCGGTACGCGGGCGGCGGCGAGCCGCGGCGGCTCGCGGAGCTGGCGGACGAGGTGTCGGCGGCGTTCGGGCGGCGGGTCCGGCCGGATCTGCCGGCGGACGTGGTGAAGGCGTTCGCGCAGGCCGGGATCAAAGTGAGGTCGACCCGGCGCTGGGAGCTGGAGGAGATCGACCATCCCGCGGTGGCGCCCCTGATCGCGTACAAGAAGCTGTACCGGATCTGGACGGCGCACGGCTGGAGCTGGCTCCAGGACTGGGTGCGCGACGGCCGCTTCCGCCCCGAGTACGTGCCGGGCGGCACCGTCTCCGGCCGCTGGACCACCAACGGCGGCGGGGCGCTCCAGATCCCCAAGGTGATACGGCGCGCGGTCGTCGCGGACGAGGGCTGGCGGCTGGTGGTGGCCGACGCCGATCAGATGGAGCCGCGCGTGCTCGCCGCGATCTCCCGCGACCCGGGCCTGATGGAAGTCGCGGGCCACGACGACGATCTGTACAGACGGCTGTCCGACCGGGCGTTCTCGGGCGACCGCGACCACGCGAAGCTCGCGCTGCTCGGCGCGATCTACGGCCAGACGAGCGGGGACGGCCTCAAGAACCTGGCGGCCCTGCGCCGCCGCTTCCCGCTGGCCGTGGCGTACGTGGACGACGCGGCCCGCGCGGGCGAGGAGGGCCGCCTCGTGCGCACCTGGCTGGGCCGCACCAGCCCGCCCGCGCCGGGCGCGGACGAGGACGGCGAGGCGGGTCTGCCGCAGGAGGCCGGTTCCCCTCCGGAAGGCGAAGGCGGCGAATTCGTCCCCGGCTACGCCTCGACGAACCGGCGCGCCCGTGGCCGGTTCACCCGCAACTTCGTGGTCCAGGGCAGCGCCGCAGACTGGGCCCTGCTCCTGCTCGCCGCGCTGCGCCGGGAGCTGGCCGGCATGCGGGCGGAGCTGGTCTTCTTCCAGCACGACGAGGTCATCGTCCACTGCCCGGCGGAGGAGGCGGCGGAGGTGGTGCGGGCGATCGGCTCGGCGGCGGAGCTGGCGGGGCGGATCGCGTTCGGCCAGACGCCGGTGCGGTTTCCGTTCACGACGGCGGTGGTGGAGAGGTACTCGGAGGCCAAGTAGGACGCCGCGACCGTGGCGCCTGCGCGGCCTACGGACCAGTGGACAGGGACCTCTTTGGACCTGTCCATCGGACCATTGCGCCCGCACAGTCGAGGCATGAACACCGACACCATGAGCATCGAGTTCCTGCTGACCTCCCTGATCGTCGTGGCCACGCCCGGCACCGGTGTGCTCTACACCGTCGCGGCCGGCCTCTCGCGCGGCGCACGTGCCGGCTACGTCGCCGCGATCGGCTGCACGCTCGGGATCGTTCCGCACATGCTCGCGGCGATCACCGGGCTCGCGGCGCTGCTGCACACGAGCGCCCTGGCCTTCCAGGTGCTCAAGTACCTGGGGGTGGCCTACCTGCTCTACATGGCGTGGAGCACGCTGCGGGCCAGGGGTGCGCTCACGACCGACGAGGACGCGACTCCGCGCTCGGCGGCGAAGGTGATCGTCTCCGCCGTGCTGATCAACCTGCTCAACCCGAAGCTGACGATCTTCTTCCTCGCGTTCCTGCCGCAGTTCGTCGGGCCGGGCGAGTCGAACGCGCTGCTGCGCATGGTCGAGCTGAGCGCCGTCTTCATGCTGCTGTCGCTGGTCGTCTTCGCCGGGTACGGGAAGTTCGCGGCGGCGATCCGGCACCGCGTCATGTCCCACCCGCCGGTGCTGGCCTGGATGCGGCGCGTGTTCGCGGGGGCGTTCGCCGCGCTCGGGGCCAAGCTCGCGCTCACCTGAGGCCGGGCCGCGGTGGCCAACCTCCTTGAAATGTCCGCCCGTTCAACGCGTCGTGATTCAACCAGAAGCAGGGCAAAAGGGCATGGCGGCTTTCACCCTGCGCGGCGACGCCGCCGACCGGCGCGCGCGGATCCGTAGGCCTTGGTGCACCACCCGGACCGGATGGTCACTCTCCGAAGTGATCGCCGAGCTCCGCCGCACGACCGTCGCCGCCCGTTTTCTGCCTCACCAACCCCGTTCGACCCACCCCCACGAGGACCCGCCCCGCCCCGGATACATGGGCTATAGCCAGCCACTATGACGCAGCGTGACTACTGATCCCGCTAATTGGATCTTCCCTTTCGGGGGAGCCGACGGGATGTTAGTTTGCCCACCCACATCACGCTGAGAGCGTCGCCCGGGACAGGCGGCTGCGACGCTCCGTGGCCGGAGGGGGACACCCGTGGGTCGTCAGGCGGCTGCTCAGCAGCTCCGTACTGCCACACCCGAGATCATCGAGGCGTACCGGGCGGCGCTGGGACGACTCGGCAGTCCGCTGGTGTCCCGCGAGGACATCTGGCGGCAGTGCCGTCACCAGGCGCAGAACATCGTGGCCGAGTGCGCGCAGGCGCTCGAGGCCGGCCAGCACGCGGAGACCCCGGGGGTCGGCGAGTACTCGCGGCTGCTCGGGGCCCATCGCGTCGTCCAGCGGGTTCCGGTGTCCGAGTCGGTGCGGGCGGCGGAGGTGCTCTGGCAGGCCATGCAGGGCGCGGTCGCGGAAGCCGTCGACCGGGTGCAGGCCGAGCAGCGGCTCGCGGCGACGCAGACGGTGACCACCGCCTTCCGGGCCGCGGCCGGAAGCCGCCTGTACCAGGGGATCCGGGGGTACGAGGAGGCTCAGCGGCCGCCCGCACCCGAGGTGCGGGAACAGGACCCCGGGGTGCCTGCGGACGCCGTGGATGCCGTGGACGCCGCGAATGCACAGGCCCTCGACCTGCTGACGCTGCGGGAGCGGCAGATCCTGGAGGCGGTGCGCGCGGGGCTGACGAACCGTCTGATAGGCCGCCGGTTCGAGATCAGCGAGGCGACCGTCAAACGCCATCTGCACAACGCGTACCGCAAGCTCGGGGCCGGCTCCCGGGTGCAGGCCCTCAACAAGGCGTTCCCCGGGCAGGGTTGACCTCGACGCGGCGCGCGCGGCTATGGGTCCACCTGGCTGGCGCGCGCTCGCCCGTGGGTCACCCGGCCGCGGCGCGCGCGGCTGTGACTCGCCGGGCCGCGGCGCACCCCGGCGCGGCCCACCCGGCGGATTCTCACCTCGCCGTATCTGACGCTGCCGCCTCTCAACGTCACCGTCTCTCACCTCGCCGCACCTCACGTCACCGCCCCTCACCTCGCCGCACCTCACGTCACCGCCCCTCACGTCGCCGTATCTCACCCGACCGCGAGCGCGGGCAGCATGAGCAGGTTCGCGACGTACTGCGTGACCATGAACGCCCGATAGGCGCCGCGCCGTTGCTGCCGATCGGCGCTCTCCCGCCGGGCGTCGCGCACCACCCGGGCGACGACCCATACCGCCCCCGCCGCCACCGGTACCGTCCCCACGAGAGCGAGCGGGGCCCACAGGGCAGCCGCCACCGTCCCGGCCGCGCCGACCAGCACGGCACCCGCCACGGCCAGGGCCCGCGCCGCCGCCACACCGTGGACGACCGCGACGGTGCGCCGCCCGCCGGCCGCGTCCCCGCCGGCGTCCCCCAAGTCCTTGACCAGGGAGCCGACCAGGGCCATCCAGGCCGTCATCACGCACCCGAACACCGCGCCCGTCGCGGTCCACCCGGAGCCGGCCGCCGCGACCCCGGCCGCGTACGAGGTCGCACCCAGACCGAACACCACCAGCGCGCAGAGCACGCTCGACTGCTTCGCCCGCACCGGAGGGGCCGAGTAGGCCCAGCCGAGCAGCAGGAAGCCCACCACCCACACGAGAACCCCGTTCCCCGCCAGCGCTCCGAGCATCAGCGCGGCGCCGGCCAGCAGGGCCGTGACCACCGCGGCCGTGCGGACCGGGAGGTCTCCCCGGGCGATCGGTCGCCGGGAGCCGTTCGCCCGGTCCTCCCGGACGTCCGTCACCCCGTTGAGCAGGTACGCGCAGGCCACGGCGCACCACCAGGACGCCATGCCGAGCACGGTCCGCCCCGCAGCCTGCGGCAGCTGAACGGCGGACACCGAGCCCACCGCGCCCACCGCGCCCACCGCGAACCGCAGCAGAAACACCAGCTGTACCGAGGGGCGCGCCTCTGACCAGCACAGACGCGCCATTTCTGTCGCGGTACGCCATCGGAGATCCAGCGCGCGAGCCGGACCGGAAACACTCACGTAAGCACCGGAATTGATCACGGCCGCAGCCTAGGAATGGCCTCGGGCGCATCGCCATACAACCATCGGCGTACACGGTGTACACCCCCACTGAACCCTTGGTGGCAATGCGTTGTGACGCCCGGAATTCGTGGGGCACGATGGGCGACACCGCAGCCCGGAGAAAACGAATTCGGCTGCCGCGGCGGGGGTGCTCAAGGCGCCCGTACCGAAGTCTCCGCATCCGCGAATTCTCGGAGTACGCGGAATGGCCCGGGAAAGAGCGCCACCCCTCTCACCCCCTCATTCGACATGGCAGGGACCGTAAAAATGGATACTCATATGGAAAGGTCGCAGCCGCCCACGAAACTGATCTCACAGAGACACGTCCTCGACGGCGGCGAGGGATGGCACCGCGCCGCCTTCGAAGAGATCGCAGCACGTCTCACCGGGCCGGGCTTCCCGTGCGTCTTCTCCCGGAACGCGTTCCGGAAGGAGCTCCTGAAGTTCGTCTTCGTGGAGAGCGCCGGGAGCGACGGCATTCGGCACCTGGCGGAGGCCCTCACCGAGTACGTCGAGCTGTCCCGGGCCTGGGACGGTCGGCTGGACACCGCGTATCCGCTGGTCGTGACGTTCTCGACGGAAGCCGTGACCGCGCGCACCGTCGAGGAGTACCACTCCTTCGGCTGGCAGGTGCTGCAGGAGCTGCATCATCTCGATCCCGCGCCCTGGCCGGAGGACGTCGGGCAGGACCCGGATTCCGAAGCCTGGTCCATGTGCTTCAACGGAATGCCGTTGTTCTTCAATATGAGCAGCCCCGCTCACCAAAACCGCCGCAGCAGAAACCTCGGCGAATATTTCACCCTCGTCATCAACCCTCGGGAACGGTTCGACGTGTTCGCCGGCGATACGCCGAGCGGCCGCAAGGTCCGCGCGAACATCCGCGACCGAATACACCGTTACGACGGAATCCAGCACTCACCGCAACTGGGCTCCTACGGCACCGGCTCACTCGAATGGTTCCAGTACGGGCTCATCGACGAGAACGCCGATCGAAAGGGCGTGTGCCCTTTCCAGCCCCGCACACGTTCTTAGCCCCACACGCATTTCCAGACCTAAAGAGCTGTCGCCAAAGCATTTGGCAAAGCTGTTGAAACGAACAGGAGGTCCTGACCAATGATCGAGCTCATCGTGTCCCAGGGACGGGTGGCCGACCGGGAACCCCGGATGATCGAGGGCGCCGCCCGTATCGCGCGGGCCCTGGAACATCGCTACGGACTCACCGGCCGGTTCGTCGGAGAGCCCGCGCCGCCCGCCGACGACGACTGGACCGTCAGCCTGCCGCAGGCCGGGGAGACGCTGACCGAGCTGCGCCGGGCCGTCACCGAGAGCATCGGGAACGGCAGCCGCACCGTCATGATCTCCAACACCTGCTCGGCGAGCCTCGCCACTCTGCCGGTCGTGGCCCAGGAGCACCCGGATGCCGTGGTCCTCTACATCGACGGACACGGCGACTTCAACACACCGGAGACGACCGGCACCGGATATCTGGGCGGGATGGTCCTCGCCGGCGCGTGCGGGCTCTGGGACAGCGGCCACGGCGCCGGCCTCCGCACCGGGCAGGCGATTCTGGTCGGGGCACGCGACATCGACGAGGCCGAGGGCGAGCTGATCGCGAAGCACGGCGTCCGGGTCATCCCCCCGGCGGAGACGACGGCCGAGACCATCCTGGAGGCCGTCGGCGATTCCCCGGTGTGGGTGCACATCGACTGGGACGTACTCGAACCGGGACATGTGCCGGCCGACTACACGGTTCCGGACGGCCTGCTCCCCCAGCAGATCCGGGCGATCTTCGACGCGATTCCGCCGGAGCAGCTCCGCGGCGTCGAACTGGCCGAGTTCAACGCCCCGTTGGACGACGCGCTCAGTGAGCAGGCGGTCGCGACGATCCTCCACATGGTCGCCCCCGCCTTCGAGAACACCCCGCCGGCCAGGGCCTGATCCGACAGACACGACAGACAGGCCGTGGTCCGGCCGAAAGCTGCCCTGAACACCTGCGACGGGCGCGCCGCGGCCGCCGCCGGACTCCCCTCCCCGGCGGCCGCCCCCGCCGAACCGATCCCCGCGGCCGAACCGATCCCTCCGGCCCTCGATCCTCCGCCGAACCGATCCCTCCGGCCCTCGATCCCGGCCGGCACCACTGGCCCTCGATCCCCCGGCCAGCACCGCTGGCCCCGCCTGCCAAGGAGTACTTTCCGATGCCTCTCCACGACAGCATCCTCGACACCATCGGCCGCACCCCGATCGTCAGGCTGAACCGCATGGCCCCCTCACACACCACGGTCTACGTGAAGGTGGAGTCGTTCAACCCCGGCGGCTCGGTGAAGGACCGCCTCGCGCTCTCCGTCATCCTCGACGCCGAGGCGAAGGGGCTGCTCAAGCCCGGCGACACCATCGCCGAGTGCACCTCCGGGAACGTCGGGATCGCCCTGGCGATGGTGGCCGCGGCCCGCGGCTACCGGTTCGTGGCGGTGATGGGCGACACGTACTCGGCGGAACGGCGCAAGCTGATCCGGGCCTACGGCGGCAAGGTGATCCTCTTCCCGGGCCACCTGGGCAGCAGCGGCGGCAACCGGATCGCGGACGAACTCGCCGAGAAGCACGGCTGGTTCCGGGCCAACCAGTTCGACAACCCCGCCAACCCCGCGTACCACCGCGAGACCACCGCCTCGGAGATCCTCGGCGACTTCGCGGGCAAGCGGCTCGACTACTTCGTCACCGGATTCGGCACCAGTGGCACCCTCACCGGCGTCGGGCAGATGCTGAAGACGGCCCGCCCCGGGGTGCGGGTCGTCGCCGCCGAGCCGGACAACGCCGCCGTGCTCGCCGGGCAGGAGTGGAACGTCCACCGGATCCAGGGCTGGGCCCCGAACTTCGTGCCGGGCGTGCTCGACCGGAGCGTCATCGACGAACTGGTGACCGTCGACGAGGTGGAGGGGCGCGACACCGCTCGTCGGCTCGCCGCCGAGGAAGGCATCTTCACCGGCATCTCGGCAGGCGCCACCCTGGCGACCGCGCTGCGCGTCGCCGAGACCGCGCCGGCGGGCTCGGTGCTCCTCGCCATGCTCCCGGACACCGGCGAGCGCTATCTGTCCACGTTCCTCATGGAAGGCATGGCCGAGGGCTCGGACGACGAGTGGCTCGCCTCCTTGGAGACCGGTGACGGCGGGGCCTGACCCCGGCACACGGCCCCTTCGCCCGCTGCTCGCCGAGCTGCCCCTCGCGGCACACCTTCACCCGGCAGGAAACAGACACAGGAAACAGACACATGAGGGAATTCATCCCCCCCGCGGCCCGTTTCGCCGACCTCCCCGCAGAATTCGCCATGCGACGGGGCGGAAGGCTGACCGGTGCGCGCATCGCGTACGAGACCGTCGGACGGCTGGCCCCGGAACGCGACAACGCCGTCCTGATCCTCACCGGCCTCTCGCCCGACGCCCATGCGGCCTCCCACCCGGCGGACACCGACCCCGGCTGGTGGGAGGCGATGGTGGGGCCCGGGAGGCCCGTCGACACCGATCGCTGGTACGTGATCTGCCTGAATTCGCTGGGCAGTTGCAAGGGATCGACCGGGCCCGCCTCGATCGACCCCGGCACCGGCGAGCCCTACGGCCCCGGCTTCCCGGACCTGTCGATGGAGGACATCGCCGACGCCGCGGCCCACACGGTGCGCGCGCTGGGTGTCGACCGGCTGGCGTGCGTGATCGGCACCTCCATGGGCGGCATGAGCGCGCTGTCCCTGCTGGCCCGGCATCCCGGCCTGGCCCGCGGCCACATCAACATCTGCGGGGCGGCGCGCGCGCTGCCGTTCTCGATAGCGATCCGCTCCCTGCAACGTGAGGCGATCCGGTGCGACCCACTCTGGAACCAGGGCCGGTACGACGACGGGAACTACCCGCAGCGCGGCATGTTCACCGCGCGCAAGCTCGGCATGATGACCTATCGGTCGGCCCAGGAATGGGACAGCCGGTTCGGCCGGGCGCGCATCGCACCGGAGGACCGCGCGGACGACGACCCCTTCGGCCATGAATTCCAGGTGGAAGGCTATTTGGAGCGTCATGCCCGGCGCTTCGCGCGGCGTTTCGATCCCAACAGCTATCTCTGCCTCAGCCGTTGCATGGACCGGTTCGACCTCGGCGAGTCCTGCGGCGGCACCACCGACGAGGCCCTCTCCCGTATCCGCCTGGAGAAGACGCTGGTCATCGGGGTGGAGACCGACATTCTGTTCCCGCTGCGACAGCAGCGGCAGATCGCCGACGGTCTTTCCGCCGGCGGCGCGGACGTCGAGTTCCTGGCACTGGATTCACCGGAGGGCCATGACGCCTTCCTGATCGACACGGCCCGTTTCGGGACACCCGTAGCGAAATTTCTGACCGCGCTCTAGCCGGACGATTCCGCCCTCCCTCTTTCCCTGTCCTGGAGAACCACATGCCCGAGCAACCGTCCAGACTCGCCCTCGTCACCGGCGCCAACCGGGGCATCGGCTTCGAGACCGCGCGCCGGCTCGCCTCCGCCGGTATCCAGGTACTGCTCGCGGGCCGTGACCGCGAAGCGGTCACGGCGGCCGCGAAGAAACTGCGGAGCGACGGCCTCGCCGCCGACCCGCTCGTCCTCGACCTCACCGACCCGGAGAGCATCCAGGCCGCCGCCTCGGAGGTCGACATCGGCCATGGCCGCCTCGACATCCTGGTCAACAACGCCGGCATCCGGATCGAGGAGTACGGAAAGCAGCCGTCCGAGCAGCCGATAGAGCAGTGGCGCGAGACCTTCGACACCAATCTGTTCGGCGTCGTCGAGGTGACCACGGCCTTCCTCCCGCTGCTCCGCAGGTCCACGGCCGGACGGATCGTCAATGTGTCCAGCCTGCTCGGCTCGCTGACCACGCACAGCGACCCGGAGTCGTATGCGTACAGCCCCATGTTCAAATCGCTCCCGGCCTACAGCGCCTCCAAGAGCGCGATCAATTCCTGGACCGTCCACCTGGCCTACGAACTACGCGGGACACCGGTCAAGGTGAACGCCGTGCACCCCGGTTACACCAGGACCGGAATGAACGACGGTGCCGGCGATCTCGATGTCACGGACGGAGCGAGGACGAGCGTCACGATGGCTCTCCTCGGCGACGACGGACCGACCGGCACCTACACCCACAGGGGAGAAACCGTCCCCTGGTAGCAACCCCGGAACGGCAGTCCCCCTTCCCGTCTTCCCGTCTCCCCGTCTTCCCTCATTGGAGTCACCCGATGGGCAACCATCTGGCTTTGGTCACCGACGAGACCAGCATTGCCATTGATTACGACATGCCGTTGCTGCTCGAGGCCTGCCAAACGGCCGGCATCAGGGCCGAGATTTGTTCCTGGCGAGATCCGGACATCGAATGGGACCGCTTCGACGCCGTCCTGCTGCGTTCTCCGTGGAGCTATGTGGAGAGCCTTCCGCAGTTCCTGGAATGGTGCGAGTACGTCACCGATGTGACGACCCTGTTCAACCCGCTCCCGGTGGTGCGGTGGAATCTCGACAAGCGCTACCTGGCCGATCTGGCCTCGGCCGGCGTACCGGTCGTGCCCAGCGGCTTCGTGGCCCCCGGCGCTGACCCGGCGGCGGCCGTACGGGCGTTCGTCGCCGGGCACGACCAGGCCCGGGAGATCGTGGTGAAGCCGACCGTCGGCGCCTACTCCCGGGACGTGCAACGCTATTCCCGGTCGTCGGGGGCCGAGGCGGCGGCCCACGTCGCCAAGCTTCTCGACCAGGGCTGCCACGTCATCCTGCAGCCCTACCTGGACTCGGTCGATCACGACGGCGAGACCGACCTCATCCACTTCGACGGCGTCTACAGCCACGCCATCCGCAAGCGCGCGCTGCTCCGCCCGGACGGCACGGTCGACGAGCCGACGCAGGAGGCCCGCACGGCCCGGGAGGCCGCCGGGGACGAACGCGCGGTCGCCGCAGCCGCGTTGGACGCCGCGGCCGCGCACCTGGAGCTGCGGGAGCCACTGCTCTACGGGCGCGTCGACCTCATTCGCGGCGCCGACGGAAAGCCCCTGGTTCTCGAACTCGAACTTTGCGAACCATCATTCAGCATGCCGTTCTCGGAAGCCTCCGCCACACGATTCGCGCAGGCCATCTCCGTACGGCTGGAAGAAATTGCTCTCAAGCGGAAGAACGGACAGTCATGACGGCACAGCAGGGTTCCCTCACCCCTGTCACCACAGCCCCCGTCTCCACAGCCCCTGCTGCCACTGCCCCCGCTGCCACACCGGCGGTCTCCAGCGGCACCCTCTACGCCGCGCTCGGCGTGATCAGCTTCTCCTTCAGCTTCCCCGGCACGGTGTGGGCGCTCGACGGATTCGGGCCGTGGAGCGCCATCGGGGTACGCGGCGTCCTGGCCGCCGTCATCGCGCTCGCCGCGCTCCTGATAACCCGGGCGCCGCTGCCGAAGCGCGCGGACTGGCCCGCGCTCGCCGTCGTCGCGGGCGGCTGCGCGGTCGGCTTCCCGCTGCTGACCACGCTCGCCCTGCAGACCTCGTCCACCGCGAACTCGGCGGTCGTGATCGGTGCGCTGCCGATGGCCACGGCGGTGTTCTCCGCGGTCCTCACCCGGCGCAGCCCGTCGAAGGTCTTCTGGGCCGCGGCCGGCGTCGGAGCGGCGACGGTCATCGTGTACACGCTGTCGCAGAACCACGGCCGCCCGACCGTCGCGGACCTCTACCTCTTCGGCGCCCTGGTGGTCTGCGCGGCGGGCTACGCCTTCGGCGGACGGCTCTCCGCAGCGGGCATGCCGGGCTGGCGCGTCATCGCCTGGGGCGTGGTGCTCGCCGCCCCCGTCAACCTCGCCGTGACCCTGTGGGCGCTCCCGCACGAGCCCCTGCACTTCACCACGAAGGCCCTGCTCGGCATGGCCTACATCGCCGGCATCTCGCAGTTCGGCGGATTCGTCGTCTGGTACAAGGGCATGGGCCTCATCGGCGTGGCGAGGGCGAGCCAGCTCCAGCTGGCGCAGCCGCTGCTGACGCTGGTCTGGGCGGTCCTCCTGCTCGGCGAGCACATCACCACGGCCGTCCCGCTCACCGCCGCCATCGTCCTCACCTGCATCGTGGTCACCCAGCGGGCCAGGACATCCTGAGGCCGAAGCAGGACGGGGCGAGGACACCGGTGCTGCCGATGTCCTCCCCCTCGACCGCGAGCACGGAAAAAACCCCAGGTCAGAAGTATCTGACCTGGGGTTTCACTGGAGCCGCCTTCGGGATTCGAACCCGAGACCTACGCATTACGAGGCCCCACAAGATCATCCCGGCTGGTGCCGGGCGATGCCGCCGGATTCGGTTTCCCCTGACCAGTCGGGCCACACCTTTGATCAGCGTGACGCCCAGTCCATCCCAGTACCGCCCAGTCCGCTCACGTAACGCTCACGCAGGCGGGGCCCCGGGGAAGGGCGTCGACACCCACCCGCCTGACCTGAATCGGTTGCGCTTGCTTCGATTATTGCGGATACTTCATTGAGGGAGTCGCACGGGGCGGCCTCCTGGTCACGACGCGAAGGGATGGTCACGCCATGAGCGCCTCGACTGCTCGGGCCACGCCCCCCTCCGGAGCGAATGCCGATTTCGCGGCCCGGGCCCTGATGCCTGTGAAGAGATCCCTCGCCCGCTCCCCTCATGCCGAACGGATCCACTTCCGGATCGAGGATGCAGATGCCGATCTTGAGCTGCCCCGCGAGGCCGTGGAACTGCTGGCGACGGTACTGAGCCACATGGCCGCAGGCCGCGCCGTCTCCATCGTCCCCGAACACGCCGAGCTGACCACACAGCAAGCCGCTGACATGCTGAACGTGTCCCGGCCGTTCCTGATCGGACTCCTGGACGCCGGCGAAATCGACTACCGGAAGGTCGGCACCCACCGCCGGATCAAGGCACAGTCCCTGCTTGAGTACCAACGCCAGGACGACCAGAAACGACGGGCGGCAGCAGACGAACTGACGGCCCTGAACCAGGAGATGGGGCTGATCTGACCCCGTGGCGTTCATCGTCGTCTACGACGCCTGCGTCCTGTACCCAAGCACGCTGCGCGACCTGCTGATCCGCATAGCCCAAGCTGGGCTCGTGCAGGCCAAATGGACCGAACGGATCCTCGATGAAGTCTTCACGAATCTTCAGGCCAACAGGCCAGAGCTCGATCCTGCGAGGTTGACCCGTACGCGCGAGCTGATGATGCGCGCTGTTCGGGACTGCCTCGTCAAGGATTACGAGCCCTTGGAGTCGGTACTGGACCTGCCGGACGCCGACGACCGTCACGTGCTCGCTGCCGCCGTCAAGTCCCGGGCTCAACTCATCGTCACGAACAACCTCAAGGACTTCCCTGACGAGACGCTGAGTACATGGAACGTCGAAGCCGTCTCCGCCGACGACTTCGTTCTGGCCCAGATCGACCTCGATCGCCAGAGGGTTTTTGCCGCTGTCCAACAGATCGCCGACTCGTGGCGAAATCCGCCCGGGGTCGCGGGCGATGTGCTCGATCGCCTGGAGCGAGACGGCCTCCTGGAGTCGGCCGCAGCCCTTCGCGCCGGCCGATAACTCAGGGCCAGTTCCCCGATCCGGCGCTCACGCATGCTCACGCACGGGGTTCCAGGCTCCGGCCACCACATGCCCGCGCACGTAACGGAAACGCAAAAACCCCAGGTCACAGGCTATGTGGCCTGGGGTTTCTCTGAGCCGCCTTCGGGATTCGAACCCGAGACCTACGCATTACGAGTGCGTTGCTCTGGCCAACTGAGCTAAGGCGGCAAGCTGCCGATAAACCTCTCCCGGCAGGAGCAGGTTCGCATCAGCAGCGGCGCTAAGTCTACAGGGTTCCTGAGGGTGCCCCGAACCAGCCCGCATTGACCCGCATCGACCCGCCCAGCGCGCAGGTGCCGGGCCTGTCGGGCAGGTGCGCGGGGGTCAGCACTTCTTGTCGGCCGGTGGGGGTGTGCCCTCCAGGAGGTAGGTGTTGATCGCCGTGTCGACGCAGTCGCTGCCGCGGCCGTACGCCGTGTGGCCGTCGCCGTCGTAGGTGAGCAGGGTGCCGGAGGAGAGCTGGTCGGCGAGGGCCTGGGCCCACTTGTAGGGGGTGGCGGGGTCGCGGGTGGTGCCGACGACCAGGATCGGGGCGGCGCCCTTGGCCTCGATGCGGTGGGGGGTGCCGGTGGCCGGGGTGGGCCAGTAGGTGCAGTTCATGGAGGCCCAGGCGAAGCCCTTGCCGAAGACCGGGGAGGCCTTCTCGAATTCGGGGAGGGCCGCGGTGACCTCGGCGGGGGTGGCGAAGGCAGGGGGCAGGTCGAGGCAGTTCACGGCGGAGTTGGCGGGCATGAGGTTCGCGTAGGTGCCGTCGCCCTCGCGCTCGTAGTACGTGTCGGACAGGGCCAGCAGGCCGGCGCCGTCGCCCTTCATGGCCTGGGTGAGCGCCCCGCGGAGCTGTGGCCAGGCGGCCTCGTCGTACATCGCGGCGATCACGCCCGTCGTGGCCAGCGACTCGGTGAGCTTGCGGCCCTCGCCGGTCGCGACCGGGGCTGCGTCGACGTCGGCGAAGAAGGACTTCAGCCGGGTCGCGGCGTCCGCGGCGGAGGTGGTCCCGAGGGGGCAGTCGGAGCGGCGGACGCAGTCGGTGGCGAAGGACTTGAACGCGGTCTCGAAGCCCGCGGTCTGGTCGCGGTTCAGCTCGCGGGCCGGGAGGGAGGGGTCCATCGCGCCGTCGAGGACCAGTCGGCCGACCCGGGCCGGGAACAGCTCGGCGTAGGTCGCGCCGAGGAACGTGCCGTACGAGGCGCCGACGTACGACAGCTTCTCGTCGCCCAGGACCGCCCGCAGGATGTCCATGTCACGGGCCGTCTCGACGGTCGAGACATGGGGCAGGATCTTGGCGGAGCGCGTCTTGCAGCCCGTCGCGAAGCCCTTGAACGCGGTGCTCAGCTTGGTGATCTCGGTCTGGTCGTCGGGAGTCTGGTCGGTCTGGGTGTACGCGTCCATCTCCTTGCCGCCGAGGCACTCGACGGGCTCACTGCGGGCCACCCCGCGCGGATCGACGGCCACCATGTCGTACCGGGCCCGCACCTGGGCGGGGTAGCCGACGCCCGCGTACGCCTGGAGGTAGCCGACGGCCGAGCCGCCGGGGCCGCCCGGGTTCACCAGGAGGGAGCCGATCCGCTCGCCGGGGCCGGTGGCCTTCACCCGGGCCACCGCCAGGTTGATCGACGGCCCGTCGGGCTTGGCGTAGTCCAGCGGGGCCTTGAGCGTGGCGCACTGGAAGTCGGGCACACCGCAGTCCTTCCAGGTCAGCCGCTGCGAGTAGAACCGCTTCAGCTCGGCCTGCGACGCCGCCGCGGGCGCCGCCGTCCCGGGAGTCCCCGACGCGTCGGATGCCGCCGACGGCGAACTCCCCCCGCTGCAGCCCGAGATGAGCAGGCCCAGGGCTGTGGCGAACGTGATGGCGGAGGTCCGGAGGAGCTGCCTGGTGTCCATCCTGCGAGCGTAGCCCGCCCGCGACGGTTATCGCCTGTTCGTGCTCGTATGAGTGACTCGGGCGGGTTAGCGACAGGGCGGCTCGCAGGGTCAGGGGTGCGGGCGGGTCGGTTCGAGCGTCACGGGCGGGTCCGCCCGTGACGCCACGGGCGGGTCGGACCGTGCCGCCGCGGGCGGGCGCGCCCCGATGGAGACATCAGCCCGTGCGCAGCGCCATCGTCATCGCCTCCACCGCCAGCAGCGGTGCCACGTTCGCGTCCAGGGCCTCGCGGCAGGCCAGCACCGCCTGTATCCGGCGCAGAGTCCGCTCCGGGCCGCTGCTCCCGGCGACCCGGTCGAGCGCGTCCCGCACGTCCTCGTTCGCGAGGGCGATCCGGGAGCCCATCTGGAGTGCGAGCACATCGCGGTAGAAGCCGGTCAGGTCGGTCAGCGCGAGGTCGAGGCTGTCGCGCTGGGTGCGGGTCTTACGGCGCTTCTGCCGGTCCTCCAGCTCCTTCATCGCTCCTGCCGTGCCCCGCGGCATCCGGCCACCCGCCGCCGCGCCGAGGGCGGCCTTCAGATCCTCGGTCTCCTTGGCGTCGATCTCCTCCGACACCTGCTTGGCGTCCTCCCCGGCGGCGTCGATCAGCTCCTGGGCGGCCTTGAGGCAGCCCCCGATGTCCTCGATCCGGAGCGGGAGCTTGAGGACGGTGGCGCGGCGGGCTCGGGCCCGCTCGTCCGTGGCGAGGCGGCGTGCCCGCTCGATGTGGCCCTGGGTCGCGCGGGCGGCGGCCATCGCCGCCTCGGGCTCGATGCCGTCCCGCCGGATCAGCACGTCCGCGACGGCGTCGACCGGCGGCGTACGCAGCGTGAGGTGGCGGCAGCGGGACCGGATGGTCGGGAGCACGTCCTCCAGGGACGGCGCGCAGAGCAGCCAGACGGTGCGCGGGGCGGGCTCCTCCACGGCCTTCAGCAGGACGTTGCCGGCGCCCTCGGTGAGGCGGTCGGCATCCTCCAGGACGATGACCTGCCAGCGGCCGACCGCGGGCGAGAGCTGGGCGCGGCGGACCAGGTCTCGGGTCTCCTTCACACCGATGGAGAGCAGGTCGGTGCGGACCACCTGGACGTCCGCGTGCGTACCGATCAGGCTGGTGTGGCAGCCGTCGCAGAATCCGCAGCCCGGCGCGCCGCCCAGCGCCCGGTCCGGGCTGGTGCACTGCAGGGCGGCGGCGAACGCCCGCGCGGCCGTGGCACGGCCGGAGCCGGGCGGCCCCGTGAACAGCCAGGCGTGCGTCATCTTGGACGCCTCGGGCCGCTGCTCGCCCGCCGCGTCCGCCGTCACCAGCGCGTCGGCGTCCCGCGCGGCGGCGGCGAGCTGTTCCTGGACACGGTCCTGCCCGACCAGGTCGTCCCATACGGTCATGCTGCCGTCACCGCCTTCCGACGTACGAGGTGTCGCTCGTGCCGCTACGTGCCGCCAGGTGCCGCACCGGGTTCCCATTGTGGGGGAGGGGTCGGACAGACCCCGCCCCCTGTGGACAACTCCCTAGCGCCTGCCGTAGCGGCCGTTCTCGTCGTCGCCGTCGTGCGGGCCGAGCAGCTCGTCCGCCAGGGTCGGAAGGTCGTCCAGCGGGGTCTCCTCCGCCCAGTCCGAGCGGCGCCGCAGCCGTCCTTCCTCGTCGACCTGGGGCAGCTCGCGGGTGACGTCGCCCGCGCCGGCGGGCTGCTCGTCCCGGAAGATGCCCGGCGGCACGCGGTCCGCGAGGTTCGCGTCATGAACCGGAGCGACCGGAGCGACCGGAGCGACCGGGCCAGTCGGAGCGGCCGGGCCGGTCGGCGCACCCTGAGCCCCCGAAGCGCCCGGGTCGCCGACCGACGGAAGTACGGCCGTCTCGTCCACCGCGGCCGCCTGGTGCCGATCGTCCCGCACGGGCGGCAGCACCGTCGTCTCGGTGACCTCCGAGCCCGAGCCCGAGCCCGCGTCCCGCACCTGCGGCAGCACCGTCGTCTCCGTGACCTCCGAGCCCGAGCCCGCGTCCCGCACCTGCGGCAGCGCCGTCGTCTCTTCGTCCTGCTTCGTCATGTCGATGCGCGGGCGCGGCGTCTCCACCGTCTGCGTCACATCGTTCGCCCCGGGCACCACCGCCGAGGCGGCGGCCGCGGCCGCGGCGGCCTCCGCCGCCCTGCGCGCCTCCTCCGCACGCAGCAAGGCCTCCTCCGCCTTGCGCTGCTTCTCGCGGCGCCGCTCCTCCGCCTCGGCCCGCAGCCGGGCCTCTTCCTCGGCCTGACGCCGTCGGCGTTCGGCCTCCTCGCGGCGGGTCTTCTCCTCGGCCTCGCGCCGACGCCGCTCCTCCTCGGCCAGCCGACGCGCCTCCTCCGCGCGCTGCCTGGCCTCCTCCGCCTGCCGTTCGGCCTCGCGCTGCCGCGCCTCCTCCAGCTCCCGGCGCTTGCGCTCCTCCTCCTCGGCACGCAGCTTGGCGAGCTGCTCCTGGCGCTCGCGCTCCAGGCGCTCCTCCTCCGCCTTGCGGGCCGCCTCTTCCTCGGCCTTGCGGCGGGCCTCCTCCTCGGCCGCCTTGCGCGCGGCCTCCTGGGCCTTCACCTCGTCCGCGGAGAGCGGCAGCATCTGGTCGAGGCGGTGCCGTACGACCGTGGTCACGGCCTCGGGCTCCTGCCCGGCGTCCACCACGAGGTAACGGCCCGGGTCGGCCGCGGCCAGGGTCAGGAACCCGGACCGCACCCGCTGATGGAACTCCGCCGGTTCCGACTCCAGCCGGTCCGGCGCCTCCGTGAAGCGCTCACGCGCGGCCTCCGGGGAGACGTCCAGCAGCACCGTCAGATGTGGAACGAGACCGTCCGTCGCCCAGCGCGAGATACGGGCGATCTCGGTCGGGGACAGATCGCGGCCCGCGCCCTGGTAGGCGACGGACGAGTCGATGTAGCGGTCGGAGATGACGATCGCGCCGCGCTCCAGTGCCGGGCGGACCACCGTGTCGACGTGCTCCGCGCGGTCGGCGGCGTACAGCAGCGCCTCGGCACGGTGCGACAGGCCGGCCGACGACACGTCGAGCAGGATCGAGCGCAGCCGCTTGCCGACCGGGGTGGCACCGGGCTCGCGGGTGACCACGACCTCGTGCCCCTTGGCCCGGATCCACTCGGCGAGCGCCTCCACCTGCGTGGACTTGCCCGCTCCGTCGCCGCCCTCCAGAGCGATGAAGAAGCCCGTCGGGGACGGGGCCTGCGCCGGGTCCGCGCCGCGCCGCACCGCGTCCGCGAGGTCACGGCGCAGTGGCACACCGGACCGGTCGTCGGTCTTGGCGAGCACGATCGCGGCGACGGGCAGCAGCAGCGCGCCGACCAGCATCAGGGTGAAGGCGGCGCCGCCGTGCGCGAAGACGAAGTCGCCGCTCGCGAGGCGGTGCCGGCCGATCCCGCCGGCGAGCAGCGGGGCGGCGATCGCGCCGAGGCCGATGGCGACCCGGACGACGGCCTGCAGGTGCTCGTTGACGCGGGGGCGCCGGTACTCCTCGGTCTCCAGGTCGATCAGCGCATGCCCGGTGGCCGCGGCGACACCGGCCGCGCCGCCCGCCACCACGGCGAGGAACAGCACGGTCGCGGTGTCCGGTACGAGTCCGACCGCCAGCAGCGCGATGCCGGTGAGGGCCGTCGCGAGGGCCAGCAGCCTACGGCGGGAAAGGGCGGGCAGTACGGACTTGGCGCCCCGGATGCCCATGGCCGTACCGCCGGTCAGCGCCAGCACGAGCAGGGCGAAGGTCACCGGGCCGCCGCCCAGGTCGCGGGCGTGCAGTACGGCG
This sequence comes from Streptomyces sp. NPDC000410, assembly GCF_040300305.1. Lineage (NCBI taxonomy): Bacteria > Bacillati > Actinomycetota > Actinomycetes > Kitasatosporales > Streptomycetaceae > Streptomyces > Streptomyces sp. NPDC000410. The sequence continues at coordinate 108,094 of NZ_JBEPDM010000008.1, forward strand.
ACGCCCGCGGCGGAGGCGATGGCTCCGGCGACCGCCGCGCAGGCGAGGACGAGCAGCGGCACCGCGCCCGTACGCCCCTTGTCGAGCCCGCTGCCCGTGGACGGGCGACGCAGGCCCTCCAGCGGCGAGCGGGGGCGCGGAGTCTGCGTGTCCGGAAGTTCGATGGCCGACAGGACGGACAGGGACGCGGCGAACAGGCCCGCCGCGACGTACGACCCGAGAGCGGCCTGGTGCAGCGAGAACCACTCGATGCCGGAACCGAGCAGATTGCCGATGAGCGTGGCGACGAGCAGCGCGGCGGCCCCGGCGGGGATCACCGCGAAGGACGTACGCAGGGAGAGCCTGCGCAGCGCGTCCTGGTGATCCGGAAGCGGGCGTACCGCCGCGCCCTCCAGGGGCGGCGCGGGCAGCAGCGCGGGCGCGGCGCTCTCCCTGGCGACCGTCCACAGCCGCTCGGCGACACCGGCGACGAAGACGGTGGCCAGCAGGACCGGCAGCGCGCTGCCCGGGGTCCAGTCGATCCACAGGGGGGCGATGACGAGGAGGGCGATGCGCAGGCCGTCGGCCCCGATCATGGTCCAGCGCCGGTCCAGCGCACCGGTGGGTGCCGTGAGCGCGGTCAGCGGACCGAGCAGTACGGCTCCGAAGAGCAGCGTCGCGAGGATCCGGGCGCCGAACACGGCGGCGACGGCGAACGCCGCCCCTCGGTACCCACCCCCGAACGCCTCTTCCGACACCGCCGCTTGGAGCGACAGCACGACCAGCACCAGCAGCGCGAGGGCGTCACCGATGCCGCCGACGAACTGCGCACCCCACAGTCGCCGCAGCGCGGGGACGCGCAGCAGCGACCGTACGGCGCGCTCGCGTGAGTCCGCGGCAAGCAAATCCGCGTCGGGGTATGGAGTGGTGTTCAGGGCCGTTGGCTGCTCGGCTCGCGTCATCCGCCCAGCCTATCCGGAGCGCATCGCTCCCCGGAGGCCATGCCCGAACAAACGCGCGGGGCGAGGGCGCCGGTCTCCGGCCGCCCTCGCCCCGCGTCACCGCACGTGCTCCTCCGTATACAAGGAGACGGTTTCAAGGAGGCGGTTCAAGGAGGCGGTTCTCCTACTCCTCCGAAGACGCCGTCTTCTTGGCGGCCGCCGCCTTCGTCGTGGTCTTCTTGGCGGCCGTCTTCGTGGTCGTCTTCTTCGCGGCGGTCTTCTTGGCCGTCGTCGTCTTCTTGGCCGCGGTCTTCTTCGCCGCCGTCTTCTTGGCGGGTGCCTTCTTGGCGGTCTTCTTCGCCGGTCCCTTGGCGCGCTTCTCGGCGAGCAGCTCGTAGCCGCGCTCCGGCGTGATCTCCTCCACGCTGTCGCCGGTGCGCAGGGTCGCGTTGGTCTCGCCGTCGGTGACGTACGGGCCGAAGCGGCCGTCCTTGACCACGACGGGACGCTCGCTCACCGGGTCCGTGCCCAGCTCCTTCAGCGGCGGCTTGGCCGCGGCCCGCCCGCGCTGCTTCGGCTGGGCGTAGATCGCCAGGGCCTCTTCCAGGGTGATGGTGAAGAGCTGGTCCTCGCTCGTCAGGGAGCGCGAGTCCGTGCCCTTCTTCAGATACGGGCCGTAGCGGCCGTTCTGCGCGGTGATCTCGACGCCTTCGGCGTCCTTGCCGACGACGCGCGGCAGCGACATCAGCTTGAGCGCGTCCTCCAGGGTCACCGTGTCGAGGGACATCGACTTGAAGAGGGAGGCCGTCCGCGGCTTCACCGCGTTCTTGCCGGTCTTCGGCGTGCCCTCGGGCAGGATCTCGGTGACGTACGGGCCGTAGCGGCCGTCCTTCGCGACGATCTCGTGGCCCGTCTCCGGGTCCTTGCCCAGCTCGAAGTCGCCGCTCGGCTTGGCCAGCAGCTCCTCCGCGAGCTCGACGGTCAGCTCGTCGGGCGCCAGGTCGGCGGGAACGTCGGCGCGCTGGTGGCCCTCCGCGTCCTTCTCGCCGCGCTCCACGTACGGGCCGTAGCGGCCGACGCGCAGCACGACGTCGTTGCCGACCGGGAAGGACGAGATCTCGCGGGCGTCGATCGCGCCGAGGTCGGTGACGAGCTCCTTGAGGCCGCCGAGGTGGTCGCCGTCGCCGTTCCCTGCCTCGGCCGCGCCGCCCGCGCCGGTGCCCTCACCGAAGTAGAAGCGCTTCAGCCACGGCACCGCCTGGGCCTCGCCGCGCGCGATGCGGTCGAGGTCGTCCTCCATCTTGGCGGTGAAGTCGTAGTCGACGAGCCGGCCGAAGTGCTTCTCCAGCAGGTTGACGACGGCGAAGCTCAGGAACGACGGCACCAGGGCCGTGCCCTTCTTGAACACGTAGCCGCGGTCGAGGATGGTCCCGATGATCGACGCGTACGTCGACGGGCGGCCGATCTCGCGCTCTTCCAGCTCCTTGACCAGCGTGGCCTCGGTGTAGCGGGCCGGCGGCTTGGTCGCGTGGCCGTCCGCCGTGATCTCCTCGGCGGTCAGCGCGTCGCCCTCGGCGACCTGCGGCAGGCGGCGCTCGCGGTCGTCCAGCTCGGCGTTCGGGTCGTCCGCGCCCTCGACGTACGCCTTCATGAAGCCGTGGAAGGTGATCGTCTTGCCGGACGCGGAGAACTCGGCGTCCCGGCCGTCGGAGCCGACGCCACCGATCTTGACGGTGACGGAGTTACCGACCGCGTCCTTCATCTGGGAGGCGACGGTCCGCTTCCAGATCAGCTCGTAGAGGCGGAACTGGTCGCCGCTCAGTCCGGTCTCGGCCGGAGTGCGGAAACGATCACCCGACGGGCGGATCGCCTCGTGCGCCTCCTGCGCGTTCTTGACCTTCCCGGCGTACGTACGCGGCTTCTCGGGCAGGTAGTCGGCACCGTACAGCTGCGTGACCTGCGCCCGCGCCGCCGCGACGGCGGTGTCGGACAGCGTGGTCGAGTCCGTACGCATGTAGGTGATGAAGCCGTTCTCGTACAGCTTCTGCGCGACCTGCATCGTGGCCTTCGCCCCGAAGCCGAGCTTGCGCGATGCCTCCTGCTGGAGCGTCGTCGTACGGAACGGGGCGTACGGCGAGCGGCGGTACGGCTTCGACTCGACCGAGCGGACCGTGAAGGAGGCGGTCTCCAGCGCGGCCTTGAGGGCGCGCGCGTTCGCCTCGTCCAGGTGCAGCACCTGGCCGGACTTGAGCTTGCCGTCCGGGCCGAAGTCGCGGCCCTGGGCGACGCGCTGCCCGTCGACCGTGGTCAGCCGGGCGGTGAAGGCCGAGGGGTCGCTGGCGTCACCGGCGCGGCCGGTGGAGAACGTACCGGTCAGATCCCAGTACTCGGCGGAGCGGAAGGCGATGCGTTCGCGCTCGCGCTCGACGACGAGGCGGGTCGCCACGGACTGGACGCGGCCGGCCGACAACCGCGGCATGACCTTCTTCCACAGGACCGGCGAGACCTCGTAGCCGTAGAGGCGGTCGAGGATACGGCGGGTCTCCTGGGCGTCGACCATGCGCTTGTTGAGCTCGCGCGGGTTGGCGACGGCTTCGCGGATCGCGTCCTTGGTGATCTCGTGGAAGACCATCCGGTGGACCGGGACCTTGGGCTTGAGGACTTCGAGCAGGTGCCAGGCGATGGCCTCGCCCTCGCGGTCCTCATCGGTGGCGAGGAAGAGCTCGTCGGATTCGGCGAGCTGCTCCTTGAGCTTCCTGACCTGCGCCTTCTTGTCGGCGTTGACGACATAGATGGGCTGGAAATCGTGCTCGACGTCCACGCCGAGGCGGCGGACCTCGCCGGTGTACTTGTCAGGGACCTCGGCGGCCCCGTTCGGGAGGTCGCGGATGTGCCCGACGCTCGCCTCGACGACATAGCCGGGGCCGAGGTAGCCCTTGATCGTCTTCGCCTTGGCAGGCGACTCGACGATGACGAGTCGGCGGCCGCCCTGTGCGGTCTCGCTGGTCGGGGACAACTTCGCTCTTCTCTCCGGTCGACGCTCGGTGGGCACGTACGGCCTTGGCGTACGGCGTACGGGCCGTACTGCCAGTGCTGTCGCTGCGGAGTGTGACGGTACAACCCGCCCCCGTGTCAAACGGCAAAAGCCCGCAACGGCCACTCGAACGGTAACCCGACTCCGGGCATTCCTGCCGCCCGGACTTCCACGTCGGTGTCAGGGCGTGGCAGTCCGGGCGTGGCTCGGACACGCCTCCGGTACGCCCTCCACGGGCTTGCGACACGTCTTCGAGCGCTGCGCGTACCGGGGCCGGTGTCTGCCGGGACGGAGATCGGGCAGCGGCCCGGGTGGCGGCTCGAACCGGTGGCTCAGGCGTGGTTCGCGTGCGGCCCTGGCGCGGTTCGCGTGGGGCCTGGCGCGTACCGGGCGCGGCTCGCGTGCCGCTCAGACGCGGGTGAAGCACCAGACGCCGGCCACGAGGAAGGCGGCGCCGAAGAGCGTGGTGAGAGTGACGGCGGTGGCGCGGTTCACACCGTGCGCGACCGGCGCGCGGTGTGTCACACGTGCTCCCGTCCACACCAGCAGCGCGGCCCCGAACAGCGCGAACGCTGTCCCCGCGAAGATCGCCGGCCCGCTCTCCATGCGCGTCTCCCACTCCTCGGCCCGCTCCCGGGATGCTCCCGCGGCCGAGGCTGACAGCTCTGGGCGTCGCCCACGCGAATTCCCGGTGAACGCGACACGGGGGTTCACCCGGGCGGCGCCGGTCCGCGCCGCTGCCGGAAGGATTCCCTTCGGCGAGCGTCCGTACGCGAGCGCACACGGCGCGGGTCCGGCGGAGCGGCTCCCGGCACACCGGTGGCCGGCGGTGCCGGGCGGCGCCCGGCGGTGCGAACAATGGCCGGATTTATACGGGCTGCCCTCGCCGACGCCCGGTTCCGGAACCCCTCGCTCCGGACCTGGGGGGCGTGGCGCGGATGGTGCGATCGATGCGGTGCGGCGCGCAGGCAGCGCTCGGCGCGGCGGGTCAGCCGCGCTGCGAACCCGCCCACGAGGCGGGCCTCAGGAAGCCCTCCTCCACCAGCAGCCTGATCGCCTGCGGCGTGCGGTCGCGCAGCAGGACCGGGTCCTCGCCGACGAGCTGGGCGATGGCGTCGAGGATCCGGCCCGCGCTGAGCGAGCCGTCGCAGACCCCGGCGAAGCCCGCGGCGACGTGGTCGACCTTCGTGGCGCGCCGCATGCCCCGGTTCTGCCGCAGCACGACGTGCTCCGGATCCTCTGCGCCGGGCAGCCCGACCTGCTCCTGCATCACCTCGTCGGCGAGGACGAAGTGCTCTTCGAGCAGCGCCGCGTCGTCATGCGTCCGCAGATAGTCCTGGCGCTCGAAGTGGTCCCGCACGGTCTCGCCGAGAGGCTGCTCGACGGGGTGCGGCCAGTCCTCGACGACGATCGACGGCTGCTCCGCCCCGGACCCGGACTTCCGGAGCGTGATCCAGCCGAAGCCGATCGCCTTGGTCCGCCGCGCCTCGAACTCGTCCAGCCACGCGTCGTACCGCGCCGCGTACTCCTCGGGAGCGGTGCGGTGGTCACCGCTGTCCCGCAGCCACAGCTCGGCGTACTGAGTCACGTCCTGCACCTCGCGCTGCACGATCCAGGCGTCGCAGCCGCGCGGCACCCAGGAGCGCACCCGCTCCTGCCAGTCCTCCCCTTCCACGTGCTGCCAGTTGGCGAGGAACTGCGCGAACCCCCCTTCGTTCAGCCGTTCCCCCGACTGCTGAACGAGCGAGCGGCACAGATCGTCCCCGCCCATCCCGCCGTCCCGGTAGGTCAGCCGGGCCCCGGGAGAGATGACGAAGGGCGGATTGGACACGATGAGGTCGTACGTCTCCGACGCGACCGGTTCGAGCAGCGAACCCTCGCGCAGATCGGCCTCGGGCGCCCCGGACAGGGCGAGGGTCAGCCGGGCGAACGCCAGGGCCCTCGGGTTCAGGTCGGTGGCCGTGACGCGTGTGGCGTGCTGGGCCGCGTGCAGTGCCTGGATGCCGGAGCCGGTGCCGATGTCGAGCGCGGAGGACACGGGCGTGCGCACGGTGATCCCGGCGAGCGTGGTGGACGCCCCGCCGACGCCGAGGACCACACGCTCGTCCCGGCCGCTCGCCCCTCCGGCGCCGCCGACCGCGCAGCCCAGATCGGAGACGATGAACCAGTCCTGGCCCTCGGGGCCGCCGTACGGGCGTACGTCGACACTCGCCCGTACGCCGTCGCCGTCCTTGACCACCCAGCCGTCGGCGAGCGCGTCGTCCAGCGGCAGCGCGGACCGGGCGTCCTCGTGCACCACGGGCCGTTGCAGGAGGAAGAGCCGTACGAGCGTCTCCAGCGGGGAGTGCCCGCGGGTGGCCCGCAGCGCGGGCACCGTCTCGCTGCGGGCGAGCGCCGCGTACGCCGGCGCGCCGAGCAGGTCGAGCAGCCCGTCCGCGGTGAAGTCGGCGGCGAGCAGGGCGTCGCGGAGTCGGCGGGACCGGTCGGGGGCCGGGAGGTCTGCGGCAAGGCTGGTCGTACTCACGGGCCCCATTCTCACCCGTGCGGCGCGGCCGCCGCCCCTGCCGCGCGCATCCGGCGTCACCCGGGCCGCCCCGATGCGGCCCCGGTGACGCCGGAGCTGATGACTCCTCGTCCTGGTCCCACCGGCCGAGCCCTGGTCCCGTCAGCCAGGCCCTGCTCCCCGCCGACCGGGCCCCACTCCCCGCGGGTCGGGCCCTACTCCCCGCGGGTCGACTTCGACGCGGACGCCGACGCGGAACCCGACGCCACCGCCGAGGGCGGTACCGAAGCACCCGCGGACTTCGACGGTCCGGTGGCGTTCGAGGGCGCGGTCGTCGCCGGCTTCGATGCGCCGGAACCCGGCGCGGGGGAGCTCGGCGTCCCGGTCGGCACCGTCTTCGGCTTGACCTTCTGGCAGCCGGGCTGCTTCGCCATGGCCTGGCCCAGCTCGCCGGACTGCAGCTTGGCCAGCGCGTCCTGGTCGGTCTTCTCGATGTTCTTCAGCCCGTCCGCGACACCCTGCAGGCCGTCCGCGAACTTCTGCTGGTCCTTCGGCTCGAGCGCGTCGATCTGCTTCTTCAGCCCGAGGTAGGACGCCGACGTGGCGGTGAGCTCCTTGACGGCGTCCTGCTGGAGCTTCTCGCCGCCGTCGACCGGCGGCGTACCGGCGTTCTGCACGGCGGCGGCCAGCGCCTTGTTGGCGTCGGCGATGTCCTGGAAGGCCTTCGAGTCGGCGGCCTGGATATCGGCGGGCTTGCCGTCGGCGGCCGTCGAGATGATGGTCTGCTGGGCGTCGGCCCTCTTCTGGATCTGCGGCTGTGCCTGGTCGCAGACGGTCTTGGCCCAGGCATCCACCTTGTTCTCGCCTTCGCCGTCGTCGGTGCAGCCCGACAGCGCCAGCACGAGTACCGCACTACCGGACAGCGCGGCCGCAAGCTTCTTGTTCACCTTCACCGGATCGGTCCCTTCCAAGGCTCTCGGCCCCGGAACATACACGCCAAGTGGGCGACAGCCGCATGCCGGACGTCCGGTACGTAGGCTATTGCAGCCATTTGCACCAAGGGAGACAAGGCTCACGATCCTCATGGGAACGGGCGGACAGCGCGTCAAAGCACGCTGCCCGCCCGCCCTTTGAACACGTCCGGCATCCTGGCGGCACCGGACCGCCGGCGTCCTACGAAACGACCGCCGGGTCAGGTGACTTAGCCTTCCGGTCCGCGGTCCCGCCGTCGTCCACGGCGACGGAACGCCGCTTGGAGACGTACACGGCACCGATGACGACCGCGAGCGCCAGGGCGGCGACCAGGACCCGTACGCCGACACTGGCGTCGTCCCCGTAACTGAACTGCACCACCGCGGGCGCGATCAGCAGGGCCACCAGGTTCATCACCTTCAGCAGCGGGTTGATGGCGGGGCCCGCCGTGTCCTTGAACGGGTCGCCCACGGTGTCGCCGATGACGGTCGCAGCGTGCGCCTCGCTGCCCTTGCCGCCGTGGTGGCCGTCCTCGACGAGCTTCTTGGCGTTGTCCCACGCGCCACCGGAGTTGGCGAGGAAGACGGCCATCAGGGTGCCGGTGGCGATGGCTCCCGCGAGGTACGAGCCCAGCGCGCCGACGCCGAGGGTGAAGCCGACGGCGATCGGTGCCAGGACGGCGAGCAGTCCGGGCGTGGCCAGCTCGCGCAGCGCGTCCTTGGTGCAGATGTCGACGACGCGCCCGTACTCCGGCTTCTCGCTGTAGTCCATGATCCCGGGGTGCTCGCGGAACTGCCGCCGCACCTCGTAGACCACCGAACCGGCCGACCTGGACACCGCGTTGATCGCCAGCCCGGAGAAGAGGAAGACGACCGCCGCGCCGAGGACCAGTCCCACCAGGTTGTTGGGCTGCGAGATGTCCAGACTCAGGTTCATCCCGCCGGCCTTGGCGCCCACATCCGCCACGGCGGTGGCGATCGCGTCCCGGTACGAGCCGAAGAGCGCGGCCGCGGCGAGCACGGCGGTGGCGATGGCGATGCCCTTGGTGATGGCCTTGGTGGTGTTGCCGACCGCGTCGAGGTCGGTGAGCACCTGCGCGCCCGCGCCCTGGACGTCGCCGGACATCTCGGCGATGCCCTGGGCGTTGTCGGAGACGGGCCCGAAGGTGTCCATGGCGACGATCACACCGACGGTGGTGAGCAGCCCGGTGCCGGCCAGCGCCACCGCGAACAGCGCGAGCATGATCGACGTACCGCCGAGCAGGAACGCCCCGTACACACCGAGGCCGATCAACAGCGCGGTGTAGACGGCCGATTCCAGTCCGATGGCGATACCGGCGAGTACGACGGTGGCCGGGCCGGTGAGCGAGGACTTGCCGATGTCGCGGACCGGGCGGCGGGTCGTCTCGGTGAAGTACCCCGTCAGCTGCTGGATCAGGGCGGCCAGCACGATGCCGATGGCCACGGCCACGAGCGCGAGGATGCGCGGGTCGCCGTCGTGGGCCCGGATGGCGGCGTCGGTGACGCCGTCGAGCTCGGCGTACGTGGCGGGCAGGTACGCGTACACGGCTGCGGCCACGAGGACCAGCGAGATCACCGCGGAGATGAAGAAACCGCGGTTGATGGCGGTCATCCCGCTGCGGTCGGCGCGCCGCGGGGCGACCGCGAAGATACCGATCATCGCGGTGACCACGCCGATCGCCGGGACGATCAGCGGGAAGGCCAGACCCAGATCACCGAAGGCGGCCTTGCCGAGGATGAGCGCGGCGACGAGCGTGACGGCGTACGACTCGAAGAGGTCGGCGGCCATACCGGCACAGTCGCCGACGTTGTCACCGACGTTGTCGGCGATGGTGGCGGCGTTGCGCGGGTCGTCCTCGGGGATACCCTGCTCGACCTTGCCGACGAGGTCGGCGCCGACGTCCGCGGCCTTGGTGAAGATGCCGCCGCCGACTCGCATGAACATGGCGATGAGCGCGGCGCCGAGGCCGAAGCCCTCCAGGACCTTGGGGGCGTCCGCGGCGTAGACGAGGACCACGCAGGAGGCACCGAGCAGGCCGAGGCCCACCGTGAACATGCCGACCACGCCGCCCGTCCGGAAAGCGATCTTCATGGCCTTGTGGGAAACGGCCGTCAGATCCTTTTCCGGCTCGCCTTCCGCCGGTGTCGCTTCACGCGCGGCAGCGGCCACGCGCACATTTGCTCGTACGGCAAGACGCATGCCGATGTATCCGGTGGCCGCCGAGAACAGCGCACCCACCAGGAAGAACACCGAACGTCCGCCGCGCTGGGCCCAGTTGTCGGCCGGCAACAGCATCAACAGGAAGAAGACCACGACGGCGAAGATGCCGAGTGTGCGCAACTGCCGTGCCAGATAGGCATTCGCGCCTTCCTGTACGGCAGCCGCGATCTTCTTCATGGAATCGGTGCCTTCACCGGCCGCCAGTACCTGGCGTACCAGCAGCTGGGCAACGATCAGTGCTGCCAGAGCCACCGCGGCGATCACAATGACGATCATCCGGTTGTCGTCGGTGAGTACCGCGGCAGCGAGAGAAGTGGGGTGGTCGGTCAGGTGTGGGTTGAAGAGCCCCGCCATTCGTCCTCCTTGACGCTCAGAGCTCAAGATGTGGACGGATTGTAGGGAGCGGAACCTGATCAAAACAGGGCGCCGTAAATGGAATTGACCTTCAGTTGCTACTCAGCAAATGATCGCGTCCGGAGATTACCCCCGAAAGCGGTAATGGGGCAAAAGCATTGACGCTTGATCAATGATCTAGGTAAATGAAAAAGGCCCTGCTCAGCAGGGCCCCACAAACGAACGGATGCACGTCACCCGTCGGCGTCACTCGATCACACAGGTCACCCGGTCGCGCAACGATGATCGGACCGTATGGCCGGAAGGCGGCTCACGGCAGCACCGTCTCCGGTGTCGTCGGCCAGCTCATCCGGATCACGCCGCCGCCCTCGCCCGACGTCACCTCGACATCGTCGACGAGCCCGCTGATCACCGCGAGACCCATCTCGTCCTCGCCGTCACCGTCACCGGCGTCCTGGCCGGCCGCGCCGTCGGCACCGTGCGCCCCTGGCGCCGACGCCCTCGTCGGGACGGGCACCTCGTCACCGACCTCGATGGAGAAGGTCTTCTCCTCGTCGGTCAGCACGACCCGCACCGGGGCGGTGATGCCATTGCTCCGGTGCAGCCCGACGGCCCGGCTGCAGGCCTCTCCGACAGCGAGCCTGACCTCGTCGAGGACGGCCTCGTCCACCCCGGCCCGGCGCGCCACTGCAGCGGCCACCAGACGGGCCGTCCTGACATGCTCGGGCTGGGCACTGAAGCGGAGTTCAACCGTGGCCATGCGGTCCCCCTCGGACGTACGAGCGTGCGAGCGTGCATCTCAAGGGCCCGGGCGGCGCCCGGTACCCCTGCCTTCCTCCGGAGCTCACGGAACCTGGCCGGAGCTCACGGGCTCACATGGGCGCACCGGGAGTCTCCGGACCCTACGGAACGGTCCGGAGCCTCCTGGAGCCCCTGAAGCCCTCCGGCGACTCAGTCGGTCGCGTTGACCGCGTCGTCGACCGTGGTGTGGATGGGGAACACCTTGGTCAGGCCCGTGATCCGGAAGATTTTGAGAATGCGCTCCTGGTTGCAGACGAGGCGCAGCGAGCCCTCATGTGCCCGCACACGCTTGAGACCGCCCACGAGCACGCCGAGGCCGGTCGAGTCGAGGAAGTCCACGCCCTCCATGTCGACAACCAGGTGGTAGCTGCCGTCGTTCACCAACTCGACCAACTGCTCGCGCAGCTTGGGCGCGGTATACACATCAATCTCGCCACCGACCTCGACGACCGTACGGTCGCCCTGAGGGCCGGACACATTGCGAGTCGACAGGGACAGGTCCACGGATCCTCCAGCACCTTGCTATCGAGCGGTCGCCCCTCGGTCTCCCCGACGGAGCCAGGGGACGGATCGCCAGCCGCGATGGCATTCAATCACTTACCAGCAGCCATGCACGACGCCTTGGGACCATTGTCCGTCACGCCAGTGACACACTCGGTGCCGATGGCCAAGAATCTCCGTCCCAGACGACCTCCCGAGAGCGGGGAAACCCGCCCCTCCCCCGGTACGGTCCTCGACCGGCTCACCGCGGGGGCGGGCCGGGCTGCGCGCATCACTCATACGGAGCACTTGCCCCCGAGGCCGGGTCGCCATGCCGTCTGGCCCGATCGCATCCGTGCGGAAGTGATCAACGCCATCCAGCAGGCGGGCATCGAACACCCCTGGGCCCACCAGGCAGCCGCCGCCGAACACGCGCTGGACGGCGAATCGGTCGTGATCGCCACCGGCACGGCGTCCGGCAAGTCCCTGGCCTATCTCGCGCCGGTGCTCAGCACCCTGCTCGACGGCGCCGAGGCCGCCAACGGACGCGGCGCCACGGCCCTGTACCTGGCCCCCACCAAGGCCCTCGCGGCCGACCAGCGCCGCGCCGTGAAGGAGCTCGCCGCCCCTCTCGGCAACCGTGTGCGCCCGGCCGTGTACGACGGGGACACGCCGGTCGAGGAGCGCGAATGGGTCCGCCAGTACGCGAACTACGTGCTCACCAATCCGGACATGCTGCACCGCGGGATACTTCCCTCACACCCCCGCTGGTCCTCCTTCCTGCGCTCCCTGCGCTACGTCGTCATCGACGAGTGCCACACCTACCGCGGCGTCTTCGGCTCCCACGTCGCCCAGGTCCTGCGGCGCCTGCGCCGCGTGTGCGCCCGCTACGGCGCGAACCCGGTCTTCCTCCTCGCCTCCGCGACCGCCGCGGAACCGTCCGTAGCCGCCCGCCGCCTGACCGGCCTGCCGGTCCGCGAGGTCTCCGACGACGCCTCACCCCGCGGAGAGCTCGTCTTCGCCCTGTGGGAGCCCCCTCTCACCGAGCTGCACGGCGAGAAGGGCGCGCCGGTCCGCCGCACCGCCACCGCCGAGACCGCCGACCTCCTCACCGACCTGACCGTCCAGGGCGTCCGCAGCGTCGCGTTCGTCCGGTCCCGGCGCGGCGCCGAACTGATCTCCGTGATCGCCCAGGAACGCCTCGCCGAGGTCGACCGCTCCCTCGCCCGCCGGGTCGCCGCCTACCGTGGCGGCTACCTGCCCGAGGAGCGCCGTGCCCTGGAGCGGGCCCTGCACTCCGGCGAGCTGCTCGGGCTCGCCGCCACCACCGCCCTGGAGCTCGGCGTCGACGTCTCCGGCCTGGACGCCGTCGTGATCGCCGGCTATCCGGGTACCCGGGCCTCGCTCTGGCAGCAGGCGGGCCGGGCCGGACGGTCCGGGCAGGGCGCCCTCGCCGTACTGGTCGCCCGCGACGACCCGCTGGACACCTTCCTCGTGCACCATCCCGAGGCGCTCTTCCAGCAGCCGGTCGAGTCCACCGTCCTCGACCCGGACAACCCCTACGTGCTCGCCCCGCACCTCTGCGCGGCCGCCTCGGAGCTCCCGCTGACGGAGGCCGACCTGGAGCTGTTCGGCCCCGCCGTGCCCGAGCTGCTGCCGCAGCTGGAGAGCGCGGGGCTGCTGCGCAGGCGCGCCTCCGGCTGGTACTGGACCCGCCGGGAGCGGGCCGCCTACCTCACCGACATCCGGGGCGAAGGCGGGCGCCCCGTGCAGATCGTCGAGGCCTCCACCGGCCGGCTGCTCGGGACGGTCGACGAACCGGCCTCGCACGCTGCCGTCCACGACGGCGCCGTCCACCTCCACCAGGGCCGTACGTATCTGGTGAGGCACCTGGACCTGGAGGATTCGGTCGCCCTCGTCGAGGAGGCCAACCCGCCGTACTCCACCACCGCCCGCGACACCACCTCCATCTCCATCCTGGACACCGACACCGAGATCCCGTGGGGCGCCGGGCGCCTGTGCTACGGCTCCGTCGAGGTCACCAACCAGGTCGTCTCCTTCCTCCGCCGCAGGCTGATCACCGGTGAGGTGCTCGGCGAGACCAAGCTCGACCTGCCGCCGCGCACCCTGCGCACCCGGGCCGTGTGGTGGACGGTCACCGAGGACCAGCTGGACGCCGCCCGGGTCAACCCGGATCAGCTGGGCGGCGCCCTGCACGCCGCCGAGCACGCCTCGATCGGGATGCTGCCGCTCTTCGCCACCTGCGACCGCTGGGACATCGGCGGGGTCTCCGTCCCGCTGCACCCGGACACCCTGCTGCCCACCGTCTTCGTGTACGACGGCCACCCGGGCGGCGCGGGCTTCGCGGAGCGGGCCTTCCACACGGCCCGTGAGTGGCTGACGGCGACCCGTGAGGCCATCGCCTCCTGCGAGTGCGACGCGGGCTGTCCGTCCTGCATCCAGTCCCCCAAATGCGGCAACGGCAACGACCCCCTGCACAAGCGAGCCGCCGTACGCCTGCTCACGGTCCTCCTCAAGGAGGCCCCCGCCCCGGAGCCGGCCCCGCCCGCCCGGGAGACGCCGGAGAGGTCTGAGCAGCCGGCGGCACCGGAGCGACCGGAGGAGCAGCCGGAGCAGCAGAATCCGGAGAACGTACGGAGCCCGGAAAGTCAGCAGGAAGGGTTGGCCCATCCGGAGGACCCGCGCGCGATCTGACCTCCGGGCCGAACGGGCCGAACGCCGCCCGGGCCGTCACATCGGCGACCTCCCCGGCCACGGCGCATCGCACCACGACGGCCCCCTGGGCGCGGGCCACCCGCTCCGCCGCGCCGCACGCCGGCCCGGCACCGTCCAGTGCCAGGTCCGCCGCGGCGAGCGCCGCCAGATCGGCGGCGGCACCCGCCCGATGGCGGGCCACGACCGCCTGCCCCATGGCCAGGACCACCGCGAACACGGCACACAGCGCGCACGCGGCCACCGCCACCCACACGGTCGCCGAACCGCGGTCGGCGTGAGCCCGAGCCCGCATCATCCGGACCTCCCCACCGTGTCCTCCGCGACCGCCACGGCCTGCGCGCTCAGGGTCAGGGCCAGCGCACCCGGCCCGGGCGTGTCCGCCTCGACCCGGACCCGCCACAGGTCCCCCTCGCGCCCCATCGACACCCGGGCGCCGCTGGGGGCGGCCGACCGGGCCGCGGCGAGCGCGGCGGCCCGCGGCTCCGATCTCGCCGCCGCCCGTGCCCCGGCCCTGGCGGCGTCCACGCACTGGATCTGCGCGGACGCGGCCATGAGAGCCCAGACCAGAGCCATGGTGAACAGCACCAGCGCCGGCACCGCGACCGCCGCCTCCGCCGTCACAGACCCCCGGTCAGGAGCAGTGCGAGCCGTGTCAGAACTGCGCATTGAGCGCCTTCCCGATCACCGACTCGAGCGCGGACGACACCGTGTCGCTCGTCACCACCTTGAAGAGCGCCGTGGCGAAGGCACAAGCGGCCAGTGTCCCCATGGCGTACTCCGCTGTCGTCATCCCCGTGTCGTCACGCACCTGCCTGCTGACCAGCCAGGCCCGTACCCCGTTCCGCATCCGTGCCACCCACTGCTTCGTCCCTGCCATGAACCCCATGTCAACCCCCTCGATCAGTCCGTCAGCTCATCAATCCGTCAGTCCGTCAGTTCGTCAGTGACTCGGTGATCCAGCGCTTCAGTCGCCGCTCAGCAGTCCGCTCGCCAGGCCGATCACCACCGGAGCCACACCGACCGCGAGGAACGCGGGCAGGAAGCAGAGGCCCACCGGTGCCGTGATCAGCACCTGCGCGCGCTGCGCCCGGGACGCGGCGCTCCTGGCCCGGTCCGCCCTGAGGCCCGCGGCCAGCCGGGACACCGGCTCCGCCGCCGGCGCCCCCGAGGAACCGGACCGCTCCAGACAGCGGGCCAGTCCCGCCGCGCCCGGTATCGCCCCGAACCGCCCCCACACCTGCGCCGGTTCGCCGCCCAGACGCAGCTCTGCGGCGGCCTTCACGAGGCGCTCGCCGACCGGACCGCCGAGCGACTCCCCCACCGCCTCCGCCGCCTCACGCGGCCCGGCCCCGGCCGAGGCGCAGGCCGCCAGCAGGTCAGCGGCGAGAGGCAGTTGCTCCGCGGACCGGTCGTCGCGGACGGCTCTGTCCCGTGCGCGGCCGCGTGCCCACCTCCGGCCGCCGTACGCCGCGGCGAGACCCAGCAGACCTCCGGCGACCCCACCGACCAGTACGTAGCCGGTGATCACCGCGCCCACCGCCGGCGCCCACCGTCGCGTCCTGGCGCCGCAATGCGGCCACCACCGCCGACGCGGGCCGTAGTCCACCGGCGGCGCCACCAACAGGGCCGAGACTCGGCCGCGTACCCGCCACGCGCGCCGCCGGGCCGCCGCCTCCAGGCCGAGCCACACGACGGCCGCCGCGACCGAGACCGCCATCCCCAGCTTGTGGACGACGTCACCGCTCATGGCCGCTCTCCCGCCCGGACGATCCGCGCCGCCCAGCACAACCCTGCGGTCTCCAGCAGGCCGCCCACCAGCAGGCAGCCCCAGCCCGCCGGGGTGTGCAGCAGCACCCGGAGCGGCTCGGCGCCCAGGGCCCACCCCATGGCCAGCCCGGCCACCGGGAGCAGCGCCAGCACCACGACCGTCGACCACGCTCCGGCCAACTGGGCGCGCAGCCCCTCCCGTTGGTCCCGCTCCACCCGCAGTCCCGCCTCCAGCCGGTCCAGCCCGGCGGCCAGCCCCGCCCCGCCGTCCACCGACACCAGCCAGCAGGCCGCGAGTCCGGCCAGCCCGTCGGCACCCGGCGCCCGGGCGGCGCGCCGCAGTTCCCCTGGCACATCGCCGCCGAACCGGGCGGCCGCCAGGACCGCGGCCTCCGCCCCGCCCAGCGCCCCCGTGGCCCGGCCGGCGGCCGACAGAGCCTGCGCGGGCTGTCGCCCTGCCCTCAGCTCGCCCGCGATCCCCCCGCACAACGCGATCACCGCATCCGACCTGCGTTCCCTGGCCCGCCGGAGCTCACCGGCCCTCAGCCACCGCCCCACCAGCGGCACCGCCACCGCTCCCAGCACCAGCGGCAGCACCGATTCCCCCAGCACCGCCAGCACCACCGCCACCGGCAGACACGCCCACTCCCCCCGCAGCCGCCGCGCCACGGGCCTCCAACGTCCCCAGTCCCACACGGGGGTTGGGCTCATCGCGACCCCGCCCGCGAGCATCAGCCTCCCCCGCCGCACCCCCTGATCCGTATCGGCCGTCATCCAGGCCGCGGCCCCCGCGCACACCGCCGCACACATCGCCGCCGTCGTCACCACGCACCCCCGATCAGCGACCGAAGCCGCTCCCAGCCCCGCTCGCGGGCGAAACCCGCCGCGCCCCACCGCAGCGCGGGCACGGTCACCACCAGCCCCGCCGCGTCCCGCTCCAGCACATGCACCTCGGCGACCCGCCGCCGACCGTCCCGGTCCCGAACGAGATGGAGGACCGCCGACAGCGCGGCCGCCAACTGGCTGTGCAGCGCGGCCCGGTCGAGCCCGGCCGCGGTCCCCAGGGCCTCCAGCCGGGCCGGCACGTCCGCGGCCGTATTGGCGTGGACGGTTCCGCTCCCGTCATGGCCCGTGTTCAACGCGGCCAGCAGGTCGGTGACTTCCGCGCCCCTCACCTCCCCCACCACGAGCCGGTCGGGCCGCATCCGCAGCGCCTGACGCACAAGGTCCCGCAGTGTGACCCGGCCCGCCCCTTCCTGGTTCGCCGAGCGGGACTCCAGCCGCACCACATGCGGATGGTCCGGCCGCAGCTCCGCCGAGTCCTCGGCCAGCACGATTCGCTCGCGCTCACCGACCAGTCCCAGCAGCGTGGAGAGCAGGGTGGTCTTGCCGGAGCCCGTCCCGCCGCTGATCAGGTACGAGACCCTGGCCTCGATCAGCGCTCCGAGCAGCCGGTCCCCGCCCGGCGGGACCGTCCCCGCGGCAACGAGCTCGCTCAGCGAGAACGCCCGGTGCCGCACCACCCGTAGCGACAAGCAGGTCGATCCGACCGCCACCGGGGGCAGCACCGCGTGCATGCGGGTGCCGTCGGGGAGCCTGGCGTCCACCCAGGGGTGGGCGTCGTCCAGTCGCCGCCCCGCCACCGCCGCGAGCCTCCGCGCCAGCCTGCGCACCGCCGCCGCGTCGGAGAAGGTGATCCCGGTGAGCTGGAGGCCTCCGCCCCGGTCCACCCACACCCGGTCGGGCGACGACACCAGCACGTCGGTCACCGCGGGATCGGCGAGCAGCGGCTCCAGCGGTCCGGTCCCGACCAGTTCGCACCGCAGTTCCTCGGCGGCCCCGAGCACTTCCGTGTCGCCGAGCAGCCTCCCCTGCGCCCGCAGCGCGGCCGCCACCCGCGCCGGGGTCGGCTCGGCCCCGCTCTCGGCGAGCCGCTGCCGTACGGCTTCGAGCAGTGTCTCGGTCATGAGGCTCCACCGCCCGCGAACGCCCGCTCCCAGAAGGCCGAACAGAACCGAGCCAGCGGTCCGCGCGCACCGGCCCCCGGCGGAATGCCGCTGTCGAGGTCGGCGAACAGCCCCGGCTCCACGGGCAGTTCGCCCGCCAGTGGCAGCTGGAGCGCCTGGGCGATCCATTGCTCGTCGAGCCCCGCCGCGTACGGTCCGCGCACCACGGCCCGCAGATCTCCGAGGACCATGCCCGCCACCGACGCGACCCGCCTCGCGGCGGCCACGGCCCGCAACTCGCCCGGCACCACCAGCAGTCCGAGGTCCAGTTGCGCCAGCGCCTCCGCGACGCCCTCGTCCACGCGGCGCGGAAGATCCACGACCACCACACCACCGCGTCGGCGCGCTGCCGCCAGCACGGAGCGCATGGCCGCCGGCGGGATCACCACGCAGTCGCCCCGGTCCCAGCTGAGCACGCGCAGCCCGTGCACCGAAGGCAGCGACTCCTCCAGGGCTCCGCCTGCCACCCGGCCCCTGGACGCCGCGAAGTCCGGCCATCGTCTGCCCTCGGCCTGCTCCCCGGCGAGCAGCACATCGAGGCCGCCGCCCAGGGGATCCGCGTCGATGAGCATCGTGCGCCGCCCTTCGCGGGCCGCCGTGACGGCGAGCGCGCAGGCCAGTGTGGACGCCCCGGCGCCGCCGCGACCGCCGATCACGCCGACCGTGAGCGCCGGGCGGCCGACGCCTTCGGCCACGTCGGCGATCCGGTCCACGAGCCAGCCCTCGGCGTCGGGCAGCCGCAGCACACAGTCGGCGCCGATCTCCACCGCACGCCGCCAGACCTGGGGGTCGTCCTGGTCGCGGCCGACGAGCAGCACCCCGCGCCTGCGGGTGGCTCCCCGGCACCGGGCCGCCGCGTCGTCCCCGACCAGGACCAGCGGCGCGCCTTCCCAGCCGCCCCGTTCCTCCGGCACCGAATGGTGGACCAGCGGCTCGGCTCCGGCCGCGGCGCAGAGCCGCAGCAGATCGTCGAGCAGCTCCGGGTCCTCCGTGACGATCAGCGGCCGGGCCCCGCGCTCCCCCGAACCCGGCCGCCCACCGAAGCCACGGACCGAACCGGCCGCGCCCGACGACCCCGGCTCGCCCGACGAAGCCCCGAACGCGCCCGTCGAACCAGGCGTACGCAATGAACCGGGCCTGTCCGATGTACCGCGCCTGTCCAGTGCACCCGACCGGTCCGGTGCACCTGACCTGTCGTCCGGGGCCGGTCCCGGCCTCGCCGTACCTGACCTGTCCGGCCCACCAAACCCACCCGGCGCACCGGATGTGATCGAATCCGACACGATTTCTCCCCCTCACACCGCGCTGCCGCGGCGGCCGTCACCAGTGCGGCGGCATATCCGCCCCGCACCGGTCCCGCACCCACCCGGACCTCTTCTCGCCGCTCGCGAGATCGGTCCGCGCGATCGATCCGAGACGATTGATTCCTTCGGCCCGCGAACTTTCGCGGACGGAATCACCGTGCAGTGCGCCGGAAAATCGTGTGGATCTTGCTCTAAAACTGTGGACAACTCCCCACTTGTGAATATCCCGTTAGCCCATACCGGTGACTTCCCGGCCGACTTCCGGAGCGCAGCCCACCAACTACGTAGCGTGACGACACTGGAGCAGGCGAGAAGGCCGGCACGGCGGCCCAGAAGGGGAGGAAACGATCAAATGGAGGGACGAAAACGCGTCCGGACATGCGACGACCCCCGCCGGGGGGGAGAGCGGGGGTCGTCCCCACGGCCGACTCGGGGGGGGAGGAGTCGGACCGGGTTAGCACGGTCGCGAACGATCCGTGACTTCCATGGTGTACCCGAGAGCCTTCTCAGGCAAACCCACGCGCCCCAGCTTACGCCGAATGGTGGGCGCCTATGCTCTGCGTCGTGGATAACCACTCCTTGCCGCGCACTGCAGCCTTCTTTGACCTGGACAAGACGGTCATTGCGAAGTCATCGACGCTGACCTTCAGCAAGTCCTTCTACCAAGGCGGACTGATCAACCGCCGGGCCGTACTCCGGACCGCCTACGCCCAGTTCGTCTTCCTCGCCGGCGGCGCGGACCACGACCAGATGGAACGGATGCGTCAGTATCTGTCCGCACTCTGCAAGGGCTGGAACGTCCGACAGGTCAAGGAGATCGTCGCCGAGACACTGCACGATCTGATCGACCCGATCATCTACGACGAGGCGGCCTCCCTCATCGAGGAGCACCACGCCGCCGGCCGCGACGTCGTGATCGTCTCCACCTCCGGCGCCGAGGTCGTCGAGCCGATCGGCGAGCTGCTCGGCGCCGACCGCGTCGTCGCCACCCGCATGGTCGTCGGCGACGACGGCTGTTTCACCGGCGAGGTGGAGTATTACGCGTACGGGCCGACCAAGGCCAAGGCCATCGAGGAGCTCGCCGAGTCCGAGGGGTACGACCTCGCGCGCTGCTACGCGTACAGCGACTCGATCACGGACGTCCCGATGCTGCAGTCCGTCGGCCACCCCTACGCGGTCAACCCGGACCGCGGACTGCGCCGTGAAGCCGTCTCTCGCGACTGGCCGATTCTCGTCTTCAACCGGCCCGTACGACTCAAGCAGCGGATCGCCTCCTTCAGGATGCCGCCGCGTCCCGCGCTGGTCGCGGCGGCCGCGGTGGGTGCGGCGGCGGCCACCGCGGGGCTCGTCTGGTACGCGAGCCGCCGACGTAACGGAACCTTTGCCCGTATTTGAGGCTAAAAGTAAAGAAGTGCATCCAGGGGTTCCGCTTGCCGGACGGCTGGAGTACAAAGGACTTACGGCCCGCGAGACCTGGGACATCCGAGAGGATCACCAATCACGCAAGAAAAGGCCCACGGACCGAAGCATGGACGCCGAGCACCCACGCGACGTCGACCCGTCGATTACGGGCCAGCCGCACCAGGTGACGGGCAAAGTACCCGACCTGATGGGCAACATATCGAGGACGCTTGGTAACTGGGCGCACATGCCAGCGGCGGTACCAATTCCGGTACCGCCGCAACCCTTTTGTATGGATGGCGCAGGTTACGCGGCACCACGCTGCAGAGCTTCGCAGACCGCCGTCGATTCCCGTACCCCCAGTTCCACCGCGCGTCCGCAGTGGGTGATCCAGGCAGCCATACCCTCCGGGGTTCCCGAGAGGTAGCCGTCGAAGGCCGCCACGTACGCCGCGCGGCCCAGTTCCGCGTGGCCGACCTCCGCCGGGCAGATGGACTTGGGGTCGAGCCCGCTGCCCACCAGGACGATCCGCTCCGCCGCCCGTGCGACGAGGCCGTTGTACGAGGAGAACGGGCGCAGGGCCAGCAGTTCACCGTGCGCCACCGCCGCCTGCACCAGCGCCGGAGCCGAGCTGCCCGCGATGATCAGACCGGAGAGGCCCTCCAGCCTCCCGGCCACCTCGTCCGCGTCCGGAAGGGGCGCCTCGATCAGGGGTTCGTCGACCTTCTCGCCCGCGAGACGAGGACGGCCGATGGCAGCGTCCGGCTCGGTGCCGCCCGCGGCCACGAGGTGCAGCCGAGCCAGCACGCGCAGCGGCGACTGCCGCCAGATGGACAGCAACTGGCCGGCCTCGGCCGTCAGCCGGAGGGCCGCGCCGACAGTACGGTCCTCCTCCTCGCCACCGAAGTCGGTGCGCCTGCGCACCTCCTCCAGCGCCCAGTCGGCACCGGACAGCGCCGCGGAGGCACGCGCCCCGCGCAGGGCCGCCTCCGAGGTGATCTCGCCGCTGCGCCGGCGCATGACACGGTGCCCGTAGACCCGGTCGACGGCCTTGCGTACGGAGTCCACGGCATCCGCGACCCCGGGCAGGGAACCCAGCGCGGCCAAGGGGTCAGGGGCATTCGTACTCATAGGTAGGGAGGCTACGCGCCCCGGCCTCACGTCCGGCCCGCGTCCCACCTTGGAGTGGTCTTCTTCACGCGTCCCGACCACGGAGCGCGACCACGCCACTAGCCTACGTGAACATGAAGATCGCTTTCGTAGGGAAGGGTGGCAGCGGCAAGACCACGCTGTCCTCGCTGTTCATCCGCCACCTCGCCGCGCAACAGGCCCATGTCGTCGCGGTGGACGCCGACATCAATCAGCACCTGGGGGCGGCGCTCGGTCTCGATGACGACGAGGCCGCGGCGCTGCCCGCGATGGGCGCGTACCTCCCCCTCATCAAGGACTATCTGCGCGGCACCAATCCGCGGATCGCCTCGGCCGAGACGATGATCAAGACAACGCCGCCCGGTGAGGGATCCCGGCTGCTGCGGGTGTGTGAGGACAATCCGGTCTACGAGGCCTGCGCGCGGACCGTCCCGCTGGATGACGGCGAGATCCGGCTGATGGCGACCGGACCGTTCACCGAGTCCGATCTGGGAGTGGCCTGCTACCACTCCAAGGTCGGCGCGGTGGAGCTCTGCCTCAACCACCTGCTCGACGGCCGGGACGAATACGTGGTGGTCGACATGACGGCCGGTTCGGACTCCTTCGCCTCGGGGATGTTCACCCGGTTCGACATGACCTTCCTCGTCGCCGAGCCGACACGCAAGGGAGTCTCCGTCTACCGCCAGTACAAGGAGTACGCCCGGGACTTCGGCGTCTCGCTGAAGGTCGTCGGCAACAAGGTGCAGGGCCAGGACGATCTGGACTTCCTGCGCGAGCACGCGGGCGAGGACCTGCTCGTCTCCCTCGGCCAGTCGGACTGGGTCCGGGCGATGGAGAAGGGCCGCCCGCTGCGCTTCGAGCATCTGGAGGAGCACAACCGCGCCGCGCTGCACGCACTCCAGGAAGCCGCGGACGCGTCGTACGTCCGACGGGACTGGGAGCGCTACACCCGCCAGATGGTGCACTTCCACCTGAGGAACGCGGAGAGCTGGGGCAACGCGAAGACCGGGGTCGACCTGGCCGCCCAGGTCGACCCCGCCTTCGTGCTCGGGGAGCGGATGGCGGCGGTCAGCGCGCGTTAGCCGCCTGGGCGGCCGTAAACGCGTTCCAGTCCGGCTTCGGCGGTTCGCCGACCCCCAGCGTGCGCAGCTTCGCCAGGAGCCGCGGATCCTGCACGTCCAGCCAGTCGGCGAGCTGCCGGAACGACACGCACCGCACTTCCTGCCGCACGCAGACCGCTGCGATCGTCTCCTCGACGGCGCGCATGTACGTGCCGCCGTTCCAGGACTCGAAGTGGTTCCCGATGATCAGCGGCGCGCGGTTGCCGTGGTACGCGCGGTCGAAGGCCCGGAGCAGGCCTTCGCGCATCTGGGCACCCCAGTACTCGTACATGACCGGATCACCCTGGTACGACGTACCCGACTGGTTGACGAGGAAGTTGTAGTCCATGGAGAGCGTCTCGAAGGCCCGTCCCGGAACCGGGACCATCTGCAGGCCCAGATCCCACAGGCCGAGTTCCTTCTTCGGCCAGATCTGGTCGTTGGCGCCGCTGGAGTCGTAGCGGAAGCCCAGCCGGCTCGCGGCCTGCAGGAAGTTCGTCCGGCCCTCCAGACAGGGTGTGCGGCCGCCGATGAGCTCCTTGTCGTAGTCGAAGGGCAGCGGATGCTCGCCGGTCAGGCCGGAGTTCGTCTTCCAGTTCTTCACGAAGGACTTGGCCTGGCTGATCTCACTTCGCCACTCGTCGACCGACCAGGTGCCGACGCCGCCGACCGGTCCGCAGAAGTGGCCGTTGAAGTGGGTGCCGATCTCATTGCCGTCCAGCCAGGCGCCGCGCAACTGACGCACGGTGTCCCGGATTCCCGCGGTGTCGTTGAAGCCGATGTCCGAGCGGCCGGGCGCGTGCCGGGGCGGCGCGTAGAGCGTGGCCCTCTCCTCCGGCAGGAGATACACGCCGCTGAGGAAGTACGTCATCGTCGCGTCGTACTTCCTGCCCACCTTGCGAAAGTGGGAGAAGAGCTTCTGGCTGTCCTCGCCGGCCCCGTCCCAGGAGAACACCACGAACTGCGGTGGCTTCTCCCCGGGCTTCAGCCGCTGGGGTCGGGCCAGCCCCGGCTGGCTTCCGGTGTACGCGGTGGAGCCGTCGCCGATGAGGCGGGCCGGGCCTTCGGGGGCTCCGGCCCCCTTCTTCGATCCGGGCGCGCCCGAGTGGGGGCGGGGCGGGCCGTCGGATCCGGGGCATCCCGCGAGCCCCACGACGAGCGCTGTGGCGGCGGTGCCGAAAGCGATCTTCCTTGTTGCGGCGAGCATCCCTCCACCCTCTTCCCTGTTCCGCGATGATTTGCTGCTTATAGCCCGATACGGGGGCAACCTTGGACAAACTCGCACCGGGGGGGGAAGGGGGAGGGTCACGCCAGGCTGAGCCGGAATGATTAATCACCAGAACGGGTGAATCATTGCCCTATTTGCCCAGAAAATCATGCCCCAGTCTTTACTCTGCATTACGATCCATTTACCGAGAGTTGAGACTTCGCCGATTCGAGGCTCCACGCTCGAGCATCCCGCCACTGCACGCCGTGACCCACGGCCGCGACCCCCACGTTCCGCGACCGCGCTGCCCCGGAGGAGACGGGAACCATGTCCGCCTGCGTCCCCCCTCGCACCAACCACCACGACGAGTCCCACCGCCCCCACAGCCCGCCACCGGCCCCGGACGCCACGTCTGGTGGCCACCATCCCCCCGGCCGGGGCCGCCGGCCTGCCCGCCGGTTCCGGATCGCCGGGGCCGACCTGTCCGCCTCGATCGCCGTCTTCCTGATCGCACTGCCGCTCTCCCTCGGCATCGCGCTCGCCACCGGAGCACCCCTCCAGGCGGGGCTCGTCGCGGCGGCCGTCGGCGGAATCGTCGGCGGTCTGCTCGGCGGGTCCCCTCTCCAGGTCAGCGGACCCGCGGCCGGGCTCACCGTGATCACGGCCGACCTGATCCACCAGTACGGCTGGCGCACCACCTGCGCCATCACCGTCCTCGCCGGCTTCGCCCAGCTCGCCCTGTCCGCCCTGCGGGTGGCCCGGTCCGCCCTCGCCGTCAGTCCTGCGATCGTGCACGGCATGCTCGCCGGTATCGGCGTCACGATCGCCCTCGCACAACTCCATATCGTGCTCGGCGGCACCCCCCAGAGCTCCGCGATCGACAACGTCATCGGCCTGCCCGGCCAGTTGGCCAACCTCCACCAGGCCGCGGTACCGGTCAGCGTCCTCACCATCACCGTGCTGCTCGCCTGGCCGCGCATCCCGGGGCGTACGGGCCAGGCCCTGCGGAAGATCCCCGCGGCACTCGCCGCGGTGCTCGCCGCGACCGCCCTGGCCTCGTTCGCCGGGCTCAGCCTGCCCCGCGTCGATCTCCCGTCGTGGCGCAGCCACGCCCTGCCCGGACTGCCCGACGGGCCGGTGCTCGGCCTCCTCGCGGCCGTCGTCACCATCACGCTCGTCACCAGCGTCCAGTCGCTGCTCTCCGCGGTGGCCGTCGACAAGCTCGTGGCCACCCGCGCGGACCCGCGGCAGGGTGTCCACCGTTCCCAGCTGGACCGCGAGCTGGTCGGCCAGGGCGCGTCGAACATCGTGTCCGGCGCTCTCGGCGGGCTGCCCATCGCGGGAGTCGCCGTACGCAGCGCCGCCAATGTGGCGGCGGGCGGCGTCAGCCGCCACTCCACGATGCTGCACGGGCTGTGGGTCGCGGTCGCCGCACTGCTGCTGGTGCCCGTCCTCGATCTGATCCCGCTGGCCAGCCTCGCCGCACTGGTGATGGTCGTCGGTATCCAGATGGTCAACATCACGCATGTGCGCAGCGTGCGGCGGAACCGGGAAATGCTGGTGTACGCGGCCACGATGACCGCGGTCGTGCTCACCGGAGTGCTGGAGGGCGTGGCCATCGGGATCGCGCTGGCGGTCGCGGTCGCGCTGCGCCGGCTGACCAGGACACGCATCACGGTCGACGTGGCGGAGGGTGTCCACCGGGTGCGGGTGCGCGGCCAGTTGACGTTCCTGGCGGTGCCCCGGCTGAGCCGGATGCTCGGACTGGTGCCCGCGGGCACGGATGCCGTGGTCGAGCTGGACGGCTCGTTCATGGACCACGCGGCATACGAGGCACTGCACGGCTGGCAGTCGTCCCACGAGGCACAGGGCGGCACGGTCGAGTTCACCGGTCGCTCCGGAGGGAGGCTCGCCGGGCCCGCCGCGGAGCCGCACGCCTGCTGCCGCCCCTGGACGCCCTGGCGCAACCACCACTGCGGGGAGCACCCCGCCGCCGAGCCGGATCAGCAGCAGGGAGCGCGGTCGCACCAACTGGCCAGCGGGCTCAGCTCCTTCCAGCGCAATACGGCCCCGCTGGTGCGCGACGAGCTGGCACGGCTGGCGCGGGAAGGCCAGCGCCCCTCGCAGCTCTTCCTCACCTGCGCCGACTCCCGGCTGGTCACGAGCATGATCACCGCGAGTGGCCCCGGCGATCTGTTCACCGTGCGGAACGTGGGCAACCTGGTTCCCCTGCCCGGTGCGGAGAGCGGGGACGATTCGGTCGCGGCCGCGATCGAGTACGCCGTGGAAGTGCTGAAGGTCGGCTCGATCACCGTCTGCGGGCACTCGGGCTGCGGCGCGATGCAGGCTCTGCTGAACAGCCCGCCCGACGGCGGCGGCGCGCAGACCCCGCTGCGCCGCTGGCTGCGGCACGGCCGGCCCAGTCTGCAGCGGATGAAGTCCCGGCATCACTCCTGGGCCAGGATCTCGGGGCGGCTGCCCGCCGACGCGGTGGAGCAGTTGTGTCTCACCAATGTGGTCCAGCAGCTGGAGCACCTGAGGGCGCACGAGGCGGTCGCGCGGAGGGTCGCCGAGGGCACGCTGGAGCTGCACGGGATGTACTTCCACGTCGGCGAGGCCCAGGCGTATCTGCTGGCGGGCGGGGAGGAGACCGACCGTATCGACGAGGTCTTCGACCGGGTCGCACCCGGCCCGTCGGCGCTGGAGGACACCCGCGCCTGAGCCCGCCCCGCACGAAGCGGCGGTACGAACCGGCCGCGCACCAAGGGGCCACGCACCAGCCGGACGGGTGAACCAGCCGGTGAACCGAGGGCGTGTCGCGTGCGTGAGTATGGCTGGCCCCTCCTCCCACCGCCCGGGAAGGAGGGGCCGCTGCGGCATAGGTCTAAACCACTTTCCGGGAGGCTCTTGTCACCCGGTCATCTGGCTGATGAGCTATGGCCTGGGACACATAGGCACAGTAGGACGCCCTGGGAAAGGGAGATGTCGTGAGCAACGAAAGCCTGGCCAACCTGCTCAAGGAGGAGCGGCGGTTCGCGCCGCCGGCCGAGCTGGCCGCGGACGCCAACGTGACAGCGGAGGCGTACGAGCAGGCCGATGCGGACAGGCTTGGCTTCTGGGCCGAGCAGGCCCGGCGGCTCACCTGGGCCACCGAGCCGACCGAGACGCTCGACTGGTCGAACCCGCCGTTCGCCAAGTGGTTCGCCGACGGCAGGCTCAACGTCGCGTACAACTGCGTGGACCGCCACGTCGAGGCGGGCCACGGCGACCGGGTGGCCATCCACTTCGAGGGCGAGCCGGGCGACAGCCGGGCCATCACCTACGCCGAGCTGAAGGACGAGGTCTCCCGCGCGGCCAACGCCCTGACCGAACTGGGCGTCACCAAGGGCGACCGGGTGGCCGTCTATCTGCCGATGATCCCCGAGGCGGTCGTCGCGATGCTCGCCTGCGCCCGGATCGGCGCGGCGCACTCCGTGGTGTTCGGCGGCTTCTCCGCCGACGCCATCGCCACCCGTGTCGAGGACGCGGACGCCAAGCTGGTCATCACCGCCGACGGCGGCTACCGCCGGGGCAAGCCCTCCGCGCTCAAGCCCGCTGTCGACGAGGCCCTCAGCCGGGTCGACCGCGTACGGCACGTCCTCGTCGTGCGCCGCACCGGCCAGGACGTGGAATGGACCGAAGGCCGGGACGTGTGGTGGGACGACATCGTCGCCCGCCAGCCGGCCGAGCACACCCCCGAGGCGTTCGAGGCGGAGCACCCGCTCTTCATCCTCTACACGTCCGGTACGACGGGTAAGCCGAAGGGCATCCTGCACACCTCCGGCGGATACCTCACCCAGACGGCCTACACACACCACGCCGTCTTCGACCTCAAGCCCGAGACCGACGTCTACTGGTGCACCGCGGACATCGGCTGGGTGACCGGCCACTCGTACATCACGTACGGACCGCTGGCCAACGGCGCGACGCAGGTCATGTACGAAGGCACGCCCGACACGCCGCACCAGGGCCGGTTCTGGGAGATCGTGCAGAAGTACGGGGTCACGATCCTCTACACGGCGCCGACCGCGATCCGTACGTTCATGAAGTGGGGGGACGACATCCCCGCCAAGTTCGACCTCTCCAGCCTGCGCGTCCTCGGCTCCGTCGGTGAGCCGATCAACCCGGAGGCCTGGGTCTGGTACCGGGAGCACATCGGCGCCGGCAAGACCCCCATCGTGGACACCTGGTGGCAGACCGAGACCGGCGCGATGATGATCTCGCCGCTGCCGGGCGTCACCGAGACCAAGCCGGGCTCCGCGCAGCGCCCGCTGCCCGGCATCTCCGCGACCGTCGTCGACGACGAGGCGCGCGAGGTCCCCAACGGCGGTGGCGGATACCTGGTCCTGACCGAGCCGTGGCCGTCGATGCTGCGCACCATCTGGGGTGACGACCAGCGCTTCCTCGACACGTACTGGTCCCGCTTCGAAGGCAAGTACTTCGCGGGGGACGGCGCGAAGAGGGACGACGACGGAGACATCTGGCTGCTGGGCCGGGTCGACGACGTCATGCTGGTGTCCGGGCACAACATCTCCACCACCGAGGTCGAGTCCGCGCTGGTCTCGCACCCGAAGGTCGCCGAGGCGGCCGTCGTCGGAGCGGCGGACGAGACGACCGGGCAGGCGATCGTGGCGTTCGTGATCCTGCGCGGCACGGCGAGCGAGGACGAGGGCCTCGTCGCGGACCTGCGCAATCACGTGGGCGCGACGCTCGGCCCGATCGCCAAGCCCAAGCGGATCCTTCCGGTGGCCGAGCTGCCGAAGACCCGCTCCGGCAAGATCATGCGCCGGCTGCTGCGCGATGTCGCGGAGAACCGTGAGCTCGGCGATGTCACGACCCTCACCGATTCCTCCGTGATGGACCTCATCCAGTCCAAGCTGCCGGGCGCGGCCTCGGAGGACTGACCGTCACGTGGACCGCCCACGTAAACCCGCATAGACCCGCATAGACCCACCGACAGGGCACCCGGCACCGACGCGCCGGGTGCCCTGTTTCGCACGTAAAGTGAAATTCACCGGACGCCGCCTCGCGCACCCAGGTAAACTTAGGTAAACTAAACAACGCATCAAAAGAGTGACAAGAAACCTAGGTGTGCCGGGAAGTCTGGTCGGCATGTGCTTCGTCCTGCCCACCGACCGGAGGTTTCACCCGTGGCCGCGCCCAGCCCCGTCCCGACTCCGACGCCGCCGACACCGACACCGCCGACCGGCCGTAAGTTCCTCGGACGTCTCTCCCTCCCCGAGCGGACGTTCGTGGCGGACGCGCTGCGCGCCGAGACCGTCGGCGGTGTGCTGCTGCTCGTCGCCGCGATCGCCGCTCTGGTCTGGGCGAACACTCCGCTGAGCGACAGCTACGAAGCCGTGAGCGACTTCCACATAGGCCCGGCCGCACTGGGCCTCGACCTCTCCATCCAGCACTGGGCGGCCGACGGACTGCTGGCGGTCTTCTTCTTCGTCGCCGGCATCGAGCTCAAGCGCGAGCTGGTCGCCGGCGAACTGCGCGACCCCAAGGCAGCGGCCCTGCCCGTCATCGCCGCGATCTGCGGCATGGCCGCCCCCGCCCTCCTCTACGCCCTGACCAACGCCGTCGGCGGCGGCTCCATGAAGGGCTGGGCGGTCCCGACCGCCACCGACATCGCCTTCGCGCTCGCCGTGCTCGCGGTCATCGGCACCTCTCTGCCGTCCGCACTCCGCGCGTTCCTGCTCACCCTGGCCGTCGTCGACGACCTGTTCGCGATCCTGATCATCGCGGTCTTCTTCACCAGCGAGCTGAACTTCGCGGCCCTCGGCGGCGCGGTCATCGGGCTCGGCGTCTTCTGGCTGCTGCTGCGCAAGGGAGTGCGCGGCTGGTACGTGTACGTCCCGCTCGCCCTTGTCATCTGGGGCCTGATGTACAACAGCGGCGTCCACGCGACCATCGCCGGTGTCGCGATGGGCCTGATGCTGCGCTGCCACCGCGAGGAGGGCGAGGAACACTCCCCCGGCGAGCACATCGAGCATCTCGTACGGCCCCTCTCGGCCGGTCTCGCCGTACCGCTGTTCGCGCTGTTCTCGGCGGGTGTGAGCATCTCGGGAAGCGCGATCCAGACCGTCTTCACCCAGCCGGAGCCCCTGGGCGTCGTGCTCGGCCTGGTGGTCGGCAAGACGGTCGGCATCTTCGGCGGCACCTGGCTTGCCGCGCGCTTCACCAAGGCCGAACTCAACGAGGACCTGGCCTGGCCGGACGTCTTCGCGGTGGCTTCGCTCGCGGGTATCGGCTTCACCGTGTCCCTGCTCATCGGCGAGCTGGCGTTCGCCGGGGACGCCGCGCTGACCGATGCGATCAAGGCGGCCGTGCTGATCGGCTCGCTGATCGCCGCCCTGTGCTCCGGGGTGCTGCTGAAGCTCCGGGTGCGCAGGTACCGGGCGCTGTGCGAAGAGGAGGAGCGCGACGACGACCAGGACGGCATCCCGGACATCTACGAGCAGGACAACCCCGAGTTCCATCTGCGGATGGCCGCGATCTACGAGGAGAAGGCCGCGGAACACCGCCGGATGGCCGAACTCGCGGGGGCGTCGCGCGGCGACAGCGACAGTCCGGCATGATCGGACGACGGATCCGAAGCACGAAGCAGAGATGATGAGGGAGTCAGCGATGAGCGACCCCGGCAGGAGCACGACGAGTGCGGTCGAGGCGGCGGGCGACGCGGTCGGGCCGGTCCGGCTGACCGGCGCCGATCGGACCATCGGCCAGCTGGTCGCCTCCGCGACCGCCGAGATGTCCGCCCTGGTGCACGACGAGATCGCGCTGGCCAAGGCCGAGATCCGGCGGGACGTGAAGCGTGGGGTGACCGGCGGTGCGGCGCTCACCGTCGCCGGGGTGGTCGCGCTGTTCTCGCTGCCGGTGCTGAGCTTCGCCGCCGCGTACGGGATCCACAACCTGGGGCTCGGACTGGCCTGGTCGTTCCTGATCGTGGGCGCGGCGTTCCTGCTGCTGGCGGGGCTGCTCGCGCTGCTCGCCGTCACGAAGCTCAAGAAGGTCAAGCCTCCGGAGAAGTCCATCGCCTCGGCGAAGCAGACCGCTGCCGTGCTGGGTAACGTCAAGCCCCACCCGCGTGCGGTGCAGGGTGCGCCCGCTCCTGTGGCACGCTCGTCCGCATGACGGCCCCTGATACAAGCCCCGCCGGAAACGGCGGCGGTCACAGCAACAGCACCGGTAGCAGCGCCGGCAGCGGTAACGGCAGCCCCGTGCGGATCGATGGTCCCTGGACCCATCGCGACGTGGCCGCCAATGGTGCGCGCTTCCATATCGCGGAGCTGGGTGATGGGCCGCTGGTGTTGCTGCTGCACGGCTTTCCCCAGTTCTGGTGGACGTGGCGGCATCAGCTGACCGCGCTCGCCGACGCGGGCTTCCGGGCCGTGGCGATGGACCTGCGGGGCGTGGGCGGCAGCGACCGTACGCCCCGGGGTTACGACCCCGCGAACCTCGCGCTGGACATCACCGGGGTCGTACGGTCCCTCGGCGAGCCGGACGCGGCCCTGGTCGGCCACGACCTGGGCGGGTACCTCGCGTGGACGGCGGCCGTGATGCGGCCCAAGCTGGTGCGCCGGCTCGCGGTCTCCTCGATGCCGCATCCGCGCCGCTGGCGCTCGTCGATGCTCAGCGACTACGCGCAGACCCGGGCCGGGTCGTACGTCTGGGGCTTCCAGCGGCCGTGGCTGCCGGAACGTCAGCTGGTCGCGGACGACGCGGCCTTGGTGGGCCGTCTGATCCGCGACTGGTCCGGGCCGCGGCCGCCCGAGGACGACGCGGTGGAGGTGTACCGGCGTGCGATGTGCATCCCGTCGACCGCGCACTGCTCGATCGAGCCGTACCGGTGGATGGTGCGGTCGCTGGCGCGGCCGGACGGAATCCAGTTCAACCGCCGGATGAAGCGGCCGGTACGGGTGCCGACGCTGCACCTGCACGGCTCCCTGGACCCCGCGATGCGGACCCGCAGCGCGGCGGGCTCGGGCGAGTACGTCGAGGCGCCGTACCGCTGGCGCCTCTTCGACGGACTCGGCCACTTCCCGCACGAGGAGGATCCGGTGGCCTTCTCCACGGAACTCATCAACTGGCTGAAGGACCCCGAACCCGACCGCTGACAGCCCGACCACCACACACCCGTACGACCGGACTCGCGGCACCCACAAGACCGCCGCACCCCGACCGCCGCACGACTGCCGGGGGTCCGGGGGTCGCCCCCCGGGACAACACAGTCCGCACGAGGAGGATCCGGTGGCCTTCTCCACGGAACTCATCAACTGGCTGAAGGACCCCGAACCCGACCGCTGACAGCCCGACCACCACACACCCGTACGACCGGACTCGCGGCACCCACAAGACCGCCGCACCCCGACCGCCGCACGACTGCCGGGGGTCCGGGGGTCGCCCCCCGGGACAACACAGTCCGCACGAGGAGGATCCGGTGGCCTTCTCCACGGAACTCATCAACTGGCTGAACGACCCCGAACCCGACCGCTGACAGCCCGACCGCCGCACACCCGTACGACCGGGCCCGCAGCACAGACAGGACCGCCGCACGACCGCCGGGGGTCCGGGGGGGGGCGCCCCCGGACGACGGCCGCCGCCGGGAACACACAACCGACGAACGGGCATTGCCCGGCGCATAGGCCAATTGGCGGGCGCCGATACGGTTACCGACCTTGGGGCACGGGCACACGTCGGGGTATGGGCTGGACGCACGACTATGGTGACGCCGCACGCAACTCCCGCTCGGCCTCCGCGCCGACCAGCTACGAGAGGGGTGGTCCGGAGCAACAGGGGCACGATCCCCGGCTCGGGATTCCCCGTATCCTCAGGCGCCGGGCCCGCTGGGTGTCGGCGCGGCTGCGCCATACCCGCGGTTGAGGCCACCTCCCGTACGGCTCACAGCGCGCAGTTGAGGCTGTCCACCTGCTGATTGGCGGTGGCGCCGAGCGTGATGTCCTCGCGGATCTCATCGGCCGTCAGCGCGTATCCGGTGTTGGCGTCGTCGAGCGACTTGGCGAAGATCACGCCGTACACCTCGCCGTCGGCGGTGAGCAGCGGGCCGCCGGAGTTGCCCTGGCGGACCGTCGCGAACAGCGAGTAGACGTCACGCCGCACCTCGCCGTGCCGGTAGATGTCGGGCCCGTTGGCGTCGATACGGCCGCGGACGCGTGCGGAGCGCACGTCGTACGAACCGTTCTCCGGGAAGCCGGCCACGATCGCGCTGTCGCCTGTGCGGGCATCCGTGTCGGCGAACCGGAGCGGCGGCGCGTCGAGGTCCGGGACGTCGAGCACGGCGATGTCGCGCCGCCAGTCGTAGAGGACGACCTTCGCGTCGTACCGTCGGCCCTGACCGCCTATCTGGACCGTCGGCTCGTCGACTCCGCCGACGACATGCGCGTTGGTCATGACACGGCGGTCGGCGAAGACGAAGCCGGTGCCTTCGAGGACCTTGTTGCAGCTCGGGGCCGTGCCGACGACCTTCACGATGGACTGCTGCGCGGCGGCCGCGACGGGGCTGTTCACGAGCGCCGGGTCAGGGGCGCGGACCTCCGTGATGGGCTCGTTGGCGAACGGGCTGAAGACCTCCGGGAAGCCGTTCCGCGCGAGGACGGAGGAGAAGTCGTCGAACCAGGTGGAGGCCTGAGCCGGCATCACCCGCGAGACGCCGAGGAGGATTTTGGAGTCACGGACCTCCTTGCCGGGCGTCTGCAAGGACGTGCGCGCGAGGGCGGAGCCGATCAGCCAGGCGACGAGCAGCATCGCGACGACGTTGACGAGGGCGCCGCCCGTGGCGTCGAGGGCGCGCGCGGGTGACCAGGTGATGTGCCGGCGGAGCTTGCTGCCCAGGTGAGTGGTGAGGGCCTGGCCGACGGAGGCACAGATGATCACGACCACGACGAAGACGATGACGGCGCTCGTGGAGACCTCGGCGTCCTCCGTCAACTGGTCCCAGATCAGCGGGAGCAGATAGACCGCGACGAGCCCCCCACCGAGGAAGCCGATCACCGACAGGATGCCGACGACGAAGCCCTGGCGGTATCCGACGATCGCGAACCATACGGCGGCGAGCAGCAACAGGATGTCCAGCACATTCACCGTCATTAGCCTCGCAGATTCTTCGTCCGGCACCTCGTCCGGTTAGGGGTCGTGTGCAACCGTCTCATGCGCGCCAGTCGAGCGGGACCTGCCTGGCCCGGTCCCATGGCCGCTCCCAGCCCGCGAAGTGGAGGATGCGGTCGATCACTCCGGCGGTAAAACCCCAGACCAGGGCAGATTCGACGGTGAACGCCGGACCGAGGTTGCCGCTCGGGTAGGCGGCCGTCACACGGTTGGCCGGGTCCGTGAGATCCGCCACGGGCACGGTGAACACCCGAGCGGTCTCGGCCGGGTCCACGACACCGACCGGGGTCCGGTCGCGCCACCAGCCGAGGACGGGGGTCACGACGAAGCCGCTCACCGGAATGTAGAGCCGGGGCAGCACGGCGAAAATCTGGACGCCGGCCGGGTCCAGGCCGGTCTCCTCCTCGGCCTCACGCAGGGCCGCGCGGAGCGGGCCGACGGTCGCCGGGTCGCCGTCCTCGGGGTCGAGGGCGCCGCCGGGGAACGACGGCTGTCCGGCGTGCGAACGGAGGCTGCTCGCGCGCTCCATGAGGAGCAGCTCCGGGCCGTCGGGGCCGTCTCCGAACAGGATGAGCACGGCGGACTGGCGTCCGACGCCGTTCGCGGGCGGCAGGAAGTAGCTGAGCTGCTCGGGGGTGACGGTCCTCACGGCCCGCTCGACCGGGGCGAGCCAGCTGGGCAGGCCGTCGCTCCTCACGGCGACTTCGCCGTCGTACGTCTTACCCGTGCGCGTCATGGGCACCCCCGTCGTTCACAACGCCTCCATGGTGCGAGATCGTTCCGCCCCGCGCGGAAAGGAAACGAAAAGGAGGGGCGGGGTGCCGTGGCGTCACGCCGGGGCCAGGGGCGGTGCGGGCCTGCCCGGGTAGTCGGGTGGCGGGTTGAGGCGCTGGCCGGGGTAGCCGCCCATCTCGTACTTGAGCAGCTTCCTCGCCTTCTCGGGGTCCGTCTCGCCCTCCCCGTACGACGGGCAGAGATGGGTGATCGGGCAGGCGCCGCAGGCGGGCTTGCGGGCGTGGCAGATGCGGCGGCCGTGGAAGATCACGCGGTGGGAGAGCATCGTCCACTCGCTCTTGGGGAAGATCGTGGCGATCTCGGCCTCGATCTTGACCGGGTCGTCCTGCTCCGTCCACTTCCAGCGACGGGCGAGCCGCATGAAGTGCGTGTCGACGGTGATCCCGGGGACCCCGTACGCGTTGCCCAGCACCACGAACGCGGTCTTACGGCCCACACCGGGGAGGGTGACCAGGTCTTCCAGCCGGCCGGGGACCTCGCCGCCGAAGTTGTCCCGCAGGGAAGCGGAGAGGCCGATCAGGGACTTCGCCTTGGCCCGGAAGAAGCCGGTGGGCCTGATGACCTCCTCCAGCTCCTCGGGGACGGCCGCGGCCATGTCCTCGGGCGTCGGGTACTTGGCGAAGAGCGCGGGCGTCGTCTGGTTGACCCGTAGATCGGTCGTCTGGGCGGAGAGGACCGTGGCGACGAGCAGCTGGAACGGGTTCTGGAAGTCGAGCTCGGGGTGGGCGTACGGGTACACCTCGGCCAGCTCCCGGTTGATCCGGCGGGCACGGCGGACCATCGCCAGCCGCGACTCCGGCTTCGACGGCTTCGAGGACTTCGGCGGCTTCCCCGAAGCCCTTCCCGAAGATGTCCCGATTGTCGCCTTTTTCACTTTTGCCGGTGCGTGCGAAACCTGTTCGCCCACAGCGGAATTCTGTTCCCCGGACACTCTCCCGGCCCCCTTGGCCTGCGCTCTCACCGGCGAATTGGACACCCGGCCAGCCTAAGGGGCGGCAGTGACATCTGCTCCGGCGATGGCCGATCGCCACCCGAAACGACCCCTGAGGCACAACAGGACACGCCGGTGCGTCAGACTTGTGGGGGACCCTTGTGATCGATCGCACTGTTTTGCTGTGCGGCATCATGGGGACCACCGTCCCCTGAGCAGGTCGACAAGGAGAGAACTCGTGGACGACGTTCTGCGGCGCGCCCCACTCTTCGCGGCGCTCGATGACGAGCAGGCCGCGGAGCTGCGCGCCTCGATGAGTGAAGTGACGCTCGCCCGCGGCGACGCGCTCTTCCACGAGGGCGACCCCGGCGACCGCCTCTACGTGGTCACCGAGGGCAAGGTCAAGCTCCACCGCACCTCCCCCGACGGCCGGGAGAACATGCTGGCGGTGCTCGGCCCCGGCGAGCTGATCGGCGAGCTCTCCCTCTTCGACCCGGGCCCGCGCACGGCCACCGCGACCGCGCTCACCGAGGTCAAGCTCCTCGGCCTCGGCCACGGCGATCTCCAGCCCTGGCTGAACGCGCGCCCCGAGGTCGCCACCGCCCTGCTGCGCGCCGTCGCCCGCCGACTCCGCAAGACCAACGACCAGATGTCCGACCTGGTCTTCTCCGACGTTCCGGGCCGGGTCGCCCGTGCGCTCCTCGACCTGTCGCGCCGCTTCGGCGTGCAGTCGGAGGAGGGCATCCACGTCGTCCACGACCTCACCCAGGAGGAGCTGGCCCAGCTGGTCGGCGCCTCCCGCGAGACCGTCAACAAGGCGCTCGCCGACTTCGCGCAGCGCGGCTGGCTGCGGCTCGAGGCGCGGGCCGTGATCCTGCTGGACGTGGAGCGCCTCGCGAAGCGTTCGCGCTAGTCCCGAGCAGCGGTAGCTGTACGCGAAGGGGCGCCCGGCACATCGCCGGGCGCCCCTTCGCGTACGCGGAACTAGATCAGGCCGTGGTCCCGCAAGTACTCCAGCTGCGCCCGCACCGAAAGCTCCGCCGCCGGCCACAGGGACCTGTCCACGTCCGCGTACACATGCGCCACGACGTCGGCCGCCGCGCGGTAGCCGTTCTCGACGGCCGTCTCGACCTGGGCGAGGCGGTGGGCGCGGTGGGCGAGGTAGAACTCGACGGCGCCCTGGGCGTCCTCCAGGACCGGGCCGTGGCCCGGCAGGACCGTGTGCACCCCGTCGTCGACCGTCAGCGAGCGCAGTCGGCGCAGCGAGTCCAGATAGTCACCGAGGCGGCCGTCCGGGTGGGCCACGACCGTCGTGCCGCGCCCGAGGATCGTGTCGCCGGTCAGGACGGCCCGGTCGGCGGGCAGATGGAAGCAGAGCGAGTCGGCGGTGTGGCCGGGGGTGGGGACGACCCGCAGCTCAAGGCCGCCGGTACGGATCACGTCCCCGGCCGCGAGCCCCTCGTCGCCCAGCCGCAGCGCCGGGTCGAGGGCGCGCACCTTCGTGCCCGTCAGCTCGGCGAAGCGGCCCGCCCCCTCCGCGTGGTCGGGGTGGCCGTGCGTCAGCAGGGTGAGCGCGATCCGCTTGCCCGCCTTCTCGGCCGCCGCGATCACGCTCTCGAGGTGTACGTCGTCGAGGGGGCCCGGGTCGACGACGACGGCCAGCTCGGAGTCGGGCTCGGAGACGATCCAGGTGTTCGTGCCGTCCAGGGTCATCGCGGACGGGTTCGGCGCCAGGACGTTGACCGCCCGCGCGGTCGCGGGCCCGGAGAGCACCACGTCCCGCGGCTGGCCCGGGAGGGCTGCGGCGTCCGTCATCGGGGGCCTCCCTCCGGGCCCGCAGGTGCCGCCGGTCCCGTGGACCCCGTAGACCCCGCTGCCCCTGCCTGTCCCGCGGACCCCGTAGACCCCGCTGCCCCTGCCTGTCCCGCGGACCCCGTAGGCCCTGCTGACCCTGCCTGTCCCGTGGACCCCACCGACCCCACCGCCCCCGTCGGCACGTGCTTGGTGAACTCGGCGTGGCCCGGCCAGCTGAGGACCAGCGTCCCGTCCTCGCCCAGAGCGGCCTGGGCGAGCACCGGGGTGAGGTCCTGCTCCCCGGCCGCCGCGAGGGCGTCGGTGGCGGTCCCGTAGCGCTGGAGGACCCGCAGCGTGGCGATCGTCGGGGGCATCATCAGCAGCTCGCCCTTGTCGTACCCGGCGGCCGCGTCCTCCGGCCTGATCCACACCGTGCGGTCGGCCTCCGTGGAGGCGTTCCTGGTCCGCTGGCCGACCGGGAGCGCGGCGACGAAGAACCAGGTGTCGAAGCGGCGCGGCTCGAACTCCGGGGTGATCCAGCGGGCCCACGCGCCCAGCAGATCCGAGCGCAGCACCAGGCCCCGGCGGTCCAAGAACTCGGCGAACGAGAGCTCCCGGTCGACGAGGGCCGCCCGGTCCGCCTCCCAGTCGTCGCCGGTGGTGTCGTCCACCACCGAGTCGGCCGTCTCGCCGGCGAGAAGGACGCCCGCCTCCTCGTAGGTCTCACGGACCGCCGCGCACACGATGGCCTGCGCGGATGCCTCGTCCTCGACCCCGAGCCGCTCGGCCCACAGCGCCAGGGACGGTCCGGCCCAGCGCACCGGCCGGGAGTCCCGTTCGTCCACGCCGCCGCCGGGATACACGTACGCGCCTCCGGCGAAGGCCATGGAGGCGCGTCGGCGCAGCATGTGGACGAAGACACCGTCCGCGGTGTCCTTGAGCAGCATCACGGTCGCCGCCCGCCGGGGGGTGACGGCGGTGAGCTCGCCGGCGGCGAGCGCCCGGATCCGGTCGGGCCATTCCGGGGGGTACCACTGACCGTTCTCACCATTCTGACCATGGGGCATGGGCGGATCGTATGCGCTTACGCGCGGATGTTCGAGGGGTGGCCGACCTCCTGGCCACCCCTCGCACGTGTCACGCCGCCGCGTCGGAGTTACCGCGGAGCTTCACGTTCGCTGTGACGTTCGCCGTGCTCGCGTTCCTGATGGCTGTCCCGATCCGGGCCGACACACCGGGGGTCGGGCCGCCCGAGTAGGCGATGTCGATCCGCAGGATGCGGTCGTTTCCGGCCGTGCCGTCCTTGTCGGTGGACGTGGTCAGCCAGATGTCGCCGTCGCGGTCGACCTCGACCGTGCGCAGCCGGTCGTACGTCCCCTGGAAGTACGTCTTCTGCTCGACGAGCTTCGAGGAGGAGTCGATGCGCATCCGGTAGACCCGCTCGCCGCGCGTCGTGGCGACGAAGACGTGGTCGTTGATGATCGTCAGGCCGCTGGGCGAGGCCGCGGAGGTCGGCCAGGTCTTCTTCGGGGCGATGTACCCGGAGCAGCTGCCCGCCGTGCCCTCGCAGTGGGGCCAGCCGTAGTTGCCGCCCTTCTGGACCAGGTTGACCTCGTCCATGGTGCCGTCGCCGAACTCCGCCTGCCACAGCCTGCCCTTGGAGTCGAAGTCCAGCCCCTGCGGGTTGCGGTGGCCCTTCGACCAGACGGCGTTGCCGAAGGGGTTGTCGGACGGGATCGAGCCGTCGGCGTTGATCCGCAGGATCTTGCCGTTGAGGGAGGTGTTGTCCTGCGCCCGCGACTCGGTCTGGGCGTCGCCCATGGAGGCGTACAGCTTGCCGTCGGGGCCGAAGCGCAGTCGGCCGCCGTTGTGGAACCTGCTCTTCTCCATGCCCTGGAGCAGCACCTTGTAGCCGCCGAGGGTGTTGCCGGTCAGGGTCATCCGGGCGATGCGGTTGCCCTCGCTGGACGTGTGGAGGAAGTACACATAGCGGTCCGTGTTGAAGGTGGGGCTGATCTCGATGCCCATCAGGCCGCCTTCGCCGCCCGTGGTCTGGGAGTTGGGTACCTTGCCGACCAGCGTCTTCGTGCCGGACTTGGTCAGCTTGTAGACGTTGAAGGTGTTGCGCTCGGTGTAGATGCCGGTGCCGTCGGGAAGGAAGCCGAGGCCCCAGGCCACGTCCACACCGCTCGCGAGCGTGGAGACCGCGCCCGGGTCGGGGGTGCCGCCCGGCTGGGTGCCGGCCGTCGTCACCGTGATCTCCGGGGTGAACGCGGACTTGTTGCCCTTGAGGTCGTACGCGCGGACCTTGAACCTGTACGCGGTGTTCGCGGTCAGCCCCGCGACGCTGGTCGTGGTCGTGTCGGAGGTGCCCGACAGGACGCCGTCGCGGTGGATCTCGTACCCCGTGACCTTCACGTTGTCGCTGGAGGCGGCCCAGGCGAGGTCGATCGTCGTCGCGGTCCTGCCCGGGGAGCGCAGGTTCGCCGGGACGGTCGGCGCCTGGTTGTCCGGCGGGGCGGGCAGGGTCGCGATGGTGACGGCGTTGCTGGCCACCGACGCGTTGCCGGCCGCGTCGCGGGCGAAGACGGTCCAGTCGTACGTCGTCTGCGGGTCGAGGTTCTCGACGGTCGCCGCGAGCGTCGTGCCGCCGACCTTCTTCATCAGCTGGCCGTGCTGGTAGATGTCGTAGCCGGTGACGCCGACGTTGTCGGTGGCCGCGCCC
Source organism: Streptomyces sp. NPDC000410 (assembly GCF_040300305.1). Taxonomy (NCBI): domain Bacteria; kingdom Bacillati; phylum Actinomycetota; class Actinomycetes; order Kitasatosporales; family Streptomycetaceae; genus Streptomyces; species Streptomyces sp. NPDC000410. The sequence continues at coordinate 148,484 of NZ_JBEPDM010000008.1, forward strand.
CAGGCGAGCGAGACGGTGGTGGCCGTCGGCTCCTTGTCCTTGCGCAGATTCGGCGGCGCGGTGGGGCGTTCGGTGTCGGCGGGGCCGGTGGCGGTGACGGTCAGCTTGTCGAGGTTCGGGCCGTCGACGGCCGACGTGGTCGCGCGGATCTTGTTGCTGCCCGCCTTCAGTACGGCGTCCACGGCGACGGTCTTCCAGGTGGTCCAGGCGCCGGTGGCCGGGAAGGCCTGGTTGTCGGCGACCGTGACGCCGTTGACGGCGATGTCGAGCGGGCGGGCGGCGGTGGCGCTGGCGTAGCGGAAGTCGAGCATGGCGTTGGCGGCCTGCGCCGAGTCGACGGTGAACTCGACGTACGCGCCGGTCACGGCCGCGAAGTCGACGAAGCCGGTGCCGGAGTGGCCCGCGTGGTTGGACTCGACGGCGCCCTGCGAGAGGGTCGCCGACTCGGCCTCGTACTGGACGGGGACGGGGGCGGTGGCGGTGGCCGCGGGGGACGGCAGCGCCACGGATAAGGCTGCGGTGGCCGTGGCCACGAGGGCACCGACCGCGTTGCGACGCGGCCTGCGGGGGGTTGGTGCCACGACGGCTCCTCCCGATTCAGATGGATAGGAAGGGTTCCTAACCGTGAACAGGGCACACCCGTGGGCATGATCACGTCAAGAGAGGTGCGCGGGATCGGGCGGAACAGCACGACGGCCCCGCCCCGCCGGGATGCGGCGGTGCGGGGCCGTGCACGTACTGACCGGCGGTTCAGCCGATCGGGGCCGTACTGCGAAGCCGTACTGCGAAGCCGACCCCGGGAGCCGACCCCGGGAGCCGGCCTCCGAAGCGGGCCTCCGGAATCTGCTCCCGAGCCGGCCGGACACTCAGCCCTGGACGAGCTCCACCTGGATCTCGATCTCGACCGGCGCGTCCAGCGGCAGCACCGCGACGCCCACCGCGCTGCGCGCGTGCACGCCCTTGTCGCCGAGCACCGCGCCCAGCAGCTCGCTCGCGCCGTTGATGACGCCCGGCTGGCCGGTGAAGTCCGCCGCCGACGCGACGAAACCGACGACCTTCACCACCCGGGCGATACGGTCCAGATCACCGGCGACCGACTTCACCGCGGCCAGCGCGTTCAGCGCACAGGTGGCGGCCAGCTCCTTGGCCTCCTCCGGTGTCACCTCGCCGCCCACCTTGCCGGTGACCGGAAGCTTGCCCTCCACCATCGGGAGCTGGCCCGAGGTGTAGACGTACGGCCCCGACTGCACGGCGGGCTGGTAGGCGGCCAGCGGCGGCACGACGGCGGGCAGCGTCAGCCCGAGCTCGGCGAGCTTCGCTTCTACGGCACCCATCAGCCCTTCTCCCGCTTCAGGTAGGCCACGAGCTGCTCGGGGTTGTTCGGCCCGGGGACGACCTGGACGAGCTCCCAGCCGTCCTCGCCCCAGGTGTCCAGAATCTGCTTGGTCGCGTGCACGAGAAGGGGCACGGTCGCGTATTCCCACTTGGTCATGGGGCCGACTGTAGCCCGACCTACCGGCTCCCTCATGCGTAGCCCGTCGGCCGACTGGTTAGGCTCGGGGACGTGAGCAGGCTCCAGGTCGTCAGCGGCAAGGGCGGTACCGGTAAGACGACGGTCGCCGCAGCCCTCGCGCTCGCCCTCGCGACCGAGGGAAAGCGCACTCTCCTCGTCGAGGTCGAGGGCAGGCAAGGCATCGCACAGCTCTTCGAGACGGAGGCTCTGCCCTACGAGGAACGGAAGATCGCCGTCGCCCCGGGCGGCGGCGAGGTCTTCGCGCTGGCCATCGACGCCGAGCGGGCCCTCCTCGACTACCTCCAGATGTTCTACAAACTGGGCTCGGCGGGCCGGGCGCTCAAGAAGCTCGGCGCGATCGACTTCGCCACCACCATCGCGCCCGGCGTCCGGGACGTCCTGCTGACCGGCAAGGCCTGCGAGGCCGTACGCCGCCGGGACAAGAAGGGGCGGTACGCCTACGACCACGTCGTCATGGACGCCCCGCCCACCGGCCGCATCACCCGCTTCCTGAACGTCAACGACGAGGTGGCGGGCCTCGCGAAGATCGGTCCGATACACAATCAGGCCCAGGCGGTCATGCGGGTCCTCAAGTCGCCGGAGACAGCGGTGCACTTGGTGACGCTGCTGGAGGAGATGCCGGTCCAGGAGACCGCGGACGGCGTCGCCGAGCTGCGCGCGGCGGACCTGCCCACCGGCAAGGTGATCGTCAATATGGTGCGGCCGCACATCCTCGACGAGGAGGCGGTCCGGGCCGCGAACGGCAGCACCCGCCGCAAGGACATCGCCAGGACCCTCACCACGGCGGGCGTCAGCGGCGCGGCCGGGCTGGTCGCCCCGCTGCTCGAGCAGGCCGCCGAGCACGCCCAGCGCGTCGAGCTGGAGCGTGAGCAGCGGGCCGTACTGAGCGCGCTCGACCTGCCGACGTACGAACTCCCCCTGCTGAGCGAGGGGGTCGACCTGGCCGGACTGTACGAACTGGCGACCGAACTGCGAAAGCTCGGCGTGGACGGGGAGAACGGGGCGAACGGATGACGTCGCGCATGACCTTGCAGGACACGCCGCTGCTCGATATCGATCCGCTCCTCGACGACCCGGGGACCCGCATCATCGTCTGCTGCGGCGCCGGCGGGGTCGGCAAGACGACGACCGCGGCGGCTCTGGGCGTGCGGGCCGCGGAGCGCGGCCGCAAGGCGGTCGTGCTCACGATCGACCCGGCGCGCCGGCTGGCCCAGTCGATGGGCATCGATCTGCTCGACAACATTCCGCGCCGGGTGGACGGCATCAAGGGCGACGGCGAACTGCACGCCATGATGCTCGACATGAAGCGCACCTTCGACGAGATCGTCGAGGCGCACGCGGACCCGGACCGGGCCCGCGCGATCCTGGAGAACCCCTTCTACCAGTCCCTGTCGGCCGGTTTCGCGGGCACGCAGGAGTACATGGCGATGGAGAAGCTCGGGCAGCTGCGGGCGCGCGACGAGTGGGACCTGATCGTGGTGGACACGCCTCCGTCTCGCTCCGCGCTGGACTTCCTGGACGCGCCGAAGCGGCTCGGGTCGTTCCTGGACGGCAAGTTCATCAGGGTGCTGATGGCCCCGGCGAAGATGGGCGGCCGGGCGGGGATGAAGTTCCTGAATGTCGGCATGTCGATGATGACCGGCACGCTGGGGAAGCTGCTGGGCGGTCAGCTGCTGCGGGACGTGCAGACGTTCGTGGCAGCGATGGACACCATGTTCGGCGGGTTCCGCACCCGCGCGGACGCGACCTACCGGCTGTTGCAGGCGCCCGGCACGGCGTTCCTCGTGGTCGCGGCCCCGGAGCGGGACGCGCTGCGCGAGGCGGCGTACTTCGTGGAACGGCTGGCGGCGGAGGAGATGCCGCTGGCCGGGCTGGTGCTCAACCGGGTCCATGGCAGCGGCGCCGCCCAGCTGTCGGCCGAGCGCGCACTGGCCACCGCGGAAAATCTTGACGAGGGCCGCATTGTGGATCAGGAGGACGGGAAGGCTCGTCTTCGTGACACCACGGGCCCCTCTCCCACCGTGGAGTCGGAACCGGAGCACCTCTCCTCACCGGCATCGGAATCGGCGTCGGCATCAGCGGCGGAACAAGCAGCGGAATCGGCATCAGCAGCGCAGGCCACCGCGCAGCTGACCGCGGGTCTGCTGCGCCTGCATGCCGAACGGATGCAGGTGCTCGCGCGCGAACAGCGAACGCGCGACCGGTTCACCGCACTGCACCCCGAGGTGGCGGTGACCGAAGTGGCAGCCCTGCCGGGTGATGTGCACGACCTCGCGGGACTCCGGACCATCGGCGACCGCCTCGCGACCGGCAGTCCTGCGGCCGGAGCCGTGTAGACGCCGAGGCCGAGGCGCCCGGACCGGATACACGATCGGCTGCACGCAGGTACACGAAGCCGCCGGTACCACGTACCGGTTCTCCGCGCCCCGCCCGCCGCGTCCCGTCAGCCCACGGCCGCGTACGTCTCGTAGGTCTCGTCGTCCTCCAGGCCCACGGGCAGAATGCCCGCGCTCCGCTCGTACTCGGTACGCGCGGTCTCGAGCAGCCGGCGCCACGAGGTGACGGTGGGACGCCTGCGCAGCAATGCGCGCCGCTCCCGCTCGGTCATGCCACCCCATACGCCGAACTCGACACGATTGTCGAGCGCGTCGGCCAGGCACTCGGTCCGCACCGGACAACCGGTGCACACCGCCTTGGCCCTGTTCTGCGCCGCTCCTTGTACGAACAGTTCATCCGGATCGGTAGTGCGGCAGGCTGCCTGCGCACTCCAGTCGGTTACCCAGCCCATGCCGGCGCCGTCCTCTCCCGAATCGAGGCTCCCCCACGGCGGCAGCGGCATATTCACCGCTGCCAGTTGAGGACGTTACGGAAGGTGGGCACAGCGCAACACCCCCTTCGGGCCCAATCTTGGATGGCCCGAACGGACTATGCGTACGCGGCAGATCACCCAGGGGAGTGACCTGAAGGCATACGTAATAAATGCGACAAGTATGGGCAATCCGAGTCAGAAGGCAGGGGGAAGCCAGGGACTCGAGAGGCTCGGGGTCGCTGTGGGGTGGCTCGGGTTGAACTCGGCACGGCTCGGGGTATTGATACGCAACCGCACTGCTGTGACAGTTGGGAGCAGCTTAGGCCAAGGCATATACGCGTGTCCGCCGAATGAGAACGTAGGCTGCCCCCATGGCAAACAAGCGCTCGGGCGGAGGTCTGACCGGGACCCAGCAGGCCGCCAAGTTCCTCGGTGTCAGCGTGCTCTCCGGAGCCGTGCTGGCGGGTATCGCGCTCCCCGCCGTCGGCGCGCTGGGGCTGGCGGCCAAGGGAACGGTCGAGGGATTCGACGAGATCCCCGCCAACCTCAGGACGCCCCCACTGAGCCAGCGCACCACCATCCTGGACGCCCAGGGCGGCACGATCGCCACGGTCTACTCGCGCGACCGCACCGTCGTCCCGCTCAAGGACATCTCGCCGCACATGCAGAACGCGATCATCGCGATCGAGGACTCGCGCTTCTACCAGCACGGCGCGGTCGACCTCAAGGGTGTGCTGCGCGCGCTCAACCGCAACGCGCAGGAGGGCGGGGTCGCCCAGGGTGCCTCCACCCTGACGCAGCAGTACGTCAAGAACGTCTTCGTCGAGGAGGCCGGTGACGACCCCGAGAAGGTCGCCCAGGCCACCCAGCAGACCATCGGCCGCAAGATCCGCGAGCTGAAGTACGCGATCCAGCTGGAGGAGGAGCTGGAGGGCGGCAAGAAGAAGATCCTGGAGAACTACCTCAACATCACCTTCTTCGGCCAGCAGGCGTACGGCGTCGAAGCGGCGTCCAAGCGGTACTTCTCCAAGTCCGCCAAGGACCTGAAGCTGGAGGAGGCGGCCCTGCTGGCCGGCATCGTCCAGTCACCGAGCCGCTACGACCCGGTCAACGACAAGGAGGAGGCCACCAAGCGGCGCAACATCGTGCTGCAGCGGATGGCCGACGTCCGCAACATCTCGCAGGAAGAGGCCGACCGGGCGAAGGCGACGCCCATCAAGCTGAACGTCAGCCGGCCGAAGAACGGCTGCATCACGGCGGTCGACGGCGCGGGCTTCTTCTGCGACTACGTACGCAAGACCATCCTCTCCGACCCCGTCTTCGGGAAGACGGAGGAGGAGCGGCAGAAGCTGTGGAACCTGGGCGGTCTGACCGTCAGGACCACGCTCCAGCCGCGCGCGCAGGCCGCCGTCAACGAGGCCGCCACCGCGAAGGTCAGGAAGAACGACCCGGTCGCGGCCACGGTGGTGCAGGTCCAGCCCGGCACCGGCAAGATCCTGTCGATGGGCCAGTCCCGCCCGTACGGCCTGGACCAGAAGCGGAACGAGACGGTGCTGAACCTGGCCGTCGGCAGCAAGATGGGCGGCACCACGTACGGCTTCCAGACCGGCTCGACCTTCAAGCCGATCACCGCCGCCGCCGCGCTGGAGAAGGGCATCAGCCCGGCCCAGACCTACTCCAGCCCGTGGAAGATCACCCTGAAGGAGAAGTCCTACACCAAATGTGACGGGCGCCCGGCCGGGTCGGCCCCCTGGCCCCTGCAGAACGAGCTGAAGACCGAGGCCGGGACCTGGGACATGACCAGCGCGCTCGGCAAGTCCATCAACACCTACTTCGCCTACCTGGAGCAGACGGCCGGTCTGTGCGAGACGGTCCAGATGGCCGAGAAGATGGGCTACGACAAGGGCCTGGGCAAGAAGCTGCAGGAGCTGCCCTCGATCACCCTCGGCGGCCAGGAAAGCACTCCGCTGGACATGGCCGCGGCGTACGCCACGTTCGCCAACCGGGGCACGTACTGCACGCCCATCGCCATCGAGTCCGTCACCACCGCGAACGGCGAACGCCTCAAGGTGCCGCGGAGCAGCTGCACCCGGGCGATGAGCGAGCGGACCGCGGACACCATCAACCAGATGCTCAAGGGCGTGGTCGAGGACGGCACCGGTACGCAGGCCGGCCTCACCGACCGGGACAACGCGGGCAAGACCGGCACGACGGACGAGCGTGTGGACGCCTGGTTCGTCGGGTACACCCCGAACCTCTCCACGGCGGTGTGGGTCGGTGACGACATCGGCGAGAAGACTCCGATGTTCGACATCACCATCGGCGGCCAGTACTACGACAAGGTCTGCGGCGGCTGTCTGCCCGGCCCGATATGGCGGATCGCGGTGACCGGCGCGATGGACGCCGCCGAGACCTCCGTCTTCAACCCCGTCTCCGTGCCCCGCGCCAAGGAGAAGGGCAAGGACGAGGGCCGGGGCGGAGCCAGGCCCGGTAAGCCCGGCAAGCCGCCTGTCCAGTCGCCGTTCCCCGGCGTCACCATCCCGCCGGGCTTCATCGGCGGCGCCGACGGTGGCCGGGTCAACGGCGGCGGTGGCTGGCGGAACTGACCGCGCCGGCAGTACGTGAGTGAGGGCGCCCCCCTGCGGGGGCGCCCTCACTCGTGCGTCGGGTGTGTGCGCGTGTGGCGCGTGCGCGGTGCGTCCGCGTTACGCGCGGCCCGTCCTCAGCCCGCGAGCAGCTTCTTGACCGCCGCGGCGACCCGGCCGCCCTCGGCGCGGCCCGCCACCTTCGGGTTCACGATCTTCATGACCGCGCCCATCGCACGCGGTCCCTCGGCACCGCCGGCCCTGGCCTCCTCGACGGCCTGCGCGACCACGTCGTTCAGCTCCGCGTCCGACAGCTGCTGCGGGAGATAGGCGTCGAGGATCTCGCCCTCCGCCTTCTCACGGTCGGCCTGCTCGGCGCGACCGCCCTTGGCGAAGGCCTCGGCCGCCTCGCGGCGCTTCTTCGCCTCCCTGGCGATGACCTTCTGCACCTCGTCGTCGGAGAGCTCGCGCGCCTCCGTGCCCGCGACCTCCTCCTTGCTGATCGCGGTGAGGGTCAGCCGGAGCGTCGAGGAGCGCAGCTCGTCGCGCGCCCTGATCGCCTCGGTGAGGTCTTCCTTCATCTGGGCCTTGAGCGTGGTCATGCGTCGATTGTGGCAGGTACGCGGCGTGCGCCGCCCGCGCATTTCCCGGGGGCCTCGCCCCCGGAACCCGCAAGGAGCCCGTAAGCCGCCGGACATATCGTGGCCGCTCCGGGGTGGGGCGGGCGTCGGCTGGTGGCCATCGTCCGTTGACAGCCTGCCCGCATGCCGGTCATCCCCGTCCCCTTCGACACCCGCCGCTGCCAGCTGCTGGGGCTGACCGGCTCGGCGGCCCTCGCGGCCGGTGGGGTGGCCGTCGGGGCCGTACCCGTACGGGACGTACTCGCGCCGCGGTCCGCAGCGGCCGCGCTCGGGCTGGCCGGGGCCTACTTCGGGCTCGTCGTGCTCATCGCCGCCTGGGCGCTGCTCGGCCGTGCCGTCCGCGGGCCCGTACCGCCGTCGCCGCGCACGCTGCTGCTCACGCTCGCCCTGTGGTCGGCTCCGCTGCTGCTCGCACCGCCGCTGTTCAGCAGGGACGTGTACAGCTATCTTGCCCAGGGTGCGATGGTCGATGCCCAGATTGATGTGTACTCCTATGGTCCTTCCCGGCTCGGCGGTCCGTTGACCGCCGAAGTCGCGCCGATCTGGCAGCACACCCCCACCCCCTACGGCCCGTTCTTCCTGGCCTGCGCGGCCGCGATCGCGGAGTTCGCGCGTACGGAGGTGTCGACCGGCGTTCTCGGTATGCGGCTGGTCGCGCTCCTCGGGGTCGCGCTGATGGTCCTGTGCCTGCCCGTACTGGCCCGCCGGTGCGGTGCCGACCCGCGCGCCGCGCTCTGGCTCGGCGCGCTGAACCCGCTCCTGCTGCTGCACCTCGTGGGCGGCGCGCACAACGACGCCCTGATGCTGGGCCTGCTGGGCGCCGGACTGGTCGCGGCGCTGGGCCGGTGGCCGGTCGTCGGCGCCGTACTCGTCACCCTCGCCGCCTTGGTCAAAGCGCCCGCCGCGCTGGGCCTGATCGCCGTCGCGCTGCTCTGGGCCCATCGGCGGCGCGGCCGGCTGCCCTGGCTCGGGGCGGGGCTCGCCGTCCTCGGCACGGCAGCCGCCACCACCGCCCTGACCACCGCGCTCACCGGCACGGGCTACGGCTGGATAGCGGCCCTCGACACCCCCGTATCTCCCGGGAACTGGTCGCTGACCTCCTCGCTCGGCCGGATGACGGGCGCGCTGCTGGCAGGCGCGGGCGACGGTCTCGCCCGGCTCGCCCCGTTCGCCGTACCGGCGTGGCACATGCTCGGCCTCGCCGCCACCGCGCTCGCCGTGCTCGTCGTCTGGCGGCGGCACCGGCGGCTCGGCCCGGTCTACGCGCTCGGGCTGAGCCTGACGGCGATAGCCGTCCTCGGTCCGGCGATCCGGCCCTGGTACGTGCTGTGGGGCCTGTTCCTGATCGCCGCGGCGGCGCCGGGCGGAGCACCGGCCCGTTCACCGAACCCGTCATCCGCCGCATCGCCCGCGACATCCACGTCGCTCAAGTCGCTCAAGTCACCCAAGACGCCCCGCACGTTGCCCAACAGGTCACCACGCCTGCGCCGGGCCGCCGCCGTGACCAGCGGCGTACTGGCCCTCGCGGTCCTGCCCAGCGGATTCGCCCCGGACAGCACCCAGTTGCTGCTCGCGGTGGCAGGCGGCGCGGCGGCACTTCTCCTGCTGCTGGCACTGTGGTGCGCCTATCAGTTCATGGCCCGGGGTTCCTCGGGCCGCCGTCCGGAACCGCTGGGGAGTCCCGCGTGAGACCACCGACCACGACCCTCGGCAGGGTCCTCGTCACCCTGGGACTGACGACCGCGGTCGCGGCCTTCCTGGTGTTCGTCCCGTTGCACCGCAACTGGTTCGACCTCAAGGTCTACTACGGTGCCGTCGGCCACTGGATCGACGGCGGCCGGATCTACGACTACCTCAAGCCCGGTACCCACTACGGCTTCACCTACCCGCCGTTCGCGGCGGTGTGCATGCTGCCGATGGCGGTGGTCGGCTGGTACGGGGCCCTCGCGATCAGCCAACTGCTGAACGTCGCGGCCGCGGCGGCCATCCTCTATATCTGTGCCGACGCGACGATCCGCCGCGCGGGCTGGACCCGGTGGTACGCGTACGCCGTACTGGCCTGCATGTTCGCCTGGCTGGAGCCCGTGCGCGACACCGCCAGCTTCGGCCAGGTCAATCTGCTGCTGCTCGCGCTCGTGCTCGGTGACGCCTGGCTGCTCACGGCGGGCGCGCGCCACCCGTTGCGGCTGAACCGCTTCGCCGGCCTCGGCATCGGCCTCGCCGCGGCCATCAAGCTCACCCCGGCGATCTTCATCGTCTACCTGCTGGTGACCCGACGGCTCCGGGCGGCCGGCGTCGCCACGGGCGTCGCGGGCGGTGCGACCGCGCTCGCCGCCTGGGCCGACCAGGAGGCGTCCTGGACGTTCTGGACGGAGGCGATGTGGAACACCGACCGCGTCGGTTCGCTCTCGTACGTCTCCAACCAGTCCTGGCAGGGCATGCTGGCCCGCCTCACCGAACCCTTCGCCGAGCCCAGCCGCGTGGTCTGGGCCATGGGCGTCCTGCTGCTCCTGTGCCTGTGGGCCTGGCGGGCGCGGCGGGCGGTCGCCGCCGGTGACGAACTCGCCGGCTTCGCCCTGACGGGTATCACCGCCTGCCTGGTGAGCCCGGTCACCTGGGTGCACCATCTCGTCTGGCTGATCCCCGCCGTCGCGGTGCTCGCGGACAAGGGGCTGCGCTCGGCGCCGGGCAGCGTCGAGCGTCGGCGGATGATCGGCTGGACCCTGGGCATCTACGCCCTCCTGTGCAGCAGCATCGTCTGGCTGTGGCGGTGGAACGACGGCGGCGTTCCCGGGATCCTCGGATCCAACGCCTACGTATGGATCTCGCTGGGCCTGCTCGCCCTGCTGCCCTTCCGCGCCGGACTGCGGGACGGGCACGGGGACGGGCCATATGACCTCCCGGACCCGTCTGCGACGATGGGCGCATGCGCGCACGCTACGGGCTCCCCCTCAAAGTCACTGCCACCGTCGCGGCAGTCGGTGCCGCCGGCATCGCCTATGCAGCCGGATTCGAAGCCCGCTCATTCCGGCTGAGGCGGGTGACCGTCCCCGTACTGCCACGCGGCATGCGCCCGCTGCGCGTACTCCAGGTCTCCGACATCCACATGGTCAGCGGCCAGCGCAAGAAGCGCGCCTGGCTGCAGTCGCTGGCGGGCCTGCGCCCGGACTTCGTCGTCAACACCGGTGACAACCTGTCGGACCCGGAGGGCGTGCCCGAGGTGCTCGACGCGCTCGGCCCGCTCTTCGACTTCCCCGGTGTGTACGTCTTCGGCTCCAACGACTACTACGGGCCGAAGCTGCGCAACCCGGCCCGCTATCTGCTCGAGCGGGCCCAGGGCCGCCACGGCCTGAACGGCAACGCGCCCGCGGTCGGTGTCGTCCACAACCCGTGGGAGGAACTGCGCGACGCGTTCGACGCGGCGGGCTGGGTGAACCTCAGCAACACCCGGGGCCGCCTCAAGCTCCCCTCCGACGGCCTCGACCTCGCCTTCACCGGCCTGGACGACCCCCACATCAAGCGCGACCGCTACGACATGATCGCGGGCGGCCCCGAGCCGGACGCCGACTTCTCCATGGCCGTGGTCCACGCCCCCTACCTGCGCTCCCTGGACGCCTTCACCACCGAGGGCTACCCCCTGATCCTGGCCGGCCACACCCACGGCGGCCAGCTCTGCATCCCCTTCTACGGCGCCCTGGTCACCAACTGCGACCTCGACACGGACCGCGTCAAGGGCCTCTCGACGCACGAGGCCGACGGCCTGGTCTCGCACCTCCACGTCTCGGCGGGCTGCGGCACCAACCGCTACACACCGGTGCGCTTCGCGTGCCCGCCGGAGGCGACGCTGCTGACACTCACGGCCCGCGACTGATCCGGCCCCGTCCGTCCGCCGTGTGCGGGCCACGGCCCCTGGGGCCGACGCGGGACGGGCCACGACCGCTGGGGCCGTCGGCATCGGACCCGGCCCGCGGGGTCGTGAAAACCGGATTTCGTCTCCGGGCGCGGGTGGGCTAAAGTAAACGACGTCGCCGCGAGAGCAAGCGACATCGGGGTGTAGCGCAGCTTGGCAGCGCGCTTCGTTCGGGACGAAGAGGTCGTGGGTTCAAATCCCGCCACCCCGACAGCTGAAACACCAGGTCAGGGGCCTGATCCGCGAGAGCGGGTCGGGCCCCTGAGTGGTTTCGGAGATCGTTTGGGAGAAACCTGGGAGACGATCTTGGTCGGAGTCTCCCAGGGAGCCATGGGGCGACTGCTGGGCGGCACGGCCGTGACGTCCGACTCTCCTGTGCGTTCGTGAAGCGGATCCTCTTACAGATCCGTGACGCGCGGCCCGTCGGACACCTCGCCGGAACCGGGGCGGCATAGCTTCGGGGCATGCGCGTACTTGTGACTGGAGGAGCGGGCTTCATCGGCTCGCACGTCGTCGCCGAGCTGATCGGACGCGGGCACGACCCGGTGGTGTTCGACATGACGGAGGACGGGCGGGACGTACGGGACCCGAAGGCGGTACGGGACGCCCTGGCCGGGGTCGACGCGGTCTGTCACCAGGCGGCCAAGGTGGGCCTGGGCAAGGACTTCGGGGACGCACCCGGGTACGTGTCGGTCAACGACCTCGGTACGGCGGTGCTGCTGGCCCAAATGGCGGAGGCGGGGGTGCGGCGGCTGCTGCTCGCCGGGTCGATGGTCGTCTACGGTGAGGGGCGGTACGAGTGTGCCGCGCACGGCGTGGTCCGGCCCGGTCCGCGTGCCGAGGCCGATCTGAAGGCCGGTCGGTTCGAGCCGCGTTGTCCGGCCTGCGGTGCCGACCTGGCACCCGGTCTGGTCGCGGAGGACGCGCCGATGGACCCCCGGAACGTCTACGCCGCCACCAAGCTGGCGCAGGAGCACCTCGCGGGCTCATGGGCCCGGGCGGTGGACGGACGCGTGATCTCGCTGCGCTACCACAACGTCTACGGCCAAGGGATGCCCCGCGACACGCCGTACGCGGGCGTGGCCGCCCTGTTCCGGTCCGCGCTCGCGCGCCGCGAATCGCCGCGCGTCTTCGAGGACGGCGGCCAGCGTCGGGACTTCGTCCACGTACGGGACGTGGCCTCGGCCAACGCGACGGCGCTGGAAGCCTTGACGAAGGGGCCGGCCTTCGCCGCGTACAACGTCGGAAGCGGTGAACCGAGGACCGTCGGCGACATGGCCGAAGCGCTGGCCGCCGCGTGCGCGGGGCCGTCCCCGGTCGTCACCGGCGAGTACCGGCTGGGCGATGTCCGGCACATCACCGCCGACTCCGCGCGGCTGCGCCGCGAGCTGGGCTGGCGTCCGGAGGTGCCGTTCAGCGACGGGATGGCCGAACTCGCGGGCGGCACGGAAGACCCGGCCCCGTGGGAGGCCGGGCTCGCCCGGCAGCCGTAGGGCAGCAGTGGGCTGACCTGGGGTACGGCTACCCCACCGGTACCGGCAGGGTCAGTTCGAAGCGGCAGCCGCCGGAGACGTTGCGGACGTCGGCCCGGCCGGCGTGTGCCTCGACGATGCCCCGGACGATCGCCAGTCCGAGGCCCGCCCCCGAGGGTGGAGTCCGTGCCGGGGTGCCGCGCCAGCCGGTGTCGAAGACGCGCGGGAGGTCTTCCTCGGGGATGCCTCCGCAGGCGTCGGTGACCGAGAGCACCACGGAGTCCGCGTGGAGTTCGGCGGCGATCGCGACGGTGCCGTCGGCGGGGGTGTGGCGGATGGCGTTCACCAGGAGGTTGGAGAGAACGCGGGTCATTTCCTTGCCGTCCACCTCCACCGGGAGGGGTTCGACGTTCTCGCCCGCGAGGCGCACGCCGTGTTCTCGTGCGAGGGCGTCGGCACCGGCCAGGGCGTCTCCGACGAGGTCGTAGAGGGACATCCGGGTGGGGCTGAGGGTCAGCGCGCCCGCGTGGATGCGGGAGAGTTCGAAGAGGTCGCCGACCATGGAGTTGAGGCGGTCGACCTCGGTGCGCATCTGGCGGTGGTAGCGGGCGGGGTCGGCCGCCACGCCGTCCTCCAGCGCCTCCGACATGGCGCGCAGCCCGGCGAGCGGGGTGCGCAGGTCGTGCGAGATCCAGGCGACGAGTTCGCGCCGGGAGGTCTCCAGGGCGCGCTCGCGTTCGCGGGAGGCGGCCAGCCGTTCGCTGGTGAGGGCGAGCTCGCGGCTCAGGTCCTCGAATTCGGCGGGGGCGGGTACGAGCGGTGGCGTGAACGTGCCCTGCTCCCCGAATCCGCGGGCCGCACGGACGAGTTCCCGGCATCGTCGTACGACCTGGCGGCCGAGGAGCAGCGCGGTGGCCAGCGACACGGCGGCCGCCATCGCGACGACCATGGTCACCACGGCCAGGTCGTGGGACGACAGGAACATCGCCCACGCCACCGCGAGCGTCCCGGCGAGCATCGCGGCCACGGCGACGGCGGCGACGACGGCGAGGGACACCGCGAGACTCCGGTGCCTCAGCATGCGCAGCGCCACGGCCCCCAGAAGACCGGCGGCGCCCGCGCCGAGGAGGGCGTAGAGGGCGATCAGCAGCAGGTCACGCACGGTCCGCCTCCGTCTCCATCCCGGCAGCCGAGATGACCTCGGTGGCCGCGCTCGCCTCGAAGCGGTAGCCGACGCCCCAGACGGTCCGGATCAGTCGCGGGGTCGCCGGGTCGTCCTCGACCTTTCCGCGGAGCCGGCGCACGTGGACGGTCACGGTGGACAGATCTCCGAAGTCCCATCCCCAGACCTCGCGCATCAGCCGCTCCCGGTCGCAGACCTGCCCCGGGTGCCGCAGGAAGTAGGCGAGGAGACCGAACTCCCTCAGGGTGAGCGTGAGTTCCTTCCCGTTCTTGGTGACCCGGCGGGCCGTTGCGTCCAAGGACAGGCCCGCCACGTCGAGCCGTTGCCCCTCGGCCGGAGCGGCGGCTGCCGCGCGGCGCAGGACCGACCGCACACGCAGGACGAGCTCTCGTGGGCTGAAGGGTTTGGTCACGTAGTCGTCCGCGCCGACCTCCAGGCCCAGGATCCGTTCGTCCTCGTCACCTCGCGCGGTCAGCATGATGACCGGGACCGGTGGGCTGCCGTTCTCCCGTGCGCGCAGCCGACGGCAGACCTCCAGCCCGTCCATGCCGGGCAGCATCAGGTCGAGCACCACGAGGTCGGGCCGGAGCGCCTCGGCGGCGCGCAGCGCGGCCGGCCCGTCGGCGGCCAGGCTCACGGCGAAACCGGCCCGCTTCAGGTACTCGGCCACGACTTCCGAGACGGTCGGATCGTCGTCCACGACGAGAACCCTGCCCAAGGCGCCGGCCCCGTCGACACCATCGGCGCGGTGTCCTTCGTACGGGCTCTCCCCGTCGGTCACTGCCATGGCCCCAGGTTGTCACCCGTCCGGCCGCGGCTCTGGCGCAGGTACCCCTCCCCCGGGATGGCGTCCGCGTTTCGTAAGGACTGGAAGGGTCATTTCCCGCTACTCGGTTCCTACGGTGTGGAGGGTGACTTCATCTGCTTGCGCGCCGCCCCGCGCGGACCTCGTACTGCCGTGCCTCGACGAGGCCGAGGCGCTCCCCTGGGTGCTGGCGCGGGTGCCCGCCGGGTGGCGGGCCATCGTCGTCGACAACGGGTCGACCGACGGCTCCGCGGAGATCGCCCGAAGCCTCGGGGCGACCGTCGTGCACGAGAGCCGGCGTGGTTTCGGTGCGGCCTGTCACGCCGGGCTGCTCGCGGCGCGGGCCGACCTGGTCTGCTTCTGCGACTGCGACGCCTCCATGGACCCGGGGCGGCTCGCCCCGATGGCTGCACGGGTGGCATCGGGCGAGGCCGATCTGGTGCTCGGGCGTCGGCGCCCGCAGGGGCGAGGTGCCTGGCCCGCTCATGCCCGCGCCGGGAACCTCGCCCTCGCGCGCATGCTGCGTCACCGCACCGGGCTGCGGCTGCACGACCTCGGGCCGATGCGGGTGGCACGCCGAGAGCCCCTCCTCGGGCTGGACTTGACCGACCGGCGCAGCGGCTACCCGCTCGAGATGGTCGTGCGCGCCTCGGATGCGGGCTGGCGGGTCGCCGAGACGGACGTCCCGTACCTGCCCCGCTCGGGGAAGTCGAAGGTCACCGGGACTTGGCGGGGCACCTGGCATGCCGTGCGCGACATGCGCCGGGTACTCGCTGAGCCGCCCGGCGCACCGTCCATGGCGGCCGGGGAGGTCTCCGTATGAGCACCCTCCTCGTCATCGCCAAGGCTCCCGTGGCTGGGCGGGTCAAGACGCGTCTCACGCCGCACTTCACCCCGGAGCAGGCAGCCCAGTTGGCCCAAGCCGCCCTCCAGGACACGCTCGCGGCCGTGCTCGGCGCCCCTGTCGGGCGTCGTGTTCTTGTCCTCGACGGACGACCGGGGTCCTGGATGCCCGAGGGCATCGAGGTTCTTCCGCAAGGTGCCGGCGGCCTCGACGCCCGACTGGCCGCGGCCTTCTCCCACGTCGAAGGGCCCGCGCTGCTCATCGGCATGGACACCCCCCAGGTCACCCCCGACCTCCTCACCCAGGGCCTCGACTTCAGCGAGACCGATGCCTGGTTCGGCCCGGCCGACGACGGCGGGTTCTGGGCACTCGGCCTGGCCGAGCCAGACCCGGCGCTGCTCCTCGGCGTCCCCATGTCGGTGGCGCACACCGGGCGGGAGCAGCGCCGACGGCTGACCGCGTCCGGGCGCGCGGTACGGGACCTGCCCGAGCTGTGCGACGTGGACACACCGGCCGACGCGGCACGGGTCGCGGCCGCCATACCCGGCACCCGCTTCGCCACGCTCCACGAATGGCTCTGCGCGGTGACGCGGTGACCGCCCAGCTGGCCGAACCCGCCCTCGCCTGGCGGGCCGACCCGTACGCCGAGGCGCTCCGTACCGGCCGGGGTCCTCTCTACCTGCGCCGAGGCGACGGCTGGTTGCTGCCGCTGGACGTCGAGCGATGGTGCGCCGAACCCGACGCGGCCGACACCACCGTCCTCGACCGCTGCGCGGGCCCTGTCCTGGACATCGGGTGTGGACCCGGCCGCCTCGTCACCGCCCTCGCCGCACGCGGACACCGGGCTCTGGGGGTGGACGTCACCCCGGAGGCGGTGGCCCGCGCAGTCCGCGCGGGAGGCAGCGCCCTGTGCAGGTCGGTCTTCGATCCCCTGCCTCGTGAGGGCCGCTGGGACACCGTGCTGCTCATCGACGGCAACATCGGCATCGGAGGCGACCCGGCCGCCCTGCTCCGCCGCGCCGCCCGACTCGCCTCACCGTCCGGCTCCCTGCTGGTCGAGGTGGCCACCGCCGACGTCGACGAACGCGTCGAGGTCCACGTCGACGACGGCCGCGGCGGCCGCGGCGCGCCCTTCCGATGGGCCCGGCTCGGCACCCGGGCGCTCTGCGCCGAGGCCCCGAAAGCCGGCTGGACCCGATCCCTCACCTGGCAGGCCGCGGGCCGCAGATTCGTGGGCCTACGCCGCTGACGCCGCGACGTGGAGGGGGCCGACGCGGCCACGCGTCGGCCCCTTCTCCATGGCCCTGCCGCGACTCAGCGCCGCCGAGCCGCCCTTCGCAGGCACACACGCACCCCGACGTACGCGACCGTGATCACGGCGACGGCCGCCATCGAGAGAAGCCAGTTCCGCGCGTAATCCAGCGGCAGAACCGTCGCGTTGGCCACACCTCCAGGGCGCAGGAGCGGCGGCAGGGCGATCACCGTGAGCGAGCCCGCGACGACCAGCGCGGCGCGCGGAACCCCACGCAGACGCAGACCCGCCGCCGCGGCGAGCGCGGCGATCGCGATCACCAGCGGTGCGATCAGCCCGTCGTGCGCGAGGACCCCACCCGCGAGCCACACGCCGACCCGCCACGGCTCGGGCTGCTCCAGCAGCAGGGCGCCGCCGAAGGCCATCAGGCCGATCCCGCAGCAGCCCACCGCGTACCGGACCACCATCACCGCACCTCCAGTCGGCCGACCCACTTGGTCTGGAGCACTCCGGGCCGGTTCGGGGCGATGATCCGCGCCGGATAGCCGTGGTCCAGGGACAGCACCTCGCCGTTCAGGCCCAACGCCAGCAGGGTGAGCGGGTCCTGGGCGTACGTACGGCCCATTTCCGTCACCCGGTACGCGCCCGCAGCCTCCATGGACACCACCCGGCACCGTGCCCCCGGGCCGCCTCCCGCCTTGTCCAGCAGGTCGCGCACCCGTACCCCCGTCCAGCGGGCGGACTTGCTCCACCCTTCCACGCACGCGATGGGCAGCGTCACCTCGTGCTGCGGCATCGCGCGCAGTTCCTCCAGAGTGAGGCTGTACGGGCGCGGCCCGGCGACGGTCAACCGCCAGTCGGTCAGCGACGCCTCGGTGACGCGTGCCGCGGCGGCCGTGCGGTTGACCGGCAGTCCCTGCGGCCCGTGGTCCGGACTGCGCGGGCCGAACAGCTCCAGCGGACCGAGCGCGGTGACGGACTGGCCGACGGTCGTCAGCGTGACGGCACCGACCCCTGCCCCGATGGCCGCCAGCAGCTGACGGCGGTCCGGTCCGTCGGCGGCGGGGAGGGCGAGGGTGCCGGGTGAGCGGCGGGTGAAGTGGTCACGGATCCGCGGCCATCGAACGGCGACGTGGAGCAGCAGCGCTCCCACCAGAAGCCAGCCGACGGCGTAGTGCACGGGCACGAAGGAGAACGGCCAGGGGTACCACTGGAAGGTGTTCAGCAGCCCCGTGAACAGCTCGAAGATCCCGGCGGCGACGAGTACGGCCACCGAGAGGCGCTCCAGCGCGTGCCGGACCGACCGGACCGGCGGCCATGCGAAGAGCCGGGGGTAGACCGCCCACAACTTGGCCAGCAGCAGCGGGATCGCGGCGATGCCCGAGGCCACGTGCAGCCCCTGGGTGAGGCGGTAGCCCCAGTACGGGCGGCTCGGCAGCCGGTCGGCGAGCCAGGCGGGCGGGTGCTGAAGGAAATGGCTGAGCACGCCGGTCGCGAAACAGACGACGACGGCGAGCCCGAGCCATCGGCCGATCACGGTCGCGGTACGGGCATCGTGCAGACGCCCCTTGAAGCTGATCGGCGGTCCAGGAGACGGGATGAGACGCATGACGCCCATGACACCCCCGGCAACGCCCCAGTGGGTGGTCGGAACACCTTACGAAACACGGACGCGCGGGGCGCCCGACCCCACTTCCGGATCCGTTCCTGGAACGCTGCGGACGTGAACCCGCGCACCGCCCTCGCCGCCACGGTCCTCGCCGCCCTCACCGCCGTCCTCGTGCTCACCATCCGGTACGACGGCTATCGCCCCGACCCCGCCGGACTGTTCTGGTGGTACGCGGCTTGCTGGCTGCTGTTCGCCGGCGCTCTGCTCGCGCTGCGCCGGGTTCCGGCCTCCCATGTCGTGCCCCTGCTCGTGGCCGGGGCGATCGCCGTGACGGTGACCGGGCTGGTGGCGCCGCCCCGGACCAGCACCGACTCGTACCGCTACGCCTGGGACGGCCGCGTGCAGTCGGCCGGCATCTCCCCGTACGACCACGCTCCGCAGGATCCGGAGCTGGTCCGGCTGCGTGACACGTGGCTCTTTCCGACGGGAGCGGCCTGCACCGGCCCGGACCGTGCCCGCATCCCCCATACCGGACCGGAGCCGCACTGCACCCGGCTCAACCGGCCCGCCGTGCACACCATCTACCCGCCCGTCGCCGAGGCGTACTTCCTGGCGGTCGACCAGCTCTCCCCGGAGGGGGCCCGGCACAAGCCGCTCCAGATCGGCTCCGGCCTGATCGCCCTGGGCGTGACCGGTGCGGTGCTGCTGATCCTGCGCCGCAGGGGCACGGATCCGCGGCGGGCCGCGTACTGGGCGTGGTGCCCGGCCGTGCCCATCGAGGCGGTCAACAACGCACACGTGGACGTCCTCGGGGCGCTGCTGGCCGTGACCGGCCTCGGGCTCGTCGCCTTCGTTCCGCATCGCCGGTCCGTCGGCGGACTGGTCCTCGGCGCCGCCGTCGCCACCAAACTCATGCCCGCCATCGTCCTGCCGGGCGCGCTGTCCGGTGTCCGCCGCGTCCGCGACGCCGGCGCCGTGCTGCTGCCCGCCGCCGCGTTCACCGCGCTCGCCTACCTGCCGTACGTCCTTGTCTCGCACGGCTCCGTCTTCGGCTACCTCGGCGGCTACGTGGAGGAGGAGGGCTACGACGACCCCTCGGCCAAAGCCCGGTACGCGCTGCTCCGCCTGGTCCTGCCCGACAGCTGGGCGCTGCCCGTGGTCCTCGCCCTCATGGCGTGCGTGTCCTTGTACGTGATGGGGCGCGGTGACCCGCGACGGCCGTGGAGCGGCGCGCTCCTGGTGACCGGCTGGGCGTTCCTCCTCCTCACGCCCGGCTACTCCTGGTACGCCCTGCTCCTGGTCGCCCTCGTCGCACTGGACGGACGCTGGGAATGGCTCGGCGTCGCCCTCGCGGGGCCGGCCGTCTACGTATTCGGTCGGGTCTTCGACCACCGGGAGCCGACGGCCGCGATCGCGTACGGCCTCGCGGCCCTCCTCGTCCTCACGGCCGCTGCCGTGCGGTGGCGCCGGGGAACCGAAACGCCTCAGCCCGAGGACGTCTCCATCCAGGCATCGGGGCCGGGGTCGCCGCCCTCGGCCCGGACCGCGAGCCGGCCGACGTAGTGGCGCCGGCCCGCGGAGTGCGCGGCGCATGCCTCCGGGGCGGGGAGTCCGCTGCGGACCGGACGCAGGCGACGTACCGGCGCTCCCCCGTTACTTGGGCGGCAGCGTGCTCGCAAAGCCCACGGCCAGGGCGCTCCAGCGGTCGAGGACCCGGTCCTCTGCGAGAGCGGGGCCTTCAACGGTCACCCAGCCGCGCATCGGTTTGCCGGTGAAGTCCATCGGGCGGGCCTCCGGGCGGGCCAGGACCTCCTCGGCCCGCTCGGGGCCCACCCGGGCGATCAGCTCGTCGCCGACCACGCCCACGGTCATGTTCCCGCCCAGCAGGAAGGCCAGGCCGCCCAGCATCCGCTTCTCGGTGAGGTCCGGCCGCTCGCCGAGACGCTCCCTGATCCGCTGGGCCAGCCCTTCGTCGTACGTCATGGAACCCGCAGTTCCGGACGACCTGACGACGCGCCCCGAGGGCGTGGCCGTCAGCAGGCCGCCACCGGCCGGGGCTCGAGCCGCCGGCCTCACCGTCACCGCACGGCTTCGCGTGCCCGTCGCTCGCGTCGTGCCGCTCGTCGTCGGGGAGCCGATTCATGCCGCCTGCGGACGACGAGAATCGCTGCCGAGGCGACGAAGAGCGCAGCCGTGATCAGCAGCCAGCGCTCCAGGAACCCGTCGGCCGGGAGCCCTGTGTACGCGGTGTAGTGGTCGACCCTGCCCAGGATCAGTGGCCACCAGACCAGCAACAGAAGCCCTGAGACGAAGACAGGAACACGCACGTAGTTGACGCTCACCCTCGGCGCCCTCTGCCCCGGGGTCTCCCGGAACAGGCGCTGCGCGGCCCGGTCCGTCACCACGTACAGGGGGAGCAGGACGAGGTCGTGGAGGAGCGCGGCCCCGACGAACCACAGGGCCACGCCCAGGCTGTCCCCTTGGAGCAGACGGGCACCGGCGTACGCGGCGAGGGCGAAGGAGGCCAGCACGAGGAGCAGGTGGAGCGGGGAGGCTCCGTAGCGGCTACGGAAGGCGGTCATGTGGCTCATGCCGGCTCTCCGAAGGTGATCCGGGTGACCCATTTGGTGTTGTGGACACCGGGCGCGCCCGGGACGATCACGCGGGCCGGGTAGCCGTGGTCCTGCGAGAGGACGGCTCCGTTGACGCGTACGGCCAGGAGTGAACGGTGGTCGCGCACCTGGTTGTCCCTCAGGACGACGGAGCTGAACGCCCCTCCCCGCTGTACCGATTCCACCAGGGCCCGCGGGGTGTCCGTCCCCCGCCCCACCAGTGCGGCCAGGTCGGTGAGCCGAACGCCGCTCCACAGCTGGTCGGGGGTCGACCAGCCCTCCACGCAGGCGATGGGCAACATCGATGCGTTCTGCTCCATGGTCAGGAGCTCGTCTCGGGTCAGGACGACCTGCCGGCCTCCGCTGCGTACGGTCAGCCGCCAGGCGGGGCCGATGTCGCTGGGCCGGACCCCCACGGATGCCGCGGTCTTGTTGATCTGGAAGCCGTTCGGTCCGGTGCCGGGGTCGCGGCCGTGCGGGGCGAGCAGCGCCGTCCGGCGCCACCAGCCGCCCACGCTCTGCCCGGCCGTCACCACGAACAGCGCCAGGGACCCCAGTCCGACCATGCCCAGGGCGCCCCGCCGTGAGATGGTCGGCGGCGCGGGCCGGGGCGACGCAAGGCCGGCCGCCTCCTCCGTGCCGGCTTCCGGGAGCTCGCGTCCGTACCTCACCGCGCGCAGGGCACGCGGCAGCCGGAAGACGACGTGCACGACGAAGGCACCGATGAACACCCACGCCCCGTAGAAGTGCAGGACGTAGAAGGAGCCCGGGAAGATGTAGTGCAGCTGCACGTTGAGGATGCCCGTGGCGAATTCGAAGATCGCGCCGCCCACCAGCAGGAGCAGGGACAGGCGCTCGATGGCGTGGCCGACCGAGCGCACGGGCGGCCACTGGAACAGCTTGGGGATGACCGACCACAACTTCGCCAGCAGCACCGGCACGAGGACGACGCCCAGGACCACGTGCACGCCCTGGTTCACCCGGTAGAGCCAGTACGGCGAGGTCGGCCAGGAGAACAGGTAGAAGCCGAGCCACCCCTTGTCCGGCGTCTGGTCGTTGACCGGCGACAGATCGGGGTTGTACGCGGCGTACGACACCAGGCCCGTCACGAACAGCAGCGTGATGCCGACCAGCAGGACCAGCCCGAGCACAGCCGTCAGCCACAGCCCCCGCAGCGGGCTGCGCCAGAACTCCGGACGCGCCGGCCCCGGAGGCCCCGAAACGACGGCGGAACCCACGGCGGTCCGCAAGCGCCTCAGAGGAGCGGGACGCTCTGGGGACTCCGACGGCGCCCGGGGTGTCGGCTCGGGGTGACTCCGCCTGCCGTCGCTCGCCGCCACCGGGACACCTCCGCACACTCGCCAGTCGCCGGGACGAACATCCCGCACCGGAGGCCGGGCCGGGTCCATGACACGCCCACCCGAGCCCCCTTGCCCTCCCATGGGCGGGCACACATCTGGTTCCGTCGACGTGGGAATCGATTCGGTAACCCCTGTGCGAAGGCAGCCAGACGCACACAGGATCGTTGCATAGGCTAAAGGAAGCCAGGCACCCCCGCCGGATGCCGCAGGGACGGTGTCGGCACGCAGCGGGGGTGCCACCACCGGATCCACCGGGGAGAACCTTGACCGACCAGCCGACCGGAACACGTGCCCTCTCCCTCCTTCCCCACCTCGTCATGGCGGTCACCGCGATCGCCGACATCGCCGCCGGGCCGACCGTCGGGCTGTTGCCGCTGGTGGCGCTGGGGCCCGCGTTCGCCGGGCTCACCGGCGGGCCGCGCCGTACCGCCCTGATCGGAGGGCTGGCCCTGGTCCTGTGTCTTGCGCTCGGCTGGTACGACGGCCTGTTTCCCGGGCGGCGCGGGACTACGGCGCTGGTCTCGGTGGCCGGGGTCACCGCCGCCGGTCTGGTCGCGGCGGTGATGCGGCGTCGCCGCGAGGCCGAGCTGGCGAGTGTCCGCTCGATCGCCGAGGTGGCGCAGCGGGTTCTGCTCCGGCCTGTGCCCCGCACCGCCGGCGGGTTGAGTGCCGCCGTCTCGTACACGGCCGCCGTGGCCGAAGCCCGTATCGGCGGGGACCTCTACGAGGTGGTGACCTCTCCCGGTGGCGTACGGGTCATCGTCGGCGACGTCCAGGGCAAGGGACTCGACGCCGTGGAGACGGCTGCCGATGTGCTCGGTGCCTTCCGGGAGGCCGCTCACGACGAGCCCGACCTCACGGGCGTCAGCACACGGCTGGAGAGGGCCATGAACCGAGCGCTGCGCGGGGAGCGGTTCGTCACGGCGGTGATCGCCGAGATCCGGGAGGACCGGACCGTGGCCCTGCTCAACTACGGTCATCCGTCCCCGCTGATGATCCACGCCGACGGCACGGCGCGCTTTCTCGCACCGAAGACACGAGCGATGCCGCTCGGACTCGGCATACATGGAGCGCAGTCACCCGAGACGCTGAGTACCGCGTTCCACCCCGGCGACCAGCTCCTGCTCTACACGGACGGCGTCACCGAAGCCCGGGACGGCCGGGGAGAGTTCTATCCCCTCGACTCCCGGCTCCACCTGCTGAACGCCGACAGCCCCGAACTCGCCCTCGACGCCCTGCACAGCGACATCGTCGCGCACGCCGGCGGGCCACTCGGGGACGACGCGGCCATGCTGCTGCTGCGCTACCGCGCGTGACGACTGCCTTCCGGCGCACGGTACAAAGGTTCATATGGGAGAGCACGAGGAGAGCGAGCCGGTCCAGGACGACATCGAAGCCGTGACGCGTGCCGTGCTGACGGCCTCGCGGCTGCTCGTCGCGGTCTCGGCCCGGTCGCTGGCGACGGTCGAGGAGAGCATCACGCTGCCGCAGTTCCGGATGCTCGTGGTGCTGTCCACCCGCGGTCCGTCGAAGCTGGTGGCCTTGGCCGACCACCTCGGCGTACAGCCGTCCACCGCCATGCGGATGGTGGACCGTCTGATCGCCTCCGGCCTGATGGACCGTCGGACGAACCCGGCCAACCGCCGCGAGACCGTCCTGCGCCTCACCGAGGAGGGGAGCCGTGTCGTCCAGGACGTGACCTCCCGGCGGCGTACGGAGATCACGGCCATCCTCCGTCGCCTCGACCCGGCTCGGCGCACCGCCCTCGTGGAGGCTCTCGACGCCTTCAACTCCGCTGGTCAGGAACCGGCCTTCGGCGACGGTGACCTGGGCTCGCATCCTCTCGGCTGGTCCGACTGGGCGGACGGCGGTACGTAGTACGACCGCACGACGGCGACGAAACAGGCCACGGCGAACGCCAGAAGCAGCATGGCCGTCCTGACGAGACTCCACAGCAGTGCGCCGGGCCCTTCGACACCGCGCGGAGGCACTCTTCCCGCCGGGTCGTAGACCATGCCGATCAGGTCCCCCGGCAGCACGGAGGGACCGCATCCCCTCCACAGCCTCGCCCCGACGGGAGAGCCGTCCTGGTGGCGGACGGAGCAGTAGTACGCGGGACTGCCCGCGGGCTCGTACGCGACCACCGTCACGACCACGTCCTGGGTGCGCCCCGCCCCGGTCAACACGGCCTCCGTGGCTACCCCGGAGACGCCGGGTGAGAGCAGGATCCCGAGTAGCGCGGTCCCTGCCACCAGCAGATGCCCCGCCTGGGTGATCAGGAGGTAGAGCGCGACGGCTGCCACGGCCACCGCGACAGCGGCCACCGCGTGGGCGGGTGACATGCCGGCGAGGACGGCCACGGCGCCGGAACCGGCGACCAGTGCGGTACTCGTGGCAGCGACCACGAGGCCCTCGGCCACCAACCACAGCGGGGGACTGCCCTCGTACGCGGCGGAGCCGAGGAGCCTGTCGCTCAGTCGTGCCCACGCCCTCACATTTAGACTATGCAATGGTTCGGCCTCATCGAGTAACACTCACCCACCAGCTGTTATCGAACCGAAGCCGCCCGGTATCCGTAGCCGTGCCAGGAGAGCCGCCGTATGCCTTCCACACCGCGGCGCCCCCGTCCTCCCTCCGGCTGGAGACGCCGCCTCCTCCGGCTCCCGATCCGCCTCTTCCGCGGCGGTTTCGGCCGACCGTTCCGGATTCGGCCCGGATGCCCAGTGGTACCGGAACCTCCGCCACACGCCCCAGGTGACGATCCAGTCCGGTCGCCATTACCAGGTGGTCACCGCGCGGTTCCCCTCCCCGAAGGGAGGCGGGCGGATCATGGCCGAGTACGCCCGCCGGCACCCACGGGCCGCACGCGCCCTCTGCCACTGCATGGGCTTCACGGTCGACGGCGGCAAGGCCGCCTACCGCGCGGCGGGTGAGCGGATCCCGTTCGTCCGGCTGGAGGCAGCGGACCGCTGACGCGCTTCACGGCTGCGCGGAGGGCGCAGAGCTCGGCTGCTGGGGACGAGGCGAGAAGGTCCACGACTCGTCGTACGCGGGCGGGCTCCAGGTGGGGGTGGAGGGGGGAGCGAAAGGCCCCGCGCGGTTCTCCATCATCACCATCATCACGATGACCAAGGCCACGCTGGCGAAGATCAGGAAGAGACCGATGGGGTTGTTCGGGTTGTAGTAGTAGCGGTTCGTCCCCCATGCGCTCTTCTTGAATACGGGCTCGTCGTCGTTGTTCACAAGCAGCTCCTAGCTGGTCGGGTGCCGAGGTCGTCAGCGGAAATGCGCGAGCACCGTGGCGGCGGTGACCGCCCCCAGCAGGTGCGGGCGGTCGGCGCCGTCGTACTCGACGACCGCGACGACGGGACTGCCGGTACGGGCCATGACGGCGGACATCCGCAGCGGCGAGGCATGGGGGCCGACGAGCGCGAGGGCGGGCCGGCGCCGGGGCAGCACGTCGGCGACCGTCAACGTGGCCATGCTCGCTCGTACCTCACCATCGAGGCGGTCGCCCACGACGCTGGCGCGCAGATGGTCGTCGCGCACCGCGTCGGGCAGGGTTCCGGCCAGGATGTGATGGCCCTCCAGGATCGCGAAGGGGTGCCCCTCCCAGGTCACCACCACGATCCCGGCCGCGCCCTCGTCGGCCAGCAGCTCGACGGCACGCAGGACCGACTCGTCGGCCGACAGGGAGGCACACCGCCGGGCAAGGTCACGTGCGCGCATGGGTACCCGCTTCCACGTCGGCGGCCTCCGAGCGAGCCTCCGTCCGCTCTCCGCCGGCCTCGACGAGGTCGTCGACGTGGAAGAGACGGGCGATCGGGACGTCCGTGCTGCTGTGGGCGATGATCGAGAAGGCGATGCAGACGGCGATGAGCGTGTACGCCTCCTGTCCCTGCGGGATGCCGGCCTGGAGGACCAGCAGGCCGTAGACGACCGAGGCGAAGCCCTTCGGGCCGAACCAGGCCGCGACCAGCTTCTCCCTGCGGTCGATCCGCGTCCCCCAGAGAGACAGCAGCAGCGACCCGGGCCGGATCAGTACGATCGCGAGGATCACCGCCACGTACCCGCCGAAGGAGAGGTCGCCGAACAGCTGCGGGGTCAGCAGCGCGCCGAACACCAGCAGGGCGGCGAACTTGGCGAGCTCAGCCAGCGACTCGCCCAGGGGCTCGAACGCCTTGTGGGACTCCGGCGAGACGGCCGCGAGGACCGCGCCCGCGGAGAAGGCGGCGAGGTAGGGGTTGGCGTGGGTGAGGTGGCAGGCGGCGTACAGGATGACGCCGGTGGCCAGCGGCAACAACGGCTGCAGCTTGGGCTCTGCGCCGAGGAACCTCACCCGGGTGAGCAGCGTGACGAGCAGCGGCAGAGCCACGCCGAAGGCGAGACCGAGCCCCAGCTCCAGGCCGATCTTCCCGAAGGACGCTGCGGCGTGGGGTGAGGCCGGGCCGGCGGCGGCGATGAGGATCAGGACGACGGGGAGGGCGAGCCCGTCGTTGATGCCGCTCTCCACGTTGAGGAGTTCACGCAGCCGGGCGGGAACCTCCTTGCGACCCACGATCGCCGAGGCGAACACCGGGTCGGTCGGCGCGAGAACGGCTCCGACCAGGAAGGACGTCGTCCAGTCCAGACCCACCAGGTAGTGGGTGATCAGGGCCGTCCCCACGCACGCGAGTGGCATCCCCAAGCCCAGGGCCCGTACCGGATTGCGCCAGTTGGCGCGCAACTTGGCGAACGAGACATGCATCCCGTCCGTGAACAGCACCGCGAACAGGGCCAGATCGGCGGTGACCGACACGATCTCGCTCTCGGGCGTGATGTGGATCAGACCGAGGAAACCGTCACTGACCAGTGCCCCGCCGACGAGGAAGAGCAGCGAGGTGGACAGGACGGTGCGGGCGGCGAGCCCGGACAGCAGGACCGCGACGAGCAGCGCGGCTCCGAAGACGGCAACGAGCACCATGGCAGAAGTCCCCTGTCGGCAGGTGAGAACAGAGACGTCTCCTCTGTTCGCCGACCAGGCTTCCCGGCACACCGGTACCGACCTTATGCGTTCCATACGCATCTTTGACAGGCCCTTGACACGCAACGAGAACGGGGCGGACTTGCCGGTGCTCGGCAAGTCCGCCCTCGCCTACCCGGCAGCCGACGGCGGATCTGTACTCACCGCGGGCAGCCGTGCCTTTCGGCGGAGGCGGCAGCGAAACGCTCCAGCAACCGCTGCGGGTCGCCGACAGCTCCCCGCTCCGCCGGCTCAGCGTCGCCCGACGCCCCGGACGGCCTGAAGTGAACGAGCTTGTAGTACGCCGTCTCCATGGCCCCACGGCACGTGTGCGGACGCATCAGCGCGCCCTTCACGCTGCCCGGGTACCGGGTGTCCAGATAGATCTCCTGCTTGGCCGACGCCCCGTAGTACGCGGTCAGTCGGTAGCGGCCTCCCCCAGCCGTCTCCACCGAGCACGACTCGGTCAGCGCACGCCCGGCCGGCTTCTCCGTGACCGTGGTGACACCGGCCCCTCTCGCGGCACGGGCGTCCACCACGCCTCGGCACGTACCGGAAGCCGAGGCAGGGTTCCGCTTCCGCCAGTCGGTCCGGTCGACCCGCGGGGGTCGCTCGCCCAGGGTGCCCTGGCAACCGAAGTGCTTCGCCGCGAGGCGGGCACTCTCGGTCGCGAAGCGCGCCACCTGGATCACCTGCCGCTCGGACAGGTCCTCGACATCCTCACCGGACTCGGTCAGAACGAGAAGCCCCTTGCCCGGAATCGAGTCGCAGTCCACGAGCACGGCGGCCTGCGGGTTCGGGCGTATGAGGAAGGAGCCGTTCCAGCCGTGACCGAGCGGGGTCGCCGACTCTTCCTCGGCCGCTCCGCTGGTCCGGTGGGCCGCCACCGGCCGGATCTGCAGGCGCAGGACCGGACCACTCGCGTCCGAACGCGCCCACACGGAGCACCGCTCGACATCGTGCCCGACCCATTCGGAGGTGTGGCCACGGGCCTTGAGGTCGGCACCTGAGAAGAAGGCGCGAGCCTCGTCCGTCGCCATCAACCCACGGCAGGCACCCTCCAGATCGTCCCCTGAAGCCTCATCCGCTCCGCCCGCCACACGGAACAGAACTCCACCCGCGAGTACCATGAGCAGCACTCCGATAACAGCTTTCGCGCGTGTGCTGATGATCTTTTCTACCCCCGTCTGATCGTTGTGCGGCCGGCGAACCTCGTCGGTCGCAGGTTCCCGCCCTGTCGCCCGTGTGCGGCAGCGCCTGTTGCTCCCGAGACGATTACGGCCTCAGCGCGATGCCTCACGGCGGTCTGTCACCGACGCCCACAGCACCAGGACCGTCGCGGCGAGTATCAGGAGCGGGCCGGCCGCGATCCGCAGCGGGACGAGTTCGTCTCCCGGCACTCCGGCGAGGCTCAGTACCGCCGGGGTCAGGGAGCCCGCGTAGAGGGTGAATGCGGCGATGCCGCGTGCCCTGGTGACGCGCGCACCGCAATCGCGCGCCCAGCGCGGGGCCCATCCGCGCAGGGAGGCGATCCCGATGGGCACAAGGCCGGCCGTGCACAGCACGATCCACACGACCTGAAGCATCATCGTCACCTTCCGCCGCTGATCCGAGTGGCCAGGAGACCGGCGAGGACGGCCCATGGGACGGCTGCCGGTCCGGAATACGCCCAGCCCACCGCGCCGAGGACCACGGCTGTGGCCGCGGCGGTGGCCAGGACCCGCCGTTGCCGGAGGGCGGACCACTCTCGCCGCGCGCTCCCTGGTTCGCGCATCTCACGTACGGCGGTGCGAATGATCAGGAGGGCGACCACGACAGCCGTGCCGAGGAGCGCGGGTCCCGCGTCCTCCATGGTCACCGGCCGCCGCCCGCCGGCCCCGTCTGGTAGATGTCGGGGATGCCGTCCGCGTCCTCGTCGCGCTCTTCGTCCTCCCACAGCCGCCGGTAGAGGCGGTTGCGGCGGCGCAGCAGCACGGCGGCGAGGACGGCGGCCGTGAGGGAGCCGATCAGGACGGCGGCCTTGACGTGCTCGGCCTCGGCACCGTTCGGGAAGGCCAGTTCGCCGATGAGGAGGGCGACGGTGAAGCCGATGCCGGCCAGCGTGGCGAGTCCGAACACGTCGGCCCAGGCGAGGTCGGGGTTGAGCTGGGCGCGGGTGAAGCGGGCTGCGAGGTAGGTGCCGAGGAAGATGCCGAGGATCTTGCCCGCGACCAGGCCGAGGAAGACCCCGAGGGGTTCCGGGTCGGTGAAGACGTGCGCGAGCGCGGCGCCCGAGATGCCGACGCCTGCGGCGAAGAGGGCGAAGAGGGGGACGGCCACGCCCGCGGAGAAGGGGTGGACGAGGTGGGAGACGCGGGCGCCCGGGGACGCGGCTTCGCCCTTGTCGCGGGTGGTGCGCAGGATGAGGCCCATGGCGACGCCGGCGACGGTGGCATGGACGCCGGAGTTGTACATCAGCGCCCAGATGGTGACGCCGAGCGGGACGTACCACCACCAGCCGCGCACCCGGAAGCGCTGGAGCGCGTAGAAGAGGATCAGGCCTGCGAAAGCCCCTCCGAGCGCCCAGAAGTTGAGGTCGCTGGTGAAGAAGATCGCGATGATGAGGATGGCGCCGAGGTCGTCGACGACGGCGAGGGTGAGCAGGAACGCCCGCAGGGCCGAAGGCAGATGGGTGCTGATGACAGCCAGGACGGCGAGCGCGAAGGCGATGTCGGTGGCCATGGGGACGGCCCAGCCGTCGATGCTTCCGCCGCCCGACGCGGCGACGAGGGTGTAGACGGCCGCCGGTACCGCCATGCCGCACAGGGCCGCGATCACGGGCAGGGCCGCCGTGGCGGGGGTGCGCAGTTCACCGACGACGAGCTCACGCTTCAGCTCGATGCCCGCGACGAGGAAGAAGACCGCGAGGAGGCCGTCGGCGGTCCAGTGGGCGACCGACAGGTCCAGACCCAGTGCGGGGATACCGAAGTGGAAGTCCCGTACGGACTCGTACGCTTCGCTCCACGGGCTGTTCGCCCAGACGAGGGCGACGACGGCCGCCGCGAGGAGGACCAGACCGCCGACCGTCTCCGTCCGAAGGGCCTCGGCGATGGCCTGACGTTCGGGCCAGGGCAGGAGTCCGAAGACCACTTTGCGGGGACGTGACTGCGTCATGGGGCGGACCTCCGGGAATGTCGACAAACGGGCACACGGGCCCTCGGACGCCGACCAGACTTCCCGGCACACCAGCGTCATCTCTTGACGCGTTGTTTACACCCTATCGGGCGCGCGGGAGCCTCACCAGGCGTCTCTCACCTGCTGGAACAAGGGTGAAGGGCCCTGTCCCCACCAAGGCGCGAGGTGAGCACAGGGCCCTTCGGGAGCCGGGCCGCCGGGGGGCGGTCAGACGGTGGTCTTCACCGGCTCCTGGTCAGTGTCGTCGTCGGCGTCGAGGCCGGCGTCGCGCTTCTTGGCGAAGGCGAGGAAGGAGTTCAACTCCCGCTTGACGACCGGGGCGAGGAGGTAGAGGCCGATGATGTTGATGACGGCGAGCATGAACAGCACCGCGTCGGCCATGTCGATCAGGGTCTGCAGGGTCAGCAGCGAGCCGGCCACCGCGAACAGGGTGTAGAAGACCTTGAAGGTCACCTCGCTGGCCTTGCTGCGGCCGAAGAGGTAGGTCCACGCCTTCATGCAGTAGTAGCCCCAGGTCAGCACCGTGGAGATGGCGAACAGCATGACCGCGAGGGTCAGGATGTACGGGAACCAGGGCAGGACCGTGGCGAAGGCGTCGGAGGTGATCGTGACGCCGCCGATGGAGTCACCGCCCTGACGGACCTCGACATAGCTGGCCGGGTTGGCGATGACGATGGTCAGCGCGGTCATGGTGCAGATGACGACCGTGTCGATGAACGGCTCGAGCAGGGCGACCAGGCCCTCGCTCGCGGGGTGCTTGGTCTTCACCGCGGAGTGGGCGATCGGGGCGGAGCCGAGACCGGCCTCGTTGGAGAACGCGGCCCGCTTGAAGCCGATGATCAGCGCGCCGAGGACACCGCCCGCGACGCCCTGGGGGTTGAAGGCGCCCTCGATGATCGTGGCGATCGCGGCGGGGACGGCGGTGACGTGGACGGCGATGACGACGAGGCAGGCGGCGATGTAGATGCCGGCCATCGCCGGGACGAGCTTGCTGGTGACGGAGGCGATCGAACGGATGCCGCCGAGGAGCACGATGCCGACCAGGGCCGCGATCAGGATGCCGAAGAAGAGCGCGCCCGCAGAGCCGCCCATCAGGCCGTTCTCACCGCCGGTGACCGAGACGAGCTGGGCGTAGGACTGGTTGACCTGGAAGAGGTTGCCGCCGAACAGGCCGAAGAACAGCACGAAGAACGAGGCGAGGACAGCGAGGACCTTGCCGAGGGTCTTGCCGTTCTTGCCGAAGCGCTCGGCCAGGCCCTTGGGCAGGTAGTGCATCGGGCCGCCGGAGACGGTGCCGTCGGCGTGCACCTCGCGGTACTTCACACCGAGGGTGACCTCGACGAACTTCGTCGCCATACCCAGCAGACCGCACAGGATCATCCAGAACGTGGCGCCCGGGCCGCCGATGGAGACCGCGACGGCCACACCGGCGATGTTTCCGAGGCCCACGGTGCCGGAGACGGCGGCGGTCAGCGCCTGGAAGTGGTTGACCTCACCGGCCGACCCCTTCTCGTCGTACTTGCCCCGCACCACGTTCACGGCGAGCTTGAACTTGCGCAGCTGGATGAAGCCGAACCAGCCGGTGAAGACCAGACCCGCGACGACGAGCCAGGCCACGATGAGGGGAAGCTCCGTACCCCCGACGGGGACTGAGTAGAAGACGACGTCTCCCAGCCACTTGGCTATGGGTTCGAAGAATCCGCTGACAGCCTTGTCGACGGACTGGGTGAAGGAATCGAGTGACACGGTGGGGACCTCAGTAACGCAGGACCGGCGCATGGGAGGCTGCGCCAGTAGGTGTGCGGTGTGTGAGCGAACGCCGTTGTCCGATCGGCGAGCAGAGGAGTCACGTCCGTGGACTCGGAGCGTGATCACCTCGAGCAGTGCTGCCGGTGCGTGCCGGCACTGCGCAGGAGCGGCGAGGGGCTGTGCCACCTGCGAAGTTGCGCATTCCTACCACGCCATCCGCCACACGGTGCGTGACGCATGTCACATAACGTACAGTGATCTTCGAAAATCCCAGCAAGCGTGACGCGACCGTTATCCGGACACAGTGTCCGTTCACAGTGCACTCATCTCCGCAGGTCAGGAGCATGAGTACATGACACCCCTGTTCACTGGGGATGCCGCAGACAGTCGTCCACGGCTCGCCGGGAACGGCGCGTGAGCCTGGACCGGCGTGGAAGTGACGCACCGCAACTGCGACAGACACCCCGCCTGGCCGCAGACGGTTCCATCGGGTGGTGTGCTCGATCGGCAGGTGGGGTCCATGACCAGCACGGCCGGCGTGTCCGGTGCCGGAACCCAGGATTGCGACGTGATCGTCGTCGGCGCTCGGTGTGCGGGTGCCCCGACCGCCATGCTTCTGGCCCGCCTCGGTCACCGGGTACTCCTCGTCGACCGGGCGACGTTCCCGAGCGACACGATCTCCACCCATCTGATCCATCCGCCCGGCCTGGCCGCGCTCGAACGCTGGGGACCGCTGGACCGAGTGGTCGGCACGGGCTGCCCCGCCATCGACACCTACGCGTTCGACCTGGGCCCCTTCGTCATCGCCGGGTCCCCTGCCGGGAGGGCTTCGACGTCTCCTACGCCCCGCGCCGCACGGTCCTGGGCAAGATCCTCGCCGACTCCGCCGCAGAGTCGGGCGCCGAGCTCCGAGAGGGATTCACCGTCGAGGAGATCCTGTTCGCCGGCGGGACGGTCATCGGAATCATGGGGCACGGCAAGGACGCCAGGACCGCCACCGCCCACGCCCACGCCCACGCCCACGCCCGGATCGTCGTCGGTGCGGACGGATCCACTCGACCGTCGCAAAGGCAACGGCCGCCACCAGCTACGCGGAGAAGCCGAAGAGCAACGCCTTGCCCGAGTGACGGCCGGCGTGACGCGGCCGGAGGAGTTCTTCGGACGCATGCAGGAACGCATGGAGCACCAGGCACCTCACGCTGCCTAGCGGGAAGCTTCTGCCGGTCCTGCCGCGTGCCTTCCCACGGGACGGGCGAGCAGATGGCGCGGGTCCGTCGCCCGGGTGATCGCCGTTTCGACGGCTGTGATGCGGTCGGCGAGCAGGCCGAGGGCGGCGACCGCCCGGCTCAGCGGGTCTTCTCCGGCGCCGCCGAGTGCCTGGGTCCGCAGGTAGGCGGTGGTGACCTCCGCCCAGCGGGCGGCCTGCGAGGTGGTGAGGGTTCCCCGCAGCTCGGCAAGCTTCAGGAGGTTGGTCTCGGCGTCGGTGGTGAGGGTCTGGGCTTCGGCGGTGTAGTGGTCGTCGATGACGGCGGCGAGTTCGGCGTCGTTCATGGCGGGTGAGATGCGGGCGGCGATCTTGTTCATGTTGCGGTACGAGCCCTGGAGTCGGAAGGGCGGTTCGGTGCGGGCGTCGTCGGACCGGGCGGCGGAGGCGATGTAGGCCGCGTTGACGGCGAGGACGGTCTCGCGGGCGGTCAGCAGGTGACGCAGGACGGCGAGGACGCGGTCGAGTTCGGCGGGGGCGTAGGGGTGGGTGAGCCGGTCGCGTCGTGCGGTGGGGTCATCCGTCGCCAGGCGGGTCAGGAGCTCCAGGTCGGCGCGGTCGCGGCCGGCGAGCGGGGCGAGGACGGGGTGGGAGGTGAGGGCGTTCTCGACGAAGCTCAGCGCGAAGGCGTCCTCCTTGCCGGTCAGCACATCGCCGAGGTTCCACACGTCGGCCCGGTTGGCGAGCATGTCCGGGACGCGGAAGAGCTGTCCGGACTCGGTGTAGGGGTTGCCGGCCATGCAGACGGCGAAGCGCTTGCCGCGCAGGTCGTGGCCGCCCAGTGTGCGGGTGGCGTCGCAGAGCGGGATGAACTTCTGCAGGAACTCCGGCGAGGTGTGCTGGATGTCGTCCACGTACAGCAGGACGTTGTTGCCCGCCGCGAGAGCGAAGGCGATCTTCTCCAGCTCCCGGCGGGCGGCGGCGTCCGGCGCTTCGGCGGGGTCGAGTGAGGTCGTTTCCTGTCCGAGGGCGGGACCGTCGACCTTGACGAGCAGCAGGCCGAGGCGGTCGGCGACGTACTCGATCAGGGTGGTCTTGCCGTAGCCGGGCGGGGACAGGAGCAGCAGCAGACCGTGGGAGTCGGTCCGCTTGGCGTCTCCTGCCGCGCCGAGCTGCTTGGCGAGGTTGTCGCCGATCAGGGGCAGGTAGACCTCGTCGACGAGGCGGTTGCGTACGAAGGACGACATGACCCGGGGCCGGTACTCGTCCACGCGCAGCCGTGCGCGCTCGGCCGTGACGAGCTCCGCCCGGTGCTGCTGGTAGGTGCGGAAGGCGGGCACGTCCACGTCGGCGAAGGCCCGCGTCCTGGTCAGGTACTCGTCAAGGCGTAGCTGCATAGCGCCCCGTGCCACGCGGGGGTGGGTGCCGAGGAGTCCGGTGACGGTCGCCGTGGTCGGGGCGCCCACCTCGTAGCGGTCGAGATCCGGGTGGAGTTCGACGGCCACGGCCTCGGCGAGTACGCCCTCGTCGAGCTGCTCGCCGGAGGCCGACGCGTACGAGGTGAGCCATGCCTCGACGAGCTGCCGGCGCGCGGCCGGCTCCGTGAGCGCGGCGAGGGTGTCGTCGTACGCGGAGTCGACGACGACGCGGCGGAATTTGTCCAGCAGTGCGTGCGCCTGGGCGGAGACGGCGAAGCCCGTGGGACCGGAGGCCAGCTCCGCGATCAGGTACGCGGCGGCGGTCTCGTCGCCGATCTCCCCGGCCAGCTCCCGCCGGAGTCCGTCCAGGGCCGAGGCCGAACCGAACAGGTCACGGGCCTGGGTCAGTGAGACCGCACGCCGGGTCCACTGCTCGCGGGCCGCCACGGTGGTGGAGTGGGCCCAGAACGTCTGGGCCGCCGCGCGCGCCTTCGCCGGGTGCCGGAGGAGTCCGGCACCCTCGTGGAGCCTGAGCACCGCCTCCAGGATCGCCGCCGCGTCGTGGTCGTGGACGCCGCGCTCGTAGCCCTCGTCGTAGGCGGCCTCGGCCGCCCGACGGGCGAGTTCGGCGATGTCCGCGCCGGCCAGACCTTCCGCGCCGTGTTCGGCCAGAAGGCGTGCGGCCAGGTGCTCGGCGCGGTAGACCTCGGACGACTCGGACGGCAGCGTCCGGTTCCAGTACGGCCGGGTCGCGGCGAACTCCGGGTCGGTGACGGGGGCGCGGTAGTCGGTTCCGGTCAGTGCGAAGGCGAGGGTGTCCTCGTACGGTACGAGCGTCAGTTCCGGGGCCTGCCGGTTGACGGCGAAGTGGTGCCGGCCGAGCCGGATGGTGTCGCCGCCGTCGGAGAACAGGTCGGTTCGGTCCCGCAGTGCGCGCCCGGCCTCCTGGCGGGCGGCTGCGAGCCTGCCGTCCAGCTCTTCCGCTCGTACCTGGTCCCCGAGTTCCCGCAGCTCCGCGGTGGTGCGCCGGACCTTGGCCACCATCGGGTCGGAGGCGAAGTACGTGTGCACCTCGTCGAGGTCGCCCAGGGTGGAGGCGCGCCGGGCGATCGCCTCGAGGACCCGGCCGGCAGACTCCACGAGACGCTCCGCGCGGCGGGCTCGGGCGTCCTGGAGGGACTGCTTGCGCGCCGTGAAGGCGTCGTAGATCTCGGTCCGCTTGTCGCCGGTGTCGGCCAGGAAGCCGTCGTGCTCGGCGAAGCGGGACTCCAGGTTCTCCAGCTGGAGCAGCAGGCGGCCGAGCTGGTCGTCGCAGCGCTCCGGGGTGTCCGCCGCCGCCAGTGCGCCGGTGACGGCCTGGCCGAGCAGGGCGAGCTCGGCGGCGAACTCCGCCCTGCCCTCCTGGTCGAGGAGGTCGGCGCGCCGGGAGACGAGGACGGCACGGGCGCGGTTGAGCGAGCCGAGGACGTCTCCGATCCGCTGCAGGATCGAGGTGCGTACGGTCGCGTCGCCGATATCGAGGCCCGCGATGATCTCGCTGAGCGTCCGCAGCCCAAGGGTGTGCTCGTCGAGCCGGTCTCCGACGGGGCCCGCCTCGGCGACGGTGGTCAGCTCCCCGGCCTCCGTGGCGAGTGTTTCTGCCTCCCTGTGGTGGCCGGTGAAGGCGTCCTCGCGCTGGAGGAACGCGACGGCCCGCTGCGCGGCCGAGGCGATGTCGGCCTCGACGTCCGCAGCGAGCGCGTCGATGCTCTCCGTGTCGGCGTACCGCATCTCCTTCAGGGTCACCAGGTGCCCTTGGGCCTGGCGCAGTTCGGTGATCCGCGCGATCCACTCCTCGGCCGTGGCGGGCGCCTCGCCCCGGATGCGCCGGACCAGCCGGGAGATCCGCTGGGCGCTCTCGGCCAGCGCGTCGGTCGCCTGCCGGGTGAGTGCGGTCACGGTCTCGAACTCGTCGAGGACCTGCGCGGCGGTGCCCCGCAGCTCGGCCAGCGGACCGTGCAGGTCTCCCGTCTCCGGGTCGCCCAGCCAGTGGTGAACGTCGGTGGCGCGCTCACAGGCGGCGGCCAGCGACTCGTACACCGCGCCGGCGGGCGTCAGCTCGACGGCCTGCCGGGCGATGGCGAGGCAGTCGGAGATTCCCCGGACGAGGTCCGCGTTGCCGATCCGGGCCAGCGGCCCCTCGCTCGGCGGCGTCACATGGGTGTCGGCCACGTACGGTGTCCGCCAGATCTGCGCCGGGTGCACGCGGCGGGGCTCCCCGTCCTCGGCGCGCAGCACGACCATCGTCCCGTCGTCGAGGAGCGCGTATCCGCGGCAGGAGACGGGGGTGGCGATCTCCTTGCGGATCAGGTTGTACGGGAGCAGCAGGCTTCGGCCGACCTCCTGGGCGTGGAAGACGAAGAGGATGTCCTCGCCGTTGGGGGAACGGATCGCCCGCTCGAACGTCAGCTCCGCCGAGTCCATGTCGAAGGTCTTCACCGTGCCGGAGGCGAGGCAGTAGCCGCCGGGGAACACGATGCCCTCGTCCTCCGGCAGCCGCAGACATGCCTGTCCGATGCCGTCGAGGCGGACCACGGTCCCGGTCAGGGTGTTGAAGACGAGATGGCGTCGGCTCTCCTCCTTGTACGGGCGGACGCGCACGACGATCAGAGCGCCCACCGTCGCGTACGCGACCTCCGCGTCGGCCAGGGACTGCAGGGGCTCGTCGACCGGTTCGCTGTGGATGCCTTCGCCGGTCTCGGTGTCGTTCTCCGTCTTCACCGTCAACGCCCCGCCGACCGTGGAGACGAAGAGTCGGCCGTCGAGCGAGATGTGCGGGTGCCGGCCCAGCACGTGGTCGTCGCGGGTCGTCTTCACCCAGTCGACGTCGTGGGAGGGAGGGGAGACGTGATCGCGCTCGCCCTGGGCGTCGAGGAAACGCATCTCGCCCGTCGGTCCGACGGACCAGCGCAGGACGCGGAGGTCGTCGGCCTGCTCTCCCGTCTGGAAGACCGCGAGGAGGCGGCCTTCCAGACGGCGCAGCCGCAGCAGGCGCGTCCCACGGAAGTAGCGGTGCAGGCCGGTGAACTCCCGTACGAAGTCCGGGTCGTCCAGGAGGCCGGGCACCGCGCCCTCAGGCAGCGGGTTCAACTCGCGGTCGTACAACGTGAAGACGTCGCCGACCAGGGTCTCGGCCCGCCCCGCAGTGGTCGTGTGGCGGCCGAAGAGCAGGATGTCGTCGCCGACGGCGACGATGTCCCGGGGCAGGCCGTTGCTCTCGGTGCGGATGCGGTCGGTGCCCGCGAGGGTCAGCTCGCCCGAACCGAACTCCGTGATCCGCGCCTGGTTGAGGGCATCGGCGCGCCGGGCCAGCTCACCGGCCTGCGCGACGAGGCGGTCGCGCAGCACCGCATACGTGTCCTGGTCGATTCCGGCGCTCATGTCGTTTCGCTCCCCTGTTCCGTGATGGTTGCGGGGCCGGTGCCGTCAACCCCCGTGTGTCGGCACCGGCCCCGCCGTGACCGCTGGACGGTCAGCTCTTGGCGGTGCCGTTGAGCGCTGTCTCGGCGCCTGCCGGGGCCGCTGTGTCCAGGACCCCGGACTTCATGACCTTCGCCAGCAGCGCGGACACGCTGAGGTTCTGCACGTCAGCGGTGGACAGCGAGCCGAGCACCTTGGTCAGGTCCTCGGTGAAGGACCCGTCTCCGCTCAGCCACGGGCCGGCGAGCGCCTGCGCGGTGTGCGAGTGCTCCATGAAGCCGTCGACGGACTTGCCGAGCGCAATCGACTGGACCAGGCGGTCGAGGAAGACCGACTCGCCGCCGACGATGTTGATGTCGGCGTTCTCCAGGCCGGTCGCGAGGACGGTCGCCTGTGCCTCTGCGACCTGACGCTGCACTTCGAGCCCGGCGAGCCGGATGTCCTTCTCCGCCTCCAGACGCAGCCGGTACTCCTCGTGCGTACGGGACGCCTCGTCGAGCGCGGCCATCGCGGCCGCCTTCTCGGTCAGACCGGCCGCCTCGGCCTTGAGCTTCTCGCCGATCGCGGTCGCCTCCGCCAGGGCCTTCTCACGGGTGCCGACGGCCTCGGCGCGCAGCCGCGCCTCGGTGGCCTCCGCCTCCGCGCGGCCGGCCTTCTCGACGACGTCGGCCTCCTTCTCCCGTACCTGCACGGCGGCCAGGCCCTCCGCGGCGCTTTCGGCCTGGATGCCCTCGGCGAGCCGGATCTTGGCGCGGGCATCCATGTCCGCGGCCTTGTTCCGGGCCTCGGCAAGGGTCAGCTCCTCCGCCGCACGGTGCACCGCCGCCTGCTCGGCCGCCTCTGCCGCCTTGATGTCCTTGACCAGCTTCTCCTGTGCCTCGGCCTCGGCGGCGATCACGATCGCCTGCCGGTTGCGCTCGGCCTCCTCCACTGCGCGCAGCCGCTTGATGGACTCCTCCTGCTCGGCGACCGTCCGGTCCACCGCAACTCGCTCACGGATCACCTCGGCGATGTCCCGGCGCTCGGCCTCGACCTCCTTCTCGGCGGAGATACGGGTGAGTTCGGTCTCCCGGTCCCGGGCGATGACCTCGAGCATCCGGTCCTTCTCGATCCGCTCGTTCTCGACGGCGATGACCCGCTCGCGGTTCTTCTGCGCCACGGCGACCTCACGAGCCTGGTTCTCGCGCTGGATGCCGAGCTGCTCCTCGGTCTTCAGGAAGGCGCTCTGCGCCCGCAGCCGCTCCTCCTCCACCACGCGGGCGGTCTCGGCCTCCTCCCGGGCGCGTACGGTGTCGATCTCGCGCTTCTGCTTGATCTCGGCATCCGCCTGGCGCCGCTCCAGCTCCAGGATCGCCTCGCGCGCGTCGACGTTCTGCCGGGTGATCTCCTTCTGCTCGTGCTGGCGGAACTCGTTGGTGCGGACGTTCTCGACAGCTGTCAGCTCGGTGATCTTCCGGATGCCCTGGGCGTCCAGGATGTTGCCCGGGTCGAGCTGGGAGAGCGGAGTCTGCTCCAGGTAGTCGATGGCGGCGTCTTCCAGGCTGTAGCCGTTGAGGTCGATGCCGATGATCTCGATGATCCGGAACCGCAGCTCCTCGCGCTTGGTGTACAGGTCGGTGAAGTCGAGCTGCTTGCCGACGGTCTTGAGCGCCTCGGAGAACTTGGCGTTGAACAGCTCCTGCAGCGTCTCCTTGTCGCTGGCCCGCGCGGTGCCGATGGCCTGGGCGACCTTGATGACGTCCTCGACCGTCTTGTTGACCCGGACGAAGAACGAGATCCGGATGTCGGCGCGGATGTTGTCCCGGCAGATCAGCCCGTCCCGGCCGGTCCGGCTGATCTCGATCGTCTTGACCGAGATGTCCATGAGCTCCGCCTTGTGCAGCACGGGCAGGACCACCTGGCCGGTGAAGGTGACGTCGACCTTCCGCATCTTGGAGACGATCAGGGCCTTGCCCTGCTCCACCTTCCGGAACAGCCGGGTGACGGCGAAGAGCAGAGCGACGGCGATGAGCAGGACAACGGCGACGGACACGCCGATGCCCGGGGTGATGGCATCCATGAGAAACCCCGTGTCGATGGAAGAAATGGGGAGCCGCAGGCTCGAGCGGCGGCGTTACGTGGGCGGCGCCCTACCGGCGGCGCGCCCGGGACGAGCTATCGGCCTCGTCGTACCGGCAAAGCGGAAGGGCACTGCCCAGAAGCAGTGGACCGGTCCCGTTCGGGCGGACCTGACAGACCCACGACGTCCTGCCGCGACAGCCCGGGTTCGTCGGGGTACAGCTTCGACAGCGGCCGTACGAACCGCCGCGTCACCAGCCAGGAGAGGAGCGGGGCCACCAGCAGCAGAGCCGTGGAGAGCAGGTGCGAAGGAACACCGGGCAAACCGACACGCGCCAGGAGCACCGAGCCGACCACGCTCAGAAGCCAGCCGACCACGATCGACAGGGTTACGGCCACGGAGACCGGCACTCCGTCGAGACGCAGGGCTTCGGCGTCCACGTCGGAGTCGAAGCCGTCGCGCTCCGCCGCACCGAACAGGACCAACAGCCAGAAGCCCGCGACGACGATCACAGCGGCGGTGAACAGCATCGCCGGGAAGCCGAATGCGGCGTTCGAGAGCTCGCGCATCGATCCCCCCCGTGATGTCTCGAAGTTTCCCGGTCCAGGCAGCGACTCGATGCCTGGACCCTCTCGCCAGACCATCCTGGCGCAGCAGAGACCGCACCGGCATTGCCGTGAACCGGCAGTCTTTGACACCTTCTTGATGCCAGAGACGCCCCCAGAGAGCGACATGCCACTCTTGGACCGCGCGCGTCAGGAACTCGTCAAAGGCGCGACAGGAAACCAGGAGGGGCCGTGACGGAGCGAGACACCGCCGAGCAGTATCTGGAGGGGTATGCCGAGATCCTGTCGAGTGTGTGCGCGACACGCCGCAGACTCACACGCGACGAGCTGGACGCGCTGCGGTCCCGCGGGGAGCGGGCCGCGGAGGCCGGCATCGGGCTGCGGAGCCTTGTCCGGGCCCACCTCTCCGCCGCTGAGCGTGTCCAGCCCGAGCTGCCGCATGCGGCCGCCGCCCATCTCCTGAGCGCCGTCGGGCAGGCCGTGGACGCCTTCGCCGAGGGCCACGACCGGGCACAACACCTGGCGATGCGCCAGGAGGAGGCCGCACGACGCGAGTTCATCGACGATCTCCTCTATGGCCGCAGCGACCTCGGCAGGCTCGCCGAACGGGCGGAGCGTTTCGGACTGCTCCTCTCGCACGCCCACGCGGTGGCCGTCGCGCAGGGCCCGGAGCCGTACGACGACGGCTACGCGGTCACCCGCGCCGTCGAGTCCTCGCTCGTCGCCCGCTTCGGCAACCGCCGCATCCTGCTCACCACCAAGGACGGCCGACTCATCTGCGTCGCCCCGGCCGACGAACCCGAGGTACTGGCCTACTTCGCGAAGCAGGCGTACGCCGCCACCGACGGGGGTCAGGTCGCCATCGGCCGATCCCACCCCGGCGCCGGCGGCGTCGTCCACTCCTACGAAGAAGCCCTCAACGCCCTCGACCTCGCCTCCCGCATGGACCTCAACGACCCGGTCCTGCACGCCGCCGACCTGCTCGTCTACCCCGTCCTGACCCGCGACCGGCAGGCCATGGCCGACCTCGTACGCACCGTGCTCGGCCCGCTCCAGCAAGCACGCGGCGGCGCCCAGCCGCTCCTGGACACCCTCACCGCGTACTTCGACACCGGCTGCGTCACCGCCCAG
Source organism: Streptomyces sp. NPDC000410 (assembly GCF_040300305.1). NCBI lineage: Bacteria > Bacillati > Actinomycetota > Actinomycetes > Kitasatosporales > Streptomycetaceae > Streptomyces > Streptomyces sp. NPDC000410. Next base: position 190,863 of record NZ_JBEPDM010000008.1, read on the forward strand.
GCGGCCCGCCGCCTGAACCTCAGCGTGCGGGCCATGACGTACCGTCTCGACCGCATCCAAGGCCTGACAGGCGCCGACCCCGGCGATCCCGTCCAGCGCTACGCCCTCCAGACCGCCGTCATCGGCGCCCGCCTCCTCAGGTGGCCCGAGCAGGATCTGTGACCGCTCAACGCGTCGAGGCGGCACCGGACGGGCACACTGACGGTAGGACTTCCCGCAGCGGCAGGTGGAGGGGGTCACGATGAGTCACCCCGCAGATGACGAGCGCATCCTTGCCGCCATGGAGCGGGGGCTCACACACGACGATCCCGCCCTCAGCGCCAGGATGGAGACGCTGAACCAGCAGTTCCCCGGGCAGCCGGAGCGCCCCGCAAAGGCTTGTTCACGGCGCGACCCACGACTTGTGACAGCGGCCGTTCTGGCCGTCATCGCAGTGCTGGCGCTCATCCTGACAGCCGCCCTCAACACAACACCCGCGCCACCCGACGGGGAGGTCACCCGGCCGGCGGCGCATTCCGCCGTGGTGGCCCCGGACCGGTGATCGACTTCAGCGACGCTTCGCCCGCGAGGAACGTGAAGGTCTCCGCGACGACGGTCGTGCCCGTGGCCCGGCTGAGGCTCGCGGCCACAGCCGCACAGAGAAGAAGCGCCGGCATCATGCGGCGCCACCGAGGCAGGCGGGTCAGCTGCCAGACCCGCACGGCGATGACGGTGTTGAACGTCAGGAAGGCGAGTGCCCACAAGACGAGCAGGACGAGGGTGAGGGGCATGGTGGCTGCTTCCGGGCAGGCGGAGACTGTGCCGACCAGGCTTCCCGGCTCACCTGCGGTGGATCCTGTCGGTCACGGCAGCTCGGCGAACGCCTCCGCCGCTGTCCTGCCCGTGACCGCGGTCCCGAGTACGCGGTTCTACGATGCCGCGATGCGATCGATCTACCGTAGCCCGGCCGCTCACGACCGCGTACGCGCCTGGTGCGAGAAGCGCCTCGACGCGTGGCCGGTGCCCCACTCCCGCTCGTGTGTCGACACCTCCGCGGGGGTCACCCATGTGACGACGGTGGGGTCCGCCCCGGCAACAGGGACTCCGGGCATCGTCCTCGTACCGGGAACGAACATGAACGCAGCCGTCTCCCTGGACACACTGGAGTCGCTGTCAGCTGTCGGTCAGGTCGTCGCGCTGGACGTGCCGGGGCAGCCCGGTCTGAGTGCCGCTGCTCGGCCCGGGCGCGACCGTACGGCCTGGTACGGGCGCTGGCTGACGGAGGTCATGGACCGGGTCGCGCCCCAGGGCGCGGTGGTCGTGGGACATTCGCTGGGTGGCGCGATCGCGCTCACCTGCCGATCGGAGCGCATCACGGCCCGCGTGCTGGTGTCGCCGGCGGGGCTGGTCAGGCTGCGGGTCGGCCCCGCCGTCCTCGGGGCGACCCTTCCGTGGTTGCTGCGTCCGAACGTTCCCAACGCCGAGCGACTCCTACGGCACATGGTTTCCCCCGGTACCGAGCCGCCGCGCGCCCTGGCCGACTGGATGGCGCTCGTGGGCGCGTCCTGCCGCAGCAGCCTCGCGCCCCCGCCGCTGCCTCGGTCCGTCCTGACGGCCGCCCGGACGACTCCGGCCTTCGTGATCGTGGGAAGGCACGACGCCTTCCTGCCCGCGTCTGCGCTGCGTCGCGTCGCGGGACTCCGCCTCGGCACCGACCTGCTCGTGATCGGCGACGCGGGGCACCTGGTCCTGGAAGAGGCAGCGGGTCGGATCGCTCTGATCGTATCGGAGGCTCTGGGCGCGCGTTAGCGGCATCAAGAGCGAGTAAAGAACTGCCGGACTCCGGCAGTGAACTCCTGTGCGGTTCGGTGGCAACATCTGTCGACGGCGGACGCAGGCGCGCAGCCGACGCCGAGGCCGACGCCGAGAGAGAAGAGTTCCCTCAGCGGCGAAGGGCGGAAGGCAGGGGACGGCGCTACAAGCGGCTGCCGGCAATGCCACTGTGGCTGGGGCCAACTGCGGCCCCGCGTGCACCTCGAACGATTGGGCGGTCCGGCCGTGACATGGGCTCCGCGACGCGGCAAGTCGTACGACAGACTGCAGCTGCGCGTTCGGGCCGCTCTCATCGGACTCGCCGGAGCGGCAGCCCTCGTCGCGGCCACGCTGCTGTTCGCCCGACTCCCCCACGCGGTGGGCGAGGAGCGTGCGTTCCGGGTGGCGAGCGAGTGCCGTGGGGCGGTCACGGGAGACTGCCTCCGAGCAGCCTGGTTCACCGTCGATTCCGTTCGAGTGCACCGTGGCAAGAGCCCGGGAGGCCGGGTGGAGGTGTCCGGCCCCGACGCGGCCGCCGGGGAGGTGACGTTGAGCGGCGTCAGCGACTTCCTGGACCAGTTGCGCCCGGGCGATCGGGTCGCGGGCACGATCTGGCGGGGCGAGGTCATCGCGCTCTGGGAAGGTGAGGCCGGGCAGCGAACCGACGCCTATCCGGAAGGTGCCGCGCAGTTCTCGGCCGGGGGCGGCGTCATCCTCCTCCTGGGCGGCGGGTGGGGCGTCCACGCGTCGAGGTGGCACCTTCGGCACCGCGAGACCGCCGCACACCGCCGGAGGCCGCATCCGCTCGCCAGGAGCGGCTGGGCCGTGGCCGGCCTGAGCGCTTGGACGTTCCTGCTGTTGCTCGTCCTCGACGGGTGGGACCCGGCCATCGGGACGTTCATCGCCATATGGGCCCCCACCAGCCTGGCAACCGTCGCGTTTCTGGTCCACGGTGGCCGACGAGGCCGCTCGCGTCGGTGACGACAGTCAGCGATCAGCCGCCGCATTCACGCATCTCTACGACGCCGCAGGGGGAGACATGACGGCGCTGCCGCACCAGGAAGACGTACAGGCGCATGCCGGGGGACACATGGTGGTCTGCGGCGACGACGGGCTCGCCCGCCGGCTGGCCGACGAGCTGCGGGAGGTCTACCGGCAGCGGGTCGTCCTGGTCGTCACTGAGGCAGGGGACGAGGAGCGGACCGTCGAGCCGGTCGCGGAGCCGTCGGGTACGACGAGCGGCGGCACGATCGTCCCCGTTGACGTGAGAACCGCGCCGGCCCCCACACGGGAGGCACTGCTCCGGGCCGGAGTGGACCGTGCGGAGGCGCTGGCGCTGCTGTACGAGGACGACGAGACCAACCTGCGTGCCGCGCTCGCCGCCCGCCGCCTCAGCCCCGGGCTGCGGCTCGTCGTCCGCATGTACAACCGCAAGCTCGGCCAGTACCTGGAGGAGCTGCTCGACCAGGCGGTGCTCGTACGCTCCCCCGGCATGGAACGGGCTGTCCTCGACGCCTCGACGACCGTCCTGTCCGACGCCGACACCGCGGCCCCCGCGCTCGCCGCCACCGCCGTCGCCGGCACGAGCAAGGTCGTCCAGGCCGACGGCGTCCTGCTGCGTGCCGCCGAGCGCACTCCGCCCGGGCGCGGCGAGGCGCCGGAAGGCGGCCTGTGTACCCTGGCGCTGCTGTCGTCCACGACGGCCGACCCGGCGGGTGCCGAAGGATCGGAGGCCAGCGGACCGCAAGGCCCCGTCCTCCTGCCGGACGACCGGGCCGTGGCGGGCAGCACCGGGCGCGGCAGCGTCGTCCTGGAAGCCGTCCAGTACGCCGGTCCCGCCCTGCCCGCGCGACGCCTTGCCCGCCGTGGGGCGCCGTTGCGCGAACTCTTCTCCAGCCGACTGCGCTGGGCGCTCGCCGGCGTGGTCGCCTCCGTACTCGCCCTGACCCTCACCACCACCGCACTTACCGACGCCGACCCTGTGCACGCCGCGTACATCACGCTGCTCGACCTGTTCGCGATCAACGACCCCGCGCTCGACGCGCCGCCGACGAACCAGATCCTCCAGCTCTTGTCCGGCCTCGTCGGCCTCGCCCTGCTCCCGCTCCTCGTCGCGGCAGCGCTGGAAGCACTGGGCACGTTCCGCGCCGCCGGATCGCTGCGGCGGCCGCCCCGAGGGCTGTCCGGACACGTCGTCCTGCTCGGCCTCGGGAAGGTCGGCACCCGTGTCCTCGCCCGGCTGCGGGACCTCGACATCCCTGTCGTCTGCGTCGAGGAGGACCCCGACGCCCGCGGTATCCCCCTCGCCCGCGGCCTGAACGTGCCGGTCGTTCTCGGAGATGTCACCGACGAAGGTGTCCTGGAGTCGGCGAAGGTCCACCGGGCGCACGCCCTGCTCGCCCTCACCAGCTCCGACACCACCAACCTGGAGGCCGCCCTCTACGCCCGTACCGTGAAGGCCGATCTGCGCGTGGCCCTGCGGCTGTACGACGACGAGTTCGCCACTGCCGTCTACCGCACGCTGCGGACCGCCCACCCGGGGGCCCTCACGCGCAGCCGCAGCGTCACCCACCTCGCGGCACCCCCGTTCGCCGGGGCCATGATGGGGCGCCAGATCCTCGGTGCGATCCCGGTCGAACGAAAGGTCCTCGTCTTCGCCGCCCTCCTTGTCGCCGGACACCCCCAGTTCGAGGGCCGCACCGTCGCCGAGTCCTTCCGCCCCGGTGCCTGGCGCGTCCTCGCCCTTGACACCGCCTCCCCCGGCTCACGCCGTCCCGACCTCGCCTCCACCCGACACGACGGTGAGCAGCCCCAGCTGCTGTGGGACCTGCACCCCGGCTACGTGCTGCGACCGGAGGACCGCGTCGTCATCGCCGCAACCCGCCGCGGCCTCGCCGAACTGCTGGGGCGACGCCACGCGAGTGCCCCCTCGGACGCGCAATCCGCGGGCTGATCGACGGAGGTCTGGAAATCACCCTTCGACTCCTTCGTGTCGGCGGGAGGCGACTCCGGCCATCAGCCTCCCGGATGGAGCGACGGTCCGGGTGGGCGCTCTCTGGGGAGATTCGCGGCTTTCGAAGGGCCTCGTCGGCCATCGAAGGGAGTGACCTGAGATGCGGGCCGAAGCAGGTGGGAGACGGGTCGTCGTGGGCATCGACGGCTCCCCGGCCTCCTTTGCGGCTCTGCGCTGGGCGGTGGACTACGCGCGGATGGCCGGAGCGGGCGTCGTGTCCCGCCGTCCTTCTCCGTGCGCCGGAGGACAGCCACGACACCCCTGTGGCGGCGTAGGCCGGCAGCACAGTCAGGGACACGCAGTAGCTGGGAGACCGAACGCCCGACATCACCGAGCTCCAGCGGCTTTCCGTGCTATGCCAGCTTGGCCGCGCCGAAGGAGACGTCGAAGCGGTCGCACCAGATCGCGACACTGGTGAGGCCGGACAGGTCGGTGCCCGCGGGGACGGCGTAGTTCTGGTCTCCCTTGTTGCCCTTGAGCTTGCCGAGACTGACGTACTTCCCGTCGTCGAAGACGTGCCAGCCCGCGTTGCCTTCCAAGACCGGGGCGTCGGTCAGCCAGACGCGCAGGTCGGGACCGTTGCTGGTGTCCAGGTTCTCCAGCCTCACCGTGTGCGAGCCGTCGGGCAGCCGGATGAGCTTCACCGTCCCGGTGGTCTGGTGCTCGTGGCTGATCAGGGAACCCTGAGCGACGGTCCGCGGCCCCTCCTCCGTCGGAGACGAGGACGTGGACGGGAGCACGGACGTCGTCGGCTCCGGCCCTGCCGCGGTCGGAGCCACACCCGGAAGCGCTTCCTCGACTGTCTCGTCCTGCCACAGCTTCCACGGCTGGAACCAGTAGAGCCCGACGCCCGCGAGGACGATCGCCACGATCAGCCCGCCCGCCAACAGCGGACCGCGCCGACTGCCACCCCGACCCATGTTCATTTCCTTCCGCATCGAACTTTGCCGCCCACATTGAACGATGCCGGGCGCGCGGGTGGCCACGCCTCGGCATGTGACAAGAGTCTTACCTTTATCCGTACGACCACGCTGGGACGGGAGGCAAGACGACGTAGTCCACTGCGACCTGCCCCGCGTGACGGCCTTCGCCCTCATCACGTGGCGAGGAGGCGGTCCAGAACGCGCACCGGCGAGCGCGGGCACATCAGGCGGCGGGCGTCGAGGGCCGTCTCCCACTGGTCGGTCAGGCCGGCGAGGAGGCGGCGGCGCATGCCGGAGGTCACGTGCGCGTAGCGGGCCGAGACCGAGCCGTCGAGATGGCCCATCCGATCGTCCATGAGGACCTTCTCCGTGCCGAGGTCCTCCATGATGCAGTACGAGATCGATGCCGGGCAGGTGGCGGGCGTGAGTACGGACGAGCGGGAGGAACTGCGCAGGCTGCGGGCGGAGAGCAAGCGCCTGCGTGAGGTCAACGAGGTGCTGAAGTCCGCGACGATTTTCTTCGCGGTGGAGCTCGACCCCCGCAACCGCTGATCGTGGCCTTCGCTGATCAGATGCGGGCCAGCGGGTATGCCGTCGAGTCGATCCTCACCGCCCTGAGACAGGCAGGGCTGAGGATCCCGGCACGACCCTTGCGGGCCTGGTGTGCCCCGGCCAGCCCGTCCAATGTGGCCGCGGCCCGAACGGTGACTGACGCCCTGGTCGAGGCCGCTGTCCGCCAGCTGGCCTTCACCACCAACGGCGCCGGTGAACGTGTGCTGGCTCCCGAGGGGCTTTATGGCCGACGCAAAATGCTGGCTCTCATCCGCCGCACTCTCCTGCCCGAGGCCGGCTTCGGCGCCGTCGACCGGGCCATGCGCTCCCTCGGCCTCAACGGCGTGGTCCGCGGGCGAAGACCCAGAACCACGATCCCCAACCCGGGCGACGCACGGGCCCCGGATCTGCTGGACCGCGACTTCACGGCCCCCGCACCCAACCGGAAATGGATCACCGACTTCACCTACGTCCGCACATATCAGTCGTTCACCTACGTCGCGTTCATCGTCGACTGCTTCTCCCAGAAGATCGTGAGCTGGCACGCCTCGGTCAAACGGGACGTGGAGCTGGTCGACGTGCCTTTACGGATGGCGATGTGGCGTCGCACCCACGAGGGCAACCCCGTGGGACGCGACCAGCTCATCCACCACTCGGATGCCGGGTCGCAATATACGAGTGTGCGCTTCACCGAGCACCTGAGCATCGAGGGCATCCGCCCCTCGATCGGCAGCGTCGGAGACGCGTATGACAACGCGCTGATGGAGACGATCAACGGCCTCTACAAGGCCGAATGTATACGCACCCAGGTCTTCCACGACGGCCCCTGGAGGACGGTCTCGGACGTCGAGTACGCCACCGCCTCGTGGGTCGAGTGGTACAACAACCGCCGTCTGCACGGGAGTCTGGGCATGATCAGCCCCACCGAGTTCGAGGCAGCCCACTACGCTGACACAAAACCAGGAGCCGACTGATCACCGGCCAACAAACCACCGGCAGGAAAGTCAGAACGGTTCAGCCAAGCCAGTGGCGCCAACGGGCCGCCGGCGGCTCGCAGCGTCCGGAGGCAACCATGTCCTGGTAGGCGCGTTCGCCCAATTCGTCCCACGTCACTTCCTCCCCGTTCTCGGGGAGGGGTTGTCCGTCAGCATCGGAGAAGGCGGAGAAGGCGACGTCACAGTCGGGAGGACGGACGGTCTGAGCGGCGTACCACCCGACCGCGATGACGGCGACGCTGCAGGCCAGCAGTATCCGGGCACGAGGGTTGCGTTTCACCGGCCGCATCGTAGGACAGTCGTTCGACTCCCTCTGGGGTCACCCCGCCTGGCCGGTTCACTCGGGCCCGGTTCCCGACCGTGGTCGACTTCGTCCAGAAACGTCGCCGGACTGCCACCAACCCGAAGGGCCCGTCGGCCGACGGTGGATTGGGCCAGAGAGGTGGAGAACACGCGGGTGTCCGCGTCCGTGTCGATCAGACCGATCAGGATCGGGTCGGGGCCGGGCGAGGCACCGGTCTCGGCGCGGAGGCGGTAGCGGTGGGTGGTCAACGCGTTCTTGGCCAGCGGGGTGCCGCCCTTGTGGAACGTGTACGGGAGGGTGTCGTTGGCGACGCGCGGCCTCGTCGGACGCCAGGTCCCGGTCCACCTGGTCCCAGTGTTCCAGGGTGTAGCCGGGTTGGGCCGAACCGCCCGGCATTGCCTCCATCTGGAAGGCGAGCAGGAGGTGTCGGCAGGAGCGGGTGTTGCCGTTGCGGAGGGTGACGGTGAACTCCCGTGCAGGGCCACCGGGCTTCAGGGTGAGCCCCCTGCCGGACGGTGCGAAGATCACCGGCCGCCAGGGAGACCAGTACGAGGTGAGCGTCAGCATGCCGTTCGACTCGGACGGCTTCTCCGGACGCCAGTGCCCCGAGTGCTCGATGCTCTTCCGCCTCAACGCGAGCCATGGAAGCGGCGCGAGCCATGGGAGCGCAAATAGCACATCAGGGACTTACTCAGATGCTCCGCAAGGCGCGGAGCCCGGCACGGCGCGGACAGGCTTCGATCTCGTTCCGCAGTCGCCCCCCTTATCCCCGCCCCCTGCCCGGGATCGACGAGGAACGCCTCGCCCGTACGCGGACGCGCGCAGGGTGCGAGATCCGGTACGGCGTCTTCGGCGAGCACCGCTACTGCCCGGCCTGTGGTCGACTGCCGGCGGCCAGCGTCGCCCTACAGGCGGAGACTGCCCGGCTCGGCGCACTGGCTTCGCTCCCCGACGAAACCAAGGCCGCACTGCTCGAGCAGGGCGTCTTCACCCGTAGCTGGGTGGATACCGTCGAAAACGTCGTAGGCGTCGTGGAGGCGCTCAGGTCCTCGGTCTTCCATGAACGGGTCACAGATGCGGCGGCGACTGCGACGGCTTCGTCGCCTTGAGCGAGTACATCAGCGGGATCCGGGGCCGGTCGGCCGGGAAGCGGTAGTAGCCGTCCTCGTGGCGCCTGAGCGTGCCGAAGCGCTCGAAGAGGGATACGTCGTGCTCGTGCAGGAACTCGATGCGCAGGCCCGCGGCGGCGATCGCGGAGACGACCTCGCCCACCGGGTGCTGCCATTCGACGCTGCGGTTGTGGACGGTGGGGGCGTCGAAGTCGGCGTACGTGCCCGGGGTCTCGTCGACCCAGGCGTCGCGGGCGAAGTAGTCGTACGTGACCCGCGAGCCGGTCGCGTCGTCGAGGCTGTCGGTCAACGGGTGGAACTCGGCCACGTACAGGAAGCCGCCCGGGGCGACCAGCGCCGCGGCGGTCTCGGCCCAGCGGGGGATGTCGGGGAGCCAGTTCAGCGCGCCGACACCGGTGTAGACGATGTCGTACGAGGAGTCGGGGACCGCCTCGGCGGCGTCGTAGACGTCAGCGGTGACGAACGCGGCCCGGTCGGGGGCGAGATGCAGTTCGGCGGCGAGGGAACGGGCCGCGTCGACGGCCGGTTCGGAGAAGTCGAGACCGACGACGTGGGAAGCGCCGCGGCGGGCCCAGGAGAGGGTGTCCAGGCCTATATGGCACTGGAGGTGCAGCAGGGAACGGCCGGTGACGTCGCCTATCTCGGCCGCTTCGAAGTCGCGCAGCGAGTCCTCGCCGGCGCGGAAGGCCGCCAGGTCGTAGAAGTCGCCCGCGATATGGATCGGGACCCGTTCGTCCCAGCGGGAACGGTTGGTCTCACGCCAGTCGGACGGGGACGCGGAGTACATGCCACAGAAGTTATCCACAGGCTGCGGACGACGCGAACGGATTGTTGGCGGGGCAGCGCAGAATGGGGGGCATGACTGAGATCACCGAGTCCGCCGGGGCGGACGTGCGACCGTCCGCGCCGGACCACGCCGCGGACATGCCGGCCTGGGAGCAGCGGTTCCGTGCGCCGCGCGTCTCGCTGCCCGACTGGGCGGAGGACGCCCCGGACCGCTCGCTGTTCGTGTCGAACGCGACGGGGACGTACGAGCTGTACGCGTGGGACCGCGCGACCGGCGAGCAGCGCCAGGTCACCGACCGGCCGAACGGCACGACGGATGGCGTGCTCACGCCCGACGGCGAGTGGATCTGGTGGTTCTCCGATACGGACGGGGACGAGTTCGGGGTCTGGCTGCGGCAGCCCTTCGCCGGGGGCGCGGACGAGCCCGCCGTCCCCGGGCTCGACGCCTCGTACGGCGCGGGGCTCGCTCTCGGGCGGGACGGCACGGCGGTGGTGGGCCGGTCGACGGACGAAGACGGCACGACGATCCATGTCGTGGCGCCGGGCGGCGGCGGTCCGGTGGAGATCTACCGGCACCGGGAGTCCGCCGGTGTGGGCGACCTCTCCCACGACGGGACGCTGATCGCGATCGAGCACACCGAGCACGGCGACGCGATGCACTCGGCGCTGCGCGTCGTCCGGACCGACGGGACGCGGGTGGCCGAGCTGGACGACACCAAGGGCGGCTCGGTGGAGCTGGGTCTTGAGGTGCTCGGCTTCGCGCCGGTGGACGGGGACACGCGGCTGCTGGTGGGGCATCAGCGGCGTGGCCGCTGGGAGCCGATGCTGTGGGACGTGGCGTCCGGCGAGGAGACGGACCTGGGGATCGAGCTCCCGGGCGACGTGAGCGCCGAGTGGTATCCGGACGGGTCGGCACTGCTGATCGCGCACAGCTTCGAGGCGCGGAGCGAGCTGTGGCGGTTCGATCCGGCGACGCGCGAGCTGGCCCGGGTGGAGACCCCGGCGGGGACGGTCTCGGGTGCGACGGCCAGGCCGGACGGCACGGTGGAGTATGTGTGGTCGTCCGCCGCGCACCCGCCCAAGGTCCGCTCGACGGCGGGCCGTGAGGTGCTGGACCCTCCCGGGATGAAGGCGCCCGGGTCGGTGGGTGTGGAGGACCTGTGGGTGGACGGGCCCGCGGGCCGGGTGCACGCCCTGGTGCAGCGGCCGGGGGGAGAGGGGCCGTTCCCGACGGTCTTCGAGATCCACGGCGGCCCCACCTGGCACGACAGCGACGCGTTCGCGGCCGGTCCCGCGGCCTGGGTGGACCACGGCTACGCGGTGGTCCGGGTCAACTACCGGGGCTCGACCGGGTACGGGCGGGAGTGGACGGACGCGCTCAAGCACCGGGTCGGGCTGATCGAGCTGGAGGACATCGCGGCGGTGCGTGAATGGGCGGTGGCCTCCGGGCTCGCCGACCCCGCGAAGCTGGTGCTGGCGGGCGGCTCGTGGGGCGGCTATCTGACCCTGCTCGGGCTGGGCACGCAGCCGGACGCGTGGGCGCTGGGTCTGGCCTCGGTGCCGGTCGCGGACTACGTCACGGCGTACCACGACGAGATGGAGGCCCTGAAGGCGATGGACCGCACGCTGCTGGGCGGCACGCCGGAGGAGGTTCCCGAGCGGTACGAGGCGTCGTCGCCGTTGACGTACGTGGACGCGGTGAAGGCGCCCGTCTACATCTCCGCCGGCGTCAACGACCCGCGCTGCCCGATCCGCCAGGTCGAGAACTACGTGGACCGGCTGGCGGCGCGGGGCGCGGTGCACGAGGTGTACCGGTACGACGCGGGGCACGGCTCGCTGGTGGTGGACGAGCGGATCAAGCAGGTCCGGCTGGAGCTGGACTTCGCCGAGCGGCATCTCGGCCGGGACTGACCCGGCGGGGCCGGCGCGCCGGGGCCAGGAGGCGGCCGGGACCGGGTCGGCGGCGGCCGGTGTGGCCGGGACCGGGGCCCGGGAGGCCGTCGTCCCGGGGCCCGGGGGCGGGACCCGGGGGGAGGAAGGGAGGTGGCATTCCGTACCGTGGGGGTGTGTACCGGTTCCTGCTGACGCCCCGATGGTGGGGGATCAATCTCTTCCTCGTGCTCGGCATCCCCTTCTGCATCTTCATGGGGATCTGGCAGCTCGGCCGGTTCGAGGACCGGGTCGAGACGCACCGGGAGGCCGAGCAGCGGCCGGACCCCGGTTCGCGGTCCGCCGAGCCGCTGGACGAGCTGCTGCCCGTCGACAAGGAGACCTCGGGTCGGCCCGCGACGGCGAGCGGGCGGTACGGGGAGCAGTTCCTCGTACCGGACCGGCAGCTGGACGGGAAGCGCGGCGCGTACGTGCTGACGCTGCTGCGCACCGACAGCGGCAAGGCGCTGCCCGTTGTGCGCGGCTGGCTGCCCGCCGGGGCGAAGGCCCCGGCAGCGCCCACTGGTGAGGTGACGGTGACCGGCGCGTTGCAGGCCTCCGAGAACACGAGCACGGACGGGGTGAACGCGGCGGGCGGACTGCCGCGCGGGCAGCTGGGGATGATCAGCGCGGCGTCGCTGGTGAACCTGGTGCCGGATGACGTGTACGACGCGTGGATCACGCTGAGCGTGGCGTCGGACGGGATGAAGCCCGTCCCGGCCGCGGCGCCGCAGGGCAGCACGCTGGATCTGAAGGCGTTTCAGAACCTCGGGTACACGCTGGAGTGGTTCGCCTTCGCGGGCTTCGTGCTGTTCATGTGGTTCCGCTTCGTCCGCCGCGAAGCGGAGGCGGCGAAGGACGAGGCCCTGGGTCTGGACCCGGCCTAGGTCCTGGCCGGTACGCCGCCAGGAACCGGGCCGGACCGCCGGGCTGGGCGGGCCGTGCTGACCGTCGGGCTGGGCGGGCCGTGCTGACCGTCGGCCTGGCGGCACGGACGCGGGCGACTCCTGGAGGAAGTCCGAGGCTCCGCCGTTCCGGAGCGGAGCCTCCGCGGCCCCCCGCTACGACGCGCTGATCACGTCCGTGCGGTAGATCGTGCCCGCGCAGGCGTTGGGGATCGTCGTCTCCGCGGTCGGCGCACCGGCCTCCGGGCTGTGGGACACCGTGATGCTGCCGTCCGCCGTGCCGCCGTCCTCGGTGGCGAGCTGGGGCTCGGTGTCGGTGGACGTCGTGCCGTCGGTCACGCCTGTCGCGCCGCCGTCCGTGGGCGTGGGGTCGGGGGACGCTCCGGTCGTGGGACAGGTCTCCGACGGGACGAAGGCGAACTTCACCTCGTAGGCATGCTCCGGCTCGAGGACCATCGCGTCGGTGGTCGACGAGGGGTCGGGCAGCCCGGTGGCGGCGTCGTCCGTCGTGTGCCCGACCACGCTGATCTTGTCGCGATCGGCCGCGCCCGTCGTCGCGAAGCCGACCGTGCCGATGCCGGTGATCGCGCAGCTGCCGGCGGAGACGTTGGTGACGCGGAACGTTCCGTACACCTTGCCCTCGGCGTCGGGCGCGGCCGCCTGCGCCGAGCTCGCGAGCTGTTCGGCCTGGCAGAGGGGCGTGGTGGCGGGGATGCTCGCGGTCGGATCGGCCGGGTGGCCCGGTGTCTCACCGCCGGTGCCGGTGCCCGGCGGCACCGGCTTGTGGGTCGTGCTCGGCACGCCCGGGGTGGGCGACCCCTTGGCCGAGGGGCTGCCGGTGCCCTTCTCCCCGCCGTCGTCGCCCGTTTCGCTGCCCGTGCCGCCCTGGGCCTGTTCGCCGTGGCCGGCGTTGACCGGGCGGTCCTCGGAGAGGACTCCGGAGCTCGCGACGTGGACGAAGGCCGGAACGGCGGTGCCGAGGAGGATCACGCTGGCAGCGAGCCCGACGAGGGCCTGGCGCTTGCGGGCCCGCCGCGCGGGGACCGCTCTGCGCAGGTGGTCGAGGGCGCCTTCGGTGGGCCGGAGGTCTCCGACGGCGCTCTGCAGCATCCGGCGCAGGGCCAGCTCGTCACCGTCACCGAGCCCGTCGTCGTCGTGCGTGTCGTTCAGCGGCCCGTGGTTCACAATTCCGTTTCCAGTCCGGTCGTTCAACGGCCCGTCCGGCCCGTACTGCTCAGCTCCCCGGACGCGATCGCGCTCGCGTTCGCGCTCGGGCCCGTGCTCCTGCTCGGGCCGTTCATGCTCGCGCTCGGGCCCGTGCTCCTGCTCGGGCCGTTCGCGCTCGTGCCCGCCTTCGTGCCTGCTCATGCGTTGGCCTCCATGGCGACACGCAGCGCCGCGATGCCACGCGAGCCGTACGCCTTCACCGAGCCCAGCGATATGCCGAGCGTCTCGGCGACCTGCGCCTCCGTCATGTCCGAGAAGTACCGCAGCACGAGGACTTCCCGCTGCCGCCGCTGGAGCCCGCGCATCGCCTTGATCAGCGCGTCCCGCTCCAGCTGGTCGTACGCGCCCTCCTCGGCGCTCGCCATGTCCGGCATCGGCTTGGTGAGCAGCTTCAGGCCGAGGATCCGGCGGCGCAGCGCGGAGCGCGACAGATTGACGACCGTCTGCCGGAGGTACGCAAGGGTCTTCTCCGGGTCCCGGACGCGTTTGCGTGCCGAGTGGACGCGGATGAAGGCCTCCTGGACGACGTCCTCGCAGGACGCGGTGTCGTCGAGCAGCAGAGCCGCGAGACCGAGCAGCGACCGGTAGTGAGCGCGATACGTCTCGGTGAGGTGGTCGACGGTCGTACCCGCTGCCATCGCGTCGTCAGCGCCCTCGCGCGGCGACGGGATGCCTGTGGAGCGGGAGCCGGAACCGGAACCGGAGCGGGTGGGACGCGCAGCGGGCACGGGGGCGATCACCGGCATGCCGCCGGGCGTGCGGGGCCGCCGAAGCGGGCGCACCGCGGCGCCTGGGACGGGGACCACGCCCGCACCGCGGAGCGGGACCACGCCCGGCGCACGGACGGGAACCATGCCCGTACCGCGGACGGGGACCACGCCCGGCGCGCGGACCGGGACCGCGGCCGCGCCGCGAACCGGGACCACGCGTGTGATGTCGAGTACCTCTGCCACGCCTGTTGGACACGCTTCCCCCCGTCAGGGTTGTACGCGCACGCCACCGCTTTTGACGATGCACCGTATGCCCTCATGCGTATTCGCTCTTCCCCAATGCCCCATATGTCGCGGTACCGTGAAGGGGCGACCGCAAAGACGCTCCCCGCCGGATCGCCGGTTGCGAGTTGGCGGGAATGCATCGTCGAACATGCCATCACCCCAGTTCAAGTGGCACATGCATGCGACTTGCTCACAGGGTGTTCACAGATCCTACAAAGATCCACAAAGGCGACGCTCGGAATTCCCCGGCACATCCCCCGACGATCAGATCTTCCCAGCGGTCGGACCATCCCCCGACCCGGCACTCCACCCAGCGGTCGGACCAGCAGCCGGTCCATCGGTCGGACCATCGGCCGACCCGGCACTCCACCCAGCGGTCGGACCAGCAGCCGGTCCATCGGTCGGACCATCGGCCGACCCGGCGCTCCGCCCAGCGGCCGACCCGGCGAACGGGCCGGAGAGCTGAGCGGCGATCGCCTCGGCGATCTGAGCCGTGTTCAGCGCCGCGCCCTTGCGCAGATTGTCGCCGCACACGAAGAGCTCGAGCGCCCGGCTGTCGTCCATGGACCGCCGGACCCGGCCCACCCAGGCAGGATCGGTGCCCACCACATCGGCGGGCGTGGGGAATTCACCCGCCCCCGGGTCGTCGACGAGCACGACACCCGGCGAGGTCGCGAGGATCTCATGGGCCCGGTCGACCGTGACCTCGTGTTCGAAGCGGGCGTGCACCGAAACCGAGTGCGCCGTGACGACCGGCACCCGCACGCACGTCGCGGAGACCCGCAGCTCCGGCAGTTCAAGGATCTTGCGGACCTCGGCCCGGATGGCCAGCTCCTCCGACGACCAGCCGTCCGCCGCGAGCGAACCGGCCCACGGCACGACGTTGAGCGCCACCGGGGCGGGGAACGGACCGGTGTCGTCACCCACGGCACGGCGTACGTCACCGGGGTGCGTGCCCAGCTCCGTACCCGCGACCAGGGAAAGCTGCGAGCGCAGCGCCTCGACGCCGGCCTGGCCCGCGCCGCTGACCGCCTGGTACGCGGCGACGATCAACTCGTCGGCACAGAACTCGGCGTGCAGCGCGCCGACCGCGACGATCATGGCCAGGGTCGTACAGCCGGGGCTCGCGACGATGCCGCGCGGACGGACCCGTACGGCATGCGGATTGATCTCGGGCACGACAAGAGGAACGTCCGGATCCAGCCGGAAAGCGGCCGAATTGTCCACGACCACCGCACCCTTGGCGGCGGCGACGGGTGCCCACTGGGCGGCCACATCGGCCGGTACCAGGAAGAGCGCTACGTCGATGCCCTCCAGGGCCTCCTCGCAGAGCGCGACGACCTCGGTCTCCTCGCCGCGCACGGCCAGCTTGCGGCCGGCCGAACGCGGCGAGGCGACGAGGCGTATCTCGCCCCAGACATCGGCGTGCTGCGACAGGATCTGCAGCATGACGGCGCCGACGGCGCCGGTCGCACCGACGACCGCGAGCCCGGGTTTGCCGCCCTTCTCGCGCACCGCGCCCATCGCGGCCGACGTGCCCATAGGGCCCGTCTCGCCCATCGCGCCCGTCATGCCCATCGCACCCATCGCGCTTACCGGGCCTACCGTCCGGTGCCTCCGTAGACGACCGCCTCGTCGGAGTCGGAGTCCAGCCCGAAGGCGGTGTGGACGGCCTGCACGGCTTCCTTCACATCATCCGCGCGCGTGACGACCGAGATGCGGATCTCGGAGGTCGAGATCAGCTCGATGTTCACGCTCGCCTCGGACAGCGCCTCGAAGAACGAAGCGGTCACGCCGGGGTTGGTCTTCATGCCCGCGCCGACCAGCGAGATCTTCGCGATCTGGTCGTCGTAGCGCAGCGACTCGAAGCCCACGACGGACTTGGTCCGCTCCAGCGCGTCGATCGCCTTGCGGCCCTCGGTCTTCGGGAGGGTGAAGGAGATGTCGGTCAGACCGGTCGCCGCCGCGGAGACGTTCTGGACGATCATGTCGATGTTGATCTCGTTGTCCGCGATGGTGCGGAAGATCGCGGCGGCCTCGCCCGGCTTGTCCGGCACACCGACGACGGTGATCTTCGCCTCGGAGGTGTCGTGGGCGACACCGGAGATGATGGCCTGCTCCACCTTGCGGTCCCCTTGCGGTTCGTTGCTGACCCAGGTGCCCGGGAGCCCCGAGAAGGACGACCGGACGTGGATCGGGATGTTGTAACGGCGTGCGTACTCGACGCACCGGTGCAGCAGCACCTTGGAACCGGAGCTGGCGAGCTCCAGCATGTCCTCGAAGGAGATCCAGTCGATCTTCCGGGCCTTCTTCACGACCCGCGGGTCGGCGGTGAAGACACCGTCGACGTCCGTGTAGATCTCACACACCTCGGCGTCCAGCGCCGCGGCCAGCGCGACGGCGGTCGTGTCCGACCCGCCGCGGCCGAGGGTGGTGATGTCCTTCTTGTCCTGGGACACGCCCTGGAAGCCGGCGACGATGGCGATGTTGCCCTCGTCCAGCGCCGTACGGATCCGGCCCGGCGTGACATCGATGATGCGCGCTTTGTTGTGGACCGAGTCGGTGATGACGCCTGCCTGGCTGCCGGTGAACGACTGGGCCTCGTGGCCCAGGTTTTTGATCGCCATGGCCAGCAGGGCCATGGAGATCCGCTCTCCGGCGGTCAGCAGCATGTCGAACTCACGCCCGGCAGGGATCGGGGATACCTGCTCGGCGAGATCGATCAGCTCGTCCGTCGTGTCGCCCATCGCCGACACCACGACGACCACCTGGTGGCCGTTCTTCTTGGCATCGACGATTCGCTTGGCGACGCGCTTGATGCCTTCGGCATCGGCAACGGAGGAGCCTCCGTACTTCTGCACGACAAGGCCCACGTGCGCTCCTCGCTCAGTCTTCGCCGCAGGCTCTCGTTCCTGCGGTCGGCTCAGTTTAACGAGCGGGCCGGGATCGCCCCCTATGTATCGCATCGTGAGATGTCCCGCTCACGACGTGATCATGTGCACGATCCCGGTACCCGCTCGGGCTGACGCCTGCCCGGGGTCCGCACGGGTACGCGGAATGTGGCCTCACTCACGTCGGCGTAGGGAGTTCACGTCGACGCGGGCAGTTCGCGTGGCCGTGATCGTGACCATGAGCGAGGTACGGACGGGGACAGCGGTCTCGTACGCCGCGCTCTCGGGGGCCGCCGTGTCCACCAGGCTGATCATCAGCGGCGTGGAGCCGGAGGGGCCCTTGGCGGCGGCGCGCAGGCGGAAGCGTTCGACGCGCGCGGCGTCGCGGGCGAGGGGGCGCCCGGCGGGACGAGACGGTGGGGCTGGACGTCGTCGGCGACACGGAGTTCGGCGGGCGCCCAGCGGCCGGTGGCGGGGTCACGGCGTTCGAGGACGAGGCCGTTCCGGTCGGGCGCCGGGCCGTCGCCCGAGCTGAGCAGCATCTCCGTCTGGAAGGCGACGGCGAGCCCGGCGTACACGCGAGTGTTGCCGTTGCGGGTGTGGACCGTGAATTCCTTGGCGGCGCCGCCGCGTGCGAGATCGATGCGGCCGGCGGCGGTGGAGGCGTACATGCCGAGGACGGTCGGCTCGGGGGGAGGCGAGGGCTTCACGGCGGCCGGTGCGGGCGGCGGGGTGGGCGCGGGTGTGGCCCGGGGTGCGGTCGGGGGTGCGGTCGGGGGTGCGGTCGGAAGCGGAGGCGGGGGCGACGCCGGCAGCGGCAGGGGCAGCGGCTGGGACGGCGACCGGGACGGTTCCGGCGACGAGGCCGCCGGAGCCGCGTCGTCGTCCGTCGGGCCGCAGCCCGCCAGCAGCGCGGCCGTCAGCACCAGGGCCGTGGCAGCTAAGCGCGTACGCCGTCTCACGTGGTCCGCTCACGCAGGCCCGTAGGGTCGAAGGCCCGTCAAGCCAGCAGCGCGGCGGGAGTGCCAGGGACACACGGAGGTCTCACTTCCGCCACGGAGGGGCTTCCGCTACGACGACCACGACGCGGCGGGCGTCCACGCCCGGCACGACGTCCCCGACATCCACGACGCCCCGGCGGCGTCACTGAGCGGGCGTACGCGCCTTCCGCAGCCCCAGCGGTCCCGCGATCTCCTCCGCCATGACCCGGCCCGCCTCCTCCGCGAGGTCGTCCTCGGCGAGGTCCTCGTCCGTGTCCAGCCCGTCCAGCTCCTGGAGCGGCTGGTCGAGGCGGACGTGCGAGACGAGGGACTGGAGGGCGCGCAGGGTGGCCGAGGCGGTCGGACCCCAGTTGGAGAAGTACGAGAACTGCCACCACCACAGCGCCTCGGTGGTGCGCCCCGCGCGGTAGTGGGCCAGGCCGTGGCCGAGGTCGGTGACGATGTCCGCGAGGTTGTCGGAGATCCGGCAGGCGACGGGCGCCCTGCGGGGCTCGTACGGGTCGAAGACCTCGGAGAACACGTCCACCGGGTCCAGGAGCACCGCGAACCGCTCGCGCAGTTCGTCGACCTCCAGGTCCGGACCGGTGTCCGTCTCGTACCGCTCGTCCGGGACGATGTCCTCGTGCGCGCCCAGCCGGCCGCCGGCGAGCAGCAGCTGCGAGACCTCCAGGAGGAGGAAGGGCACCGCGCTGTCGGGCTCGTCGCCCCTGGCCACTTCCGTGGTGGCGACGATGAAGCTCTCGATCGAGTCGGCGATCTGAACCGCGAAGTCGTCGGGGTCCAGGGGGGCGGAGTAGTGGCTCGTTGCGTCAGACATCGAGAAGTCGTCTCCCCTCGAAGGCACGCCCGAGCGTGACCTCGTCGGCGTATTCCAGATCGCCGCCAACGGGAAGTCCGCTGGCGAGGCGCGTCACCTTCAGCCCCATGGGCTTGATCATGCGCGCCAGGTACGTGGCGGTGGCCTCGCCCTCCAGGTTGGGGTCGGTCGCCAGGATCAGCTCGGTGACCGCGCCGTCCGCGAGCCGCGCGAGCAGTTCACGGATCCGCAGGTCGTCCGGGCCGACGCCCTCGATCGGGCTGATCGCGCCGCCCAGGACGTGGTAACGGCCGCGGAATTCACGCGTCCGCTCGATCGCCACGACGTCCTTGGGCTCCTCGACCACGCAGATGACCGCCGGGTCGCGGCGCGCGTCCCGGCAGATGTTGCACTGCTCCTGCTGCGCGACGTTGCCGCACACCGCGCAGAACCGGACCTTGTCCTTGACCTCGAGGAGGGCGTGGGCGAGGCGGCGGACGTCGGTCGGCTCGGCCTGGAGGATGTGGAAGGCGATCCGCTGCGCGCTCTTGGGACCGACGCCGGGCAGCCTGCCCAGTTCGTCGATGAGGTCCTGAACCACGCCTTCGTACAACGGAACGCCTCTCTGGGATTACTTCGATGGTTACGGTAGTGGCTGCGCGTACGCCGCAGAAGAGCCGCTCCAGAAGAGCCGCCCCGGAAAAGACCCGGAAGAGGCCCGGAAGGGGAGGGGTCAGAAGGGCAGTCCCGGGATACCGCCCCCGCCGCCCAGCCCCTGGGTGAGCGGGCCGAGCTTCTGCTGCTGCAACTGCTGCGCGTTCTCGTTCGCGGCCTGGACCGCGGCGACGACGAGATCGGCGAGGGTCTCGCCAAGCTCCTGCAAGGAAGACGCAGACTCGGGGTCGACGGCCTTGGGGTCGATGACGAGGCCGCGCAGCTCGCCGGAGCCGGTGACGGTCGCCTTCACGAGGCCGCCACCCGCCTGGCCCTCGACCTCGGTGGCCGCGAGCTCCTCCTGGGCGCGGGCGAGGTCCTGCTGCATCTTCTGGGCCTGCTGGAGCAACTGCTGCATATTGGGCTGACCACCACCGGGAATCACGGTCACTCCTGGCATTTCGACGACGATTGTTCGGTAAACCGAGCCTACGTGGTCATGGGGCGGCTCGCCCCGCCCAGTCGCCAGCAACTCTTTCGAGTGAGATCGAGGGCCCTCCCCTTACCCGACCAAGAACCCCGTGCAGGCGGAAATACCGGGATTTCGCCCCCACGGCCCACCATTCGGCGGTAGGAAGACCCTGCGCATCAGTACCCACGCATGCATCGCACGTCACGCAGGGTTAGCACGTTTACGTACGTAGTCACACACAGCAGTCACGTAGAGCAGCCACGCAGAGCGCAGAGGAGTGCCCCGGTGAGCCAGCCGGAGATGCAGCCTGGGGGGTCGGCCCGGGAGGAACGCGACCACGACCACAGCACCGGCAACGGGCGCGGGAACGTCAACGGGCGCGGGAACGGGCGTGGGCACCGGCACGGCGATCTCACCGGACGCCCCTTCCCGCTCGGCGACTGGGGCGAGCCGGCGGAGCGCCTCGACGAGCTGTACCGCTGGGTCGAGGCGGACGCGCTGCGCACCGCGGACTGGTATCTCTCGGACCGCGCGCGCAAACGCCGCTGGGCGCGGGCGCTGCGCCTCGGCACGGCGGCGGGCGTGATCGCGGGCGCCGCGCTGCCGCTGCTGGATCTGACGGACGTCCTGGCGGGCGCCGCCGGCTGGGGCTACCTGTCACTGCTCCTGGGCGCGGCCTGCCTCGCCTGCGACCGGTACTTCGGGCTGACCTCCGGCTGGATAAGAGGCGTCGCCACGGCCCAGGCGGTCCAGCGCCGCCTCCAGGCACTCCAGTTCGACTGGGCGTCGGAGAGCGTGCGGGAGGTGCTCGGCCCGACCGAGGGCACGGCGAGCGAGGCCGCCGAGCGCTGTCTGTCCGTACTACGCCGCTTCTCCGAGGACGTCACGGAGCTCGTCCGTGCCGAAACGACCGACTGGATGGTCGAATTCCGCTCCGGCCCGGCGCCGCTGATGATGCAGTCCGCGCCTCTCACCGCCCCTCGCCAGGACCCGGGCCACCCTTCAGGCCGCTTCCCCCTGCCCCCGCCGACCCGGCCGAACATGCCGAGACAGCGACCGCCGGAGCCGCGGTAGCGGCACACGCGACCCCGGCGGCCGTATGAGCCCACGCCGGTCGACCGCGTCAGCCGACGCAGCCGGCCACGGCGCCGTTGGGCGCGCAGTTGTTGGGACGGTTGCGCTCGAAGTCGGTCTGGTTGGCGGTGACCGTGGTGCCGGGGGTCTCGTAGACACCGCCGCCGTCGGCCACGGCACTGTTCTTGATCACCTTGGAACTGTGCAGAGCCGCAGTACCGGCGCCGTTGAACAGGCCGCCGCCCAGGGAACCCGCGGCGGTGGTCTTGTTCCCCTTGAGGACAGTCACATCGAACCGGGCAGTGCCGGAGTTCCAGACGCCGCCGCCCTGGTTGACGGCGGTGTTGTCCTCGATCGTGCTGCTCCGGACATTCAGCACGTTCTGACTGAAGATGCCGCCACCCTGATCGGTCGCGGTGTTCCCGCTGACCCGGCTGGAGCGAAGATTGAGGGTTGAGCCGCCGACATCACGGATGCCGCCGCCGTCGGCTCCTGAGCCGGTCGCCTTGTTCTTGGTCACACTGGTGGAGTTGAGGGTGGCAGTCGCGCTGACAAGGGCCACGCCGCCGCCGCCGGACGTGCCGGTGGCGGCGCCGGTGGCGGTGTTCCCCTTCACCTCGCTGTGGCTCAAGGTGGCGGTGGCGTTTTGGACGCCGACACCGCCTGCGATTCTGGCCGTGTTCTCGCTCACCTCGGTGCGCGAGAGGGAGAGACTTCCGAACGCGACGATGCCGCCGCCACCGTTACCGGCAGAGTTCTTCTTCACGCTGCTCGACGTGACGGTGACGGTGCTGCCACCGGGTCGCCCGTTGATGGCGCCGCCGTCGCCGCCGGCGTGGTTGTCGGTCAGGTGAGAGGCGTTGACGGCGAGCTCGGCCCCGCCCTGAACGAGGATGGCGCCACCGTTGCCGGCGCTGCCGTTGCGGAGCGTGAGGCGATTGAGGGTGAGGTCGCCGTTCGGGCCGAGGACCTCGAAGAAGCGGAACGCAGGGGTGCCGGCTGCGCTGGAGCGTTCGATGACGGTCTTCTTGTCACCATTGAGGGTGATGGCGGTGGTGATCTCGGGAAGGCCGTTGGGTCCGCCGACGGTGTTGGCGTCGGTGAGGGTGTACGTGCACTTCGGGGCCAGGTCGATCGTGCCGCCGCCCCCGTTGTTGGCATCGTTGATCGCCTGCCTGAGGGCCGCGACCGTGCAGTCGATGGGGACAGCGGCCCGTACGGCATGGGCGGCAGCGGCCGGGACGACAGCCAGGCCCACGGCCAGTGCCACCGCGGCACCACCCGCTCTCGCAACGAAACTCATGAACACTCCAGACATCAGGGAGCCCGGGACCCGGGGCGCCGGCGGTCAAGCACGGATGTGCCTGCCTGAAGTCAGACCTAGCCGGGTCCGGTGACGCGCTAACGGGCAATGCCGCCACGCGGAGCAACCGGGCGACGGCCCTTGGAACGGAGTCGGCCCCACCCGCCGTGTGCGGGTGGGGCCGAGGCGTACAGCGCAGGAGTCAGCTGAATCAGCCGAATCAGCTGAAGATGATCATCGAGCCCTGACCGAGGCTGCGCGTCGCCGCCGCGTGCAGGCCCAGCCAGACGTGGCGTTCACGCGCGAAGGGGTTGTCGTCGTAGGGGATCGGGCCCGCCGGTTCCTCGAGCGAGGTGGGGCGTTCCGGCGGGGCGGGGGCGGCCGGGGGGTTGGCGGGGTCGATGCCGAGGGCGGGGGCGACGAGTTCGAGTTCGCGCAGGAGGCCCTGTGCGGAGCCCAGGGGGCCGCCACCGGCGAGGAGTTCGTCGTTCGAGAGGGGGGCCGGGAAGTCCACGGGGACGTAGGCGCCCGCGTGGTCGTAGTGCCAGACCAGGTGGGACTGCTGGGCCGTCGGCTCGAACATCTCCAGGAGCTGTTCGTAGTCGCCGCCCAGTTCGTCGACCGGTGTCACGGGCAGGCCGCACAGCTGGAGCAGATACGCCCGGCGCAGGAAGTGCAGGGCGTCGTAGTCGAACCCGGCGACGGGAGCGACGTCGCCGGAGAGGCCCGGCATGTAGGCGAAGACGGGAATGGTGGGCAGGCCGGCATCGGTGAGGGCCTTGTCGTACGTCGCGATCTCTTCGGCGAAGGGGTTGTCGGGGCTGTGGCACAGCACATCGACGAGGGGGACCAGCCAGAGGTCACAGGCCAAGACGAGCTCGCTCTCCATCGGGGCAATGCGGTGCGATGCGGTGCGCTACGCGGGCGTACGGATTCGTGCGATGGTCGGGACAGCGTAGTGCTACCGGGCTTACCCGCACAGTCAGGACGTACGCCGCTCCAGGCTGTCCGCCCACCTCAGGGCGAGGTCGTTGTACGACATGATCACCGCGAGCACCGCCTCGCAGTCCCCGAGGGTGACCGCGTCGACGAGCTCCTCGTGGCCGCTCCACAGCCACACGTGCATGTCGCTCTCGCCTCGCAGGTGCGGTACCGCGAAGACCCAGGCCTGGACGCGGAGCCGGTGCAGGAAGTCGGCGACGTAACGGTTCGCCACCTGGGCGCCGAGCTCCCGCCAGAAGCGGAGGTCGTACCCGATGAGCACGTTCAGGTCACCGGAGCGGGCGGCCCGTGCGGCCTCCTCGGCGCGGCGGCGGATCGAGACGAGGGCCGGGCCGTGTGCGGCGTTGGCGCGCGGGGGGCCGTCCTTGCGGAAGATGCCGTCCACGATGAGGGAGCGGGCCTCGACCATGCCCCGGAAGTCATCGATGGAGAACCGGTGCACCTGGAAGCCGCGGTGCTGGTGGGAGTCGAGCAGGCCCTGCCCGGTGAGGTCCACGAGCGCTTCCCTGACGGGCGTCGCGGAGACGCCGTACGTCGCGGCGATCTCCTTGACCGTGAACTCCTCGCCGGGCTGGAGACGCCCCGCGAGCACCTCGTCACGCAGCGCGTCGGCGATCTGCTGCCGCAGGGTGTTGCGGGTGACAGCTCCGCTCGCGGGCATGGTGTCCGCCCTCTCCGTCCGGTTCCGGACACCTTAAGCCAGGTGGGGGGCGGGGTTGCAGGAGCGTTACGTCACGGTGCGTGCGGGGGCCTGCGGCGGGTGGGGAGGGGGGCGCCTGCGGCGGGCTCGCTCTCCCCGCCCCGCCCCTTCCCACAACTGGGGCGCTGCCCCAGACCCCGTTACGGGGGCTCCGCCCCCGAACCCCCGCGCCTCAAACGCCGGCGGGGCTGAATCGCGGAGCCCCCGGACATTTACGCCACGTGCTCGTCCGCCACCGTCAGGGCCGCGTCCAGGGCCGACAGGCCCTCCTTGGTCTCCGCCTCGGTGATGTTGCAGGCCGGGACGGCGTGCGTGCGGTTCATGTTGATGAAGGGCCAGAGGCCGTTCTTCTTGCAGGCCGCGCCGAAGGCCGCCATCGGGGCGTTCGCCTCGCCCGCCGCGTTGTACGGGACGAGCGGCTCACGCGTCTCGCGGTTCCGTACGAGGTCGAGGGCCCAGAAGACGCCCAGGCCGCGCACCTCGCCGACCGACGGGTGGCGCTCGGCGAGGTCGCGCAGGCCGGGGCCGAGGACGTTCTCGCCGATGTGGGCGGCGTGCTCGACGACCTTCTCGTCCTCCATCACCTGGATGGTGGCGACGGCGGCGGCGCAGGCCAGCGGGTGGCCGGAGTAGGTGAGCCCGCCCGGGTACGGCCGCTTGTCGAAGGTCGCGGCGATCTCGGCGGAGATCGCGACGCCGCCGAGGGGCACGTAGCCCGAGTTGACGCCCTTGGCGAAGGTCAGCAGGTCCGGTACGACGTCGAAGTGCTCGGCCGCGAACCACTTGCCCGTACGCCCGAAGCCGGCCATGACCTCGTCCAGGATGAAGACGATCCCGTAGCGGTCGCAGATCTCGCGGACGCCCGCGAGATAGCCGGGCGGCGGGATCATGATGCCGGCGGTGCCCGGGACGGACTCCAGGATGATCGCGGCGATGGACGCCGGGCCCTCGAAGGCGATCGTGTCCTCCAGGTGCTGGAGGGCCCGCTCGCACTCCTCCGCCTCCGTGGTGGCGTAGAAGGGCGAGCGGTACAGGAACGGCGCCCAGAAGTGGACGACGCCGGCGGAGGCCGTGTCGGAGGCCCAGCGGCGCGGGTCGCCGGTCAGGTTGATCGCGGTGGAGGTGGCGCCGTGGTACGAGCGGTAGGCGGAGAGCAGCTTCGTACGGCCCGTGTGCAGCCGGGCCATGCGGACGGCGTTCTCGACGGCCTCGGCTCCACCGTTGGTGAAGAAGATCTTGTCGAGGTCACCGGGGGTGCGCTCGGCTATGAGGCGTGCGGCCTCGGAGCGTACGTCGATGGCGAAGGCGGGCGCGAAGGTCGTCATCTTCGCGGCCTGCTCCTGGATCGCGGCGACGACCCTCGGGTGCTGGTAGCCGATGTTGGTGTAGACGAGGCCGCTGGTGAAGTCGAGGTAGCGGTTGCCCTCGTAGTCCCAGAAGTACGAACCCTCGGCGCCGGCCACGGCGAGCGGGTCGATCAGGGCCTGGGCGGACCATGAGTGGAAGACGTGCGCACGGTCGGCGGCCTTGACTGCCGCGCCGGTCTGCGGATCGGGTTCGACATGAGGGGTCATGACGAACAGGGTAAAGAGCCGCAGGTGGGGGCCGACATGGCCACCTTGTATGGCCTCGGCCACTTTGGTGGGCAAGATGTCGGGCCGTCCGGCCCCCGCAGCCCCCGGGAGCCCGTCGCAAGGCCCCACGGAGGCCTTCACCAAGGCCTCCGCCGAGCCCCACGGAGGCCCTGCGGAGCCCGCCGCGGCCGGGAGCCCGGTCGCGGCCGGCCGCCCCGCCGGAACCTCCGAAGATCGGGGAGGTCCCGGCGGGGCGCGTGCCGGGTGCGCGAGTGGGCCGGCTGTTTACCAGACGGCGGTCAGGCCGAGGCGGAGCCGTTCGTTGGCTTCGGCGATCTCGACGGATCCATTCCGTACGCCGGCGGCCTCGTCCGCGTCCAGGGCCTTGTCGTAGATCCGGATCTCGTCCAGTGCCCCGTTGAAGAAGTCCACGTGGTCGGGCCGTGCCCCCACGTGGATCTCGAAGGGTCCCTTGGGGCTGATGTCACCGGCCGCGGCGGGCGCGGGAGCAGCCTTGGTGTCGTCGACCGACAGGTGCAGCTGTCCGCCCTCCCGCTTGAACTGCACGTGGTGCCAGAACCCGTCGTTGAACGGCTTCTCGATCCTGACCTCGGCGTAGGCCTTGCCGGTGTTGATGACCCCGCGGATCGCGCCGGTCTTGGCCGAGGTCGGCTCGGCCTTGATGAAGAACTGCTGTGCACCGTCGCCGGCGCCGTAACCCCACACCAGGGGGTGGCCGCCGCTCACGGCCTTGTACCGGAACCAGGCCGTCACGGTGAAGTCGCCCTGCCCGAGGTCGAGGTCCGGGGAGCAGGAGGACAGGCGCAGGTAGTCGTCCTTGCCGTCGAAGGCCAGGGCGTTGCCGCCCGAGCGGTCGGCCGGGACCGGGTCGCCGTGCACCGCCGCGTCGTCGCGGTGGAAGCGCTGGTCGCCCTTGTCGTCGTCGTCGACGGCCGCGTCGGTGGTGCGCGGCTGGCGTACGCGCACCTGTGAGGCCGCCGCGTTGATCTCGGACACCTTGTAGGAGGTGAAGTGGATGTTGCCGTGGGACGTGTTGGTGGCCGTCTCGTAGACCAGCCCGACGGCGCCGTCGGAGAGCAGGGTCATGTCGGAGTAGCCGGTACGCCCCGTGGAGACCATCGTGCCGGTCCCGGGCCACTTCTCGGCCGCGGTGCCGGCCTTGGCGAGTTCGCCGTCGACGGCGGAGCGGATGGCCAGGGCCTGGCGGTCGGTGACCGACCCGCCCAGGCGGGACGGCGCCGAGAAGAGGATCTGGTCGCTGGTCCCGCCCAGGTCCTTGGGCGGCAGCCGCAGCAGTGATCCGTAGACCGGAGGGGCGTCCAGCAGCGGTACGGGGGTGAACGGCGTGGCGAACTTCTCGCCGCCCTCCGTGCTCCTCGCCGACAGCCGCCGCTCGTTGGATCCGCAGTTGTGCTTGGAGCGGGCGTTGACGTACAGGGAGCCGTCGGTCAGCTCCGCCACCGCCATCTCCCCCGGGAACGGCACGGGCTTGACTCCGGGCTCGGGGGCGGGGTTCGGGACCTCGTACACCGCTCCCATCCTCCAGGTCAGCCCTCCGTCATCGCTGAGGTAGAGCTGCCCTCCGGCCTTGTCGTCCTTCCGGTCCACGGTCGTCTTCGGGTTCCCGTCGTCCGTGCCCGCGTTGTCGTCGTGGTCGCCGGTGATCACGAGGCGGCCGTGCTGGGGACCGCGGGTCAGCTGGATACCGCGGCCGGGGCCGACGGACACCCAGGTCCAGTTCTTGCCCTTGAGGTGGTCCAGGGACGCGCCGGGCCGCCAGTTCCGGCCGTCGTCGACGCTGTGCACCACGTGCAGGGTCCGGGGACCGCGCCCGTCCTCCCAGGTGCCGGTGGCGTACATCAGGGACACGCGGCCCGTCACCCCGTCGACGACCGGTACGGGATTCCCGTTGGCGAGCTCGTCGTCCTTGCCGACCACGACGATCAGCCCTTGCCACGTCGCCCCGCCGTCGAGCGAGCGCTTCATGACGATGTCGTTGTGCCCCGCGTCGTCGCACCCGCCCTTGCGCCCCTCGGCGAACGCCAGGAGCGTTCCCGAGCGCGTCGTGACGAGCGCGGGGATCCGGAAGCAGGTGTACCCCTCGGTGCCGACCTTGAACGGGGTGGACGAGGGCCGGGCGGCCGCAGGGTCGGCGTCGGCCGCGGGTCCGGACGGCACGACGGCGACCGCCGCCGCGGCGACCACGGACAGAACCAGCGCGCACAGGAGGCCCATCAGCATGGGCCGGGCTCTGCGCGGCCGCAAAGAATGATCATTTGGCATGGGCCACATCATCGCTCGCCGTCCGCCACCCGTCGCCGCCCCACATCGTCCATCTCCCTGGCGACGGGATGGTCGGAAGCTCCGACAACTCCCCTGCGGCATCCGGCCGTTGCCCGAGAGCCATTGACAGTAGGCTGTCGACATGACAGATTACTGTCATCAACGGATCCGGAGCCGACGGAGGCCCACCATGACCGTTCATCTCGCCGTGTACGACACCTTCGCCGACTGGGAGACCGGTCACGCCACCGCCTGGCTCGCCCGGACGGGCCACACCGTGCGGACCGTCGGCCCGGACGCCACCACCGCCGTCACCACCATCGGCGGCCTGCGCGTCCAGCCCGAGCTCGCCCTCGACGACCTGAAGCCCGAGGACAGCGAGCTGCTCATCCTCACCGGCGCCGACCTCTGGGACAGCGGCGACGACCTCGCGCCCTTCGCCCGCAAGGCCCGCGAGTTCCTCGACGCCGGCGTGCCCGTCGCGGCGATCTGCGGGGCGACCGCCGGGCTGGCGCGGGAGGGGCTGCTGGACGACCGTAAGCACACCAGCGCGGTGTCGTTCTATCTCGCGGCCACCGGCTACAAGGGCGGCGAGCAGTACGTCGAGGCCGACGCCGTCACCGACGGGGACCTGATCACCGCCGGCCCGACCGAGCCGGTCGCCTTCGCCCGCGAGGTGCTGGGCAAGCTGGGCTCGTTCGAGGGGAAGAAGCTCGACGCCTGGTACCGCCTCTTCCACGACTCCGACCCGACCGCGTACGAGGAGCTGGAGTCGTGACCCGCGGCGCGACGCGGGCCCGGCAGGACATGCTCGCCGCCACCGCCCTCGGCATCTTCCGGCTCAACGGACAGTTCCTCGCCGTCTCCGAGGACCTCGCCCGCCCGGCAGGCCTGACGGCCGCCTGGTGGCAGGTCCTCGGGGCCGTCCTCCGCGAGCCGCTGCCCGTGGCCGGGATCGCCCGCCAGATGGGCATCACCCGGCAGAGCGTGCAGCGGATCGCGGACCTGCTGGCCGACAAGGGCCTCGCCGAGTACGTCCCGAACCCGGCCCACCGCCGCGCCAAGCTCCTGCGCCCCACCGAGGAGGGCCGCGCGGCCGTCGCGAAGATCGACCCCGGCCACGCGGACCTGGCCACCCGGCTCGCGGCCGAGCTGGGCGACGAGGGCTTCGCCGAGACCGTACGGGTCCTGGAACGGCTCAGCGCGGCGATGGACGCGCTGGAGGCCTCCTAGCGGACATCCCTTCACGACTTCCTGCCGCCGACGGGTCCGACGCAGGAGGTCACGCCGGGGCTGGAGGCACTCCGGCCGAGTGCCTCCAGCCAGAACCGGCCGACCGGCGAGCCGTCAAGAGCCTTCGTGTTCACCTGGACAGGTCGGGGCCACGGCGGAAGGCCGGCCCGCGTCGCTGCACGTATCGGCCGAGGAGACCCAGCAGGACCACCTCACAGCCGAGCAGCAGGCGTTCCACCAAGCCGATCAGTTCCCGGTCGCCCGGGCCCGCCGAGTAGGCCATCACCACGGCACCGGCCAGCGCTGCCCACGACAGTGCACGCAGCGATCGGGCCGTCCGCCTGGCGTGGTGATCGGCGTCGAGCCGCCGGGCCAGAAGGAGTCCGACGGCCGGCAGCGCGACGAACGCGGCGATGGAGGCGTAGCGATGCACATGGGCCGGCGTGCTCAACTCCGTGACGAGCGGGTCGGTCGGGACCACAGCGGCAACGACGACCCCCACGGCCCACACCGCCAGCAGGACGGACGGCAGGCCGCGCAGGGAGGGAAGACGTATGTGCCCCACCACGAGCAAGGCCAACGAGGCCACCCCCAGCAAGGCCATCATCGTCTCGATCGGGCCTCCACGGTCCAGGGCGGCGAAGTCGCTGATGGTCAAGGAGAAGGGGCTGAGGCCAGGATCCGTATCCGCGGGGACCCACAAGGCCGCAGCCACCGCCAGAGCGACGACGATCCACACGGCAGGGGCGAGGAAGTCGCTGAAGGAACGGAGGCTCGAAATCTTCACGCACTCATGCTCGGCTCTCGGAACACACCACAGCCTCCGGGCCCACCCCGAAACATCCCTGACCCGAACCCCGACCGGGATCCGGGACCGTAGGGTCCCCCTCGCTGCTCCGGGACGGGCGTCCCGGAGCAGCGAGCCCTAAACGCCCGACGCCGCCCGCGACCACCGCAGCGTCAGATACCCGTCCCCGCTCAGCTCCGGCTCCACCTGCGTCCCGAACGCCCGCCCCGCCCTGCTCAGCACCTCGCACAGCCACCCCGCGTCCGCCGCCGACGCGTGCTCCAGCCGCATCCGCCGCGCACGCATCGGCGCGATCCGCAGGGCCGCCAGCTCGCCCGTGGCCGGGTCCAGCGACGGGAAGTACATCAGCCGCAGGTCGTCGCGGTAGCGCTCGTAGCCCGAGATGCCCTCGTAGTCGTCGATGAGGTCGCCGCAGCCGTACAGGATCAGCTTTCCCCGGTAGACCTGGACGGGGCGCGGGTGGTGGGAGGAGT
The DNA here is from genome assembly GCF_040300305.1 of Streptomyces sp. NPDC000410. NCBI lineage: Bacteria > Bacillati > Actinomycetota > Actinomycetes > Kitasatosporales > Streptomycetaceae > Streptomyces > Streptomyces sp. NPDC000410. The sequence continues at coordinate 221,698 of NZ_JBEPDM010000008.1, forward strand.
GGCCGTGGACGATGTCCACTCCCCCGTCGATGAGCCGGCGCGCGAAGGCGGTCTGGCTCTGCGAGACGGCGTAGCCCCAGTTCGATCCCCAGTGGATCGAGACGACGGACAGGTCGCCCTCCCGCCGCACCTGCCGCAGCCGCCGTACGAGATCGTCGGCGCTACGGGCCGACAGGTCGGGTACGAAGTCCACGCCCGGCCGGTCCTGCGTCGCCGCCCACCGCGAGGGGATCCCGGCGGACGCCATCCCGCACGACAGCACCAGTACGCGCCCCCCGCCCGCGAGCTCGATCGCGACCGGCCGCCGCGCCTCCGCCGCGTCCCGCCCCGCCCCCGCCGGGCCGAGCCCCGCCCCGCGCAGCAGATCCACGGTCTCCTCCAGGCCGCCGCGCCCGAAGTCGAGCACGTGGTTGTTCGCCAGCGCGCAGACATCGGGCCGGGCGGCGGCCAGGAAGGGCAGGTTGTCGGGGTGCATCCGGTACGTCACGGCCTTGCCCGGCGCGAAGGCGTCGCTCGTCGTGACGCTGCTCTCCAGGTCGATGACGCGCGCGTCGGGCCGCAGGGCGTTCAGTACGTCCAGAGCGGCCCCCCACGGCCAGGCGTAGTCCACGGGCCGGGGGATCTCCCCGTTGACGGACTCCGCGAGCGAGACGTAGTCGCGTGCGTCCCGGATGTAGCCCTCCCGCAGCGCCGGATCGCCGGGGTGCGGGAGGATCTGGTCGACACCCCGGCCCGGCATGACGTCACCGCAGAGGAAGAGGGTGACGAGGCCCTGGCCGCCCATGCCGACAATTTTCGCACCGGTCGGCTGTTGGCGGGGGTTCCGGCCGCTACAGCTTGACGGCGTACACGTACCGGCTGAAGGGCGCCCTCGGGTCGTCCGGCCCCGGGTTGTCCGGCCGTACGTCGTTCGCGTACTCACCCAGCGTCCACAGCGCACCGGCGCCGGAGCCGTCGTAACTCAGGTCCTCGCAGCCGATGTTCAGGCCGGACCTGCGCTTCGGTCCATCGACCCAGCTCTCCTTCCAGCGGCGCAGTTCCCCGCGCGTCGTGGATCCGCGGCTGGTGGTCAGGTAGTACGTGGAGCGGACCTTGACCGCGCCCTGCGTGCTTGTTCCCCCCGGCACCGCGGCGGCCCACTCCGCCTGCGGCCGCAGCTTGCCGTCCTCGAAGGGCCAGCGGACCAGCCGGGGCCTGCCGTCCCTGTCGAACTCGCTGACGAGCAGACCGGGGCCGCTCTCCGTCGTCCGGTCCACGGAGACCTGGGAGACGGTGAGGGTCGGGGCGCTGCCCACCCAGTCGTAGCCGAAGCTCTGCGGCAGGACGTACTCGTATCCGAAGGCGTGGAACGTCTTCCCGTCCGGCTGCCGGCCGATGCCGCTCCCCCTGGCGACCTTGAAGAACTTCTGCAGGTCGAAGACCCTGATGCCCCGCTTGCCGCTGTCGGCGATGTACAGGTCGTTGCCGTACCGGGCGATGCCACCGGCGTGGATGTCCGTCGCTCCGAAGTCGTCCCGCACCTCTCCCTGCTCGTCCCGCTCCGAGAACGGTTCGACCAGCAGCGCGTGGCGGTACGTGATCGCCCCGGACGCGGACCAGTTGACGACGGTGAGCCTGGCTCCCTGCCTGCGCGCACCGGGACGGGCGTACCAGGACACCAGCAGGGTCTTCGCGGGGCTGCGTCCGTCGCCGTCGTAGTCCTGGGTGATGCCCTGCGGCCGCCACCGCTTGTCCCTGAAGTCGTCGAAGTCCCACTTGAACGCGTATCCGGGGTGGAGCCGCTCCGGTTCCTTGTCGGGGCGGACCCTGCTGCCGGGGTGGCCGGTCGGCGTCGGCCATCGGGAGACCCGTTCCGCGGTCCGGTTCGCCGCCCCGGCCACGGCGGCGAGGGGGACGGCGGGGCCGAGGTCGGGCGCGGCGCGAACAGCGGATCGCGCGGCCTGAGCCCCTGGGGCGCGGCGGCCGCCGTGGACGGCACCAGCAGCCCGCCGGCCGCTGCGGCGAAGGGGGCCGCCGCCAGGCCCGTCAGTAACGCTCTCCTTGTGGTGTCCATGGCGATGGACGGTAGGAGCGGAGCGTGCGGCTCGGCACCCCTCGCTCTGTCCGGGACACGTCCGGGACACGCACCCGGCAGGCATCCGGCACGCACCCGGGCCTCCACCCGGCCGACGGCTCTCGCCTCGCCGACCCGGACATCGGCACCTAACCTGAGCAAAACGATCCATACCGACGGGTGGGTGAGCGTGTTGTTCGGACCCAGGAAGACCTCCACCTACAAGGGCACGTCCCCTGAGGCGATCCGCCATCACTACGACTTCCTGGGCGACTTCTACCAGCTCACCCTGGGGCCCGAGCGCGTGTACTCCCTCGCGATGTGGGAGCCGGGCGACACGCTCGAATCGGCCCAGCTGCGCAAACTCGACCACCACGCACGGGCCGCGAACGCCGTGGGCGCGGAACGTGTGCTCGATGTCGGCTGCGGCTGGGGCAGCCTCATGCGGCGGTTGGTGGAGACCCACGACGTCAAGCACGTCGTCGGCATCACCATGAGCCCCGGAAACGCGGCGTGGATTCGCGAGCAGAATTGGCCGCATTGCGAAACCCGGGTCGAGAATTGGTACGACCACAAGCCCGATGCGCCGTACGACGCCATCATCGCCATCGAGGCGATCGAACACTTCGCGGGCAACACGGTGTGGCGGTCCAAGCGCGTCGCCCGCTACCGCGAGTTCTTCCGGAGCAGCCACGCCTGGCTCCGGGCGGGCGGGCGGATGTCCGTGCAGACCAACGCCTGGAATACGCACGGGTGGTTCGCGGCCATGGTGATGCCGACGAACGGCGAGAACGGTCAGAACGGGCGGAGTGGGCGCCGCCCCGGCCTCAAGGACCTCTCCGACGGCATCAAGAACATCCGGGAGGGCCTGCACGCGTCGCGCAAGGTGTTCCCCGAGTGCTTCGTGCCGACGCTCGGCGAACTGACCCAGGCGAGCCGGGGTCTGTTCAGGGTCATGGACGTGCGCAACGACCGGGCGGACGGCATCGCGACCCTGGAGAGCTGGGTGGAGCGGGCGGAGGCGAACCGTGCGCGGGGCGCGGAACTGATCGGCGCGGAAGCGGTCGACGACATCATCAGGGAAGAGCGCGCGGCGCTGAAGTTCATGCGCGAGGGACGCTCCACGTCGCTCCGGATGGTCTTCGAGAAGATCTGACCGCCCCGCTACGGCAGCCGTCGGCCGGTTAGGATCCCCGGATTGCCGTACGAGGGAGGGGCCGTGGCCGAGGGAACGAGCAGCGGGGAAGTCGGGCACGGACAGGCGGTGGAACAGGCGGTGGAACTGGTCTACCGCCCGACCCTGGACGATGTGAACCAAGCTCTCCGGGCGAGGTTGAAGCGGTCCCTGGGCTGGCGCTTCGCCTGGGTACTGGGCATCTTCTGCTACGTGATCTTCGGCCTCCTCATGCTGCTGATGCTGGTGACCGGCCGGGGTCTCGGCGAGATGCCGCACGCGGTGTGGGTGGCGATGATCGTCCTCCCGCTCACGCTCTGGGGGACCCCGTGGCTGCAGGCCCGGGCCGTGGCGAAGCACGCCGAGCAGCAGGGCGAGTTCCGGGTGTCCGTCGACGACACGGGCATCCGTATCACCAACGAGAGCAGTTCCGCCCGGTACGAGTGGCAGGGCTGGGGCCGCTACGCCGAGACGGATGGCGTCTTCGTCCTGCTCAGCCGGGACAAGGCGGGCGTCGGCATGATGGCCCTGCCGAAGCGGGGCGTGACCGGGCCGGGCGATGCGGACCAGCTGCGAGCGTTCCTCGACCGGCACCTCACCCGCATGTGACCGGCTAATCCAGGAGTTCGATCGCCGCCGCGCGCAGCAGTAGCGGGTGCACGAAGTGGCGGTCGTCGGCGGCGGGCGGTGACCACCAGGCCAGGGGCCAGGTCGGCCCCCGCAGCGCCGGTACGGGTACGTAACCGAAGCAGCCGGACGCCGAGTTCAGCCGGGTCACGCCTCGTGGCCAGGACCGGTGGGCGGTGGTGCCCGGGGGGAGCAGGAAGTAGACGGCGCGGGCTCCGTTGGCCTCGGTGACGATGGGGCCGGGGTCGCCGCCGGTCATGCGGTGGAGGAAGTCGGCGAGGCGGCGGCCGTCGTCGCCGTCGATGCGTACGGCGTCGAATTGCACACCGGCCTTTCGGAGCTGGAATCCGGATTCGGGGATCCAGGCGAGGTTCGCCTCGCGACTTTGCGTATTCACAACTTCACTGTGGCCGCTTCCGGTTAGCGTTTTCCATGACAACGACAGGGCGTCGCAGGTCAGTTGACCTGCAATAACGTCCTTGATCCGAGTCGAATTCGGCGACGATCAGTTGAGACCGGTTGAGTCCGGTTGAGTCGAATGGAGAGACGCGAAATGGCGAAAGCCGAAAACAAGGAAACGGCGGGTCCGACGGCGAGGATGGTGGCGAATCTCGCGCGCAGGTTGCGTATCCGGAAGGGGTGGACACAGGAGCGGCTCGGCACGGAACTCGGCTTCACGGCGGCGGCGGTGAGCGCCATGGAGACGTTGGCGCAGCCGGCGAGCGACCAGATGCTGGTCGAGCTGGAGCGGGTGCTCGGGGACGGGCTGGAGATCTTCGAGGACGCGCGGGAGCCGATGCGGCTGGAGAAGTACCCGCCGCAGTTCAAGAACTACGCGGCGCTGGAGCAGAAGGCGCTGGTGCTGCGGCTGTACGCGGTGCTCGTCATCCACGGTCTCTTCCAGACGGAGGAGTACGCGCGGGCGCTGATCGGAGGCGGTTATCCGCCGCTGCCCGAGCAGCGGGTGGACCAGCTGGTCGAGGCGCGGATGGCGCGTAAGGCGCTGTTCGACCGGGTGCCGGTGGCGACGATCGAACTGGTGCTGGAGGAGTCCGTGCTGCGGCGGGAGATCGGCAGCAAGGAGATCATGCGGCGGCAGTTGCTGCACCTCGCGGAGTGCGCGAGGCGGCGCAACGTCACGGTCCAGGTGCTGCCGCTGGACTGCGGTCTCAGCGGTGAGCACGCGGGCGACCGGGGCGGAATGACCCTGATCGAGACCCCGGATCACGACCACCTGGTCTACCTGGAGCCCCAGGACGAGAGCCTGCTGATCAAGGACCCCGGAAAGGTGAGTACGTACGCCCAGCGGTATGCGAGGATCCGGGCACAGGCCCTGGATCCTCGCGAATCGCTGGGCCTCATCGAACGGTTGGCAGGAGAGCATCAATGACCAACACTCTGCGGTGGTTCAAGTCCAGCTACAGCAGCTCCAGCGGCGGCGAGTGCGTCGAAGTCGCCTTCGACTGGCGCAAGTCTTCGTACAGCAGCGACAGCGGCGGCGAGTGCGTCGAGGTCGCCGCCTGCCCCCACACCATCCACATCCGTGACTCCAAGGTCACCGACGGGCCCACCTTCGCCGTGGACCCGGCCGCCTGGACGACGTTCCTCTCCTGGGCGGAGTGACCCGACCGTGCGGGGCGCCGCCGCGCCCCGTACCGTTCCATGATTTTTCTCTCTCCCGATCAGTTCGTCACTTCACCGACGGCTCGGACCGGGAGGGTGTGGCCCATGAACGACATCGAATTTCTCGCCGAGCGCTTCGAGGCGCACCGGGGACACCTGAGAGCCGTGGCGTACCGGATGCTCGGCTCCCTGAGCGAGGCCGAGGACGCCGTACAGGACGCGTGGTTCCGGCTCGGCCGCTCGGATGTGAGCGAGGTCGAGAACCTCGGAGGCTGGCTCACGACGGTCGTGGGGCGCGTATGCCTGGACATGCTGCGCTCGCGTACGTCCCGGCGTGAGGACCCGCTCGACTTCTACCTCCCCGACCCGGTCGTGAGCGCCATCGACGGCACCGACCCGGAGCACGAGGCGCTCGTCACCGACTCGGTCGGGCTGGCGATGCTCATCGTGCTGGACACGCTCCAGCCCGCCGAGCGGCTGGCCTTCGTCCTGCACGACATGTTCGCCGTGCCCTTCGACGAGATCGCGCCCATCGTGGACCGCACCCCGGCGGCCACCCGCCAGCTCGCCAGCCGCGCGCGGCGGCGGGTACAGGACGCCACTCCGGATCCCGAGCCCGATCTGCTCCGGCAGCGGAAGGTCGTGGAGGCCTTCACCGCCGCCGCGCGCGGGGGCGACTTCGAGGCGCTGGTCTCGCTCCTCGACCCGGACGTCGTCCTCCGCGTCGACGGCGGCGTCCTGGCCGTCGGCGCGTCGAAGCTGATCCGGGGCGCCGAGGCGGTCGGCAGCCAGGCGATCATGTACCAGCGCCTCGTACCGGATTCGCGTCTCGTGCTCGTCAACGGCGCCGTGGGCGCGGTCACCGCGCCCCAGGGCAAGGTCTTCTCGCTCGTCGCCTACACCGTCGCGCGCGACAGGATCGTCCGCATGGACATCCTGGCGGACCCGGAACGGCTGAAGAAGCTGGACCTGTCGGGCTTGAGCGACTAGGGCGCGTATTGAGTCGTGATCGCTTCCGGGCCGCACTGCATGATCGACGTCGATGAGTTCGGGAATCGCTACGAGCCCGCTTGGGGCTCCCCTGGAGCGGCCTTCGGATGGGGGGAGGAGCGTTCGTGCAAGCATGTGGGCGATCAACGTTCGAAAGGCGAAAAGGTGACCCCACACATTCGACGCGCCACCCAACTGGGTGCCTCGCTGACGCTGTTGGTCGTCACGGCGTGCGGTAGCGGTGACGCCTGGACGCCGCCGCAGACTCGAGGGGAGGCGCAAGAGGCCGCGCGGCGGACGGCTCTTCAGCCCGAGCAGTGGGGCAAGGGGTTTGAGCGCGCGGACGACTACGAAGTCACCGAGGTGGCCGTGGGCCGACCCGACAAGGACTGCCGCTGGCACCGGGACCCGGGCTATGAGCAGCCCAACCTGCTGGGCCTCGCGCGCATTGTCCACGTCGTCAGTCCCGATGATCGCGATGTCGACACCGCCCAGGCGAACTCGACCGTCATGGCGCACGATCACGAGTCCACGGCGCTTTCTCAGATGGACGGAATGCGGGACGCCCTTGAGCGCTGCAAGAGCTGGGAGTACAGCGACGCTCAGCGTTACGGCGACATTCGTTCCGTGAGCATCGAGACCAGCGGTGCGGACGAAGTGCTTGCCTGGTCGGCAACAGACAAGGACACACGCCGATCCGATGACGGTGACGCAACGAATTGGCACGTCACCGAGGTCATGGCTCGTAAGGGGCCCGTGATCCTCAGCGCCCACATCACCGGAGACCCGGACGTCCACAGCACGGACGCGTTGTGGGACTACGTCACTTCCGCGATGGACGAGATGATGGCCCGTCTGACCAGCGAGGGTTGACGCAGCCCCGCCCCGCCGTCCAAGGCGCATACTGAGTCGTGATCATCGGCTGGTCCGTGTGAGGTCTTTGATCCAGATGATCGAGGCGCGGAGCTGGAGGCCGGCGAGGTGGCTTTCGGGGGTCTTGTCGTATCGGGTGGCTATGCCGCGCCAGGCCTTCAGCTTGTTGATCAGGCGCTCGACGGTGTTCCGCTCTCCTTGTAGAGGTCGGCGTCGTGGCTGACGGGCCGGCCACCCCTGCGGCCCTTCTTCCTCCGGTTGGCGGCCTGGTCCTTCTCCGGGATGACCGCCTTGATGTTCCGTTGGCGCAGGTAGGCGCGGTTGCCGCGGGAGGAGTACGCCTAATGGGAAGCAAAGGCCGGCGGGTGCTGGCCTTCGTGGGCGCGAGCCGAGCCTTTGAGTATGCCCGGGCCTGAGAGCTCTGTTGACAAGACGAGGCTGGCTCGCGCCCAGCAGTTCGGGCAGGAGTGTTCGGAATCAGTCGTGGTTCGTTCTGCAGTGGCCTCGAAGAGGGCCTGAAGCTTCCCCTTGATCGTGGGCACCTGGAGACTGGGATCTTGAGGTTCCAGAGGAAGTAGCACCAGGTGGGAAGCAAGTACACGAAGCGGTAC
>NZ_JBEPDM010000009.1:0-181339 GCF_040300305.1 Streptomyces sp. NPDC000410
AACGCAGCGTGGGGGCACCTCCCGTGCCCGAAGGGCTACGGGGGAGCACGTGCCGGGCGTCGCGCGCCAGGCGGGATTTGTCAGACACGGCCTAGCGGGCGTCTGCCTGGTGACTGCCGGCGCCGCGGTCGAGGAACGCGGCGACCGTCCGGGTGAAGGCGCCGGGGTCGTCGAGCCACGGATAGTGCGCGGCGCCCGCCTGTACGGCCACTTCGGCGTGCGGGAACAGCGCGGCGGCCTCGGTGGCGTGGGCCGGTGTGGGGCCGCCGTCGTACTCGCCCACGAGCACGAGCACGGGCGCGTCCAGTGCGGCGAGGGCCTTCACCGTGGCCGCGGGGTCGAGGGCGCCGTTCGCGTAGTAGACGCCCTTGGCCTGCGGGTTGGCCTGGTGGGCCTCGTCCGCGGCGTGGGCCCTGGCCGTGGCGTCCCAGCGGCCGTACATGAACGGCACGATGTCCGGCCAGAGATCGTCGAGGTCGTGACCGGCGAGGAACTGCTCCCACGCGGCCCGGCCGGCCTCGTACCAGGGCTCGCCCTCACGCAGGGCGGCGGCGGCGCGCCAGTCCTGTTCGGTGGGCTGGATGCCGAGGGCACGGGTGCTGGGGGTGACGAGGGTGAGCGAGCGCACTCGTGCGGGGTACGCCGCCGCGTACAGCACGGCGAGACTGCCGCCGGCCGAGTGCCCGAGGAGGTCGGCGCGGTCGAGCCCCAGGTGCGCGCGCAGCGCCTCGACGTCGCCGACGAGCCGGTCGCAGCGGTACGTGGCCGGGTCGTCCGGCATCGCGGAGTCCCCGGTGCCGCGCAGATCGAGCCGGACGAGCCTGCGGTGGGTGGTCAGCCCGCCGAGGTCGCCCAGGTAGGCGGAGGCACGCATCGGCCCGCCGGGCAGACAGATCAGCGGCTCGCCGTCCCCTTCGAGGTGGTAGGCGAGCTGGGTCCCGTCGTACGCGCTGAACATCGGCATGACGTGATCCATCCTCCCTGGGCGTCCGTGTTCGCGCCAACGGGTAGGTCGTGGTGTGGGGTGCGAGCCGGGCCTGTCGGAGCCCTTGACGCCCGGCCGGGTGGCTGGATTACTGATCCCGAACAGCTCGACCGAATGATCGGTCGTCCGACTTGTGCAGCTGAGCTGGGGGCTGGAATCCTATGACGGACCTGCTGGATGCCGGGGAGCGCCTGAGCCGCGAGGAGCTCCGGGCCCTGCAGCTGGAGCGGCTGCGGGCGACCCTGCGCCACGCCTACGAGAACGTCGCCTTCTACCGGGAGTCGTTCGACAAGGCGGGACTGCGCCCCGAGGACTGCCGCTCGCTGGCCGATCTGGCCCGTTTCCCGTTCACGACGAAGGCGGATCTGCGCGATCACTACCCGTTCGGGATGTTCGCCGTGGAGCAGTCGCGGGTACGGCGCATCCACGCGTCCAGCGGGACGACGGGGCGGCCCACGGTGGTCGGCTACACCGACCGGGACCTGCGGACCTGGGCCGACGTGGTGGCCCGGTCGATCCGCGCGGCGGGCGGACGCCCCGGGCACAAGATCCATGTGGCGTACGGGTACGGCCTGTTCACGGGCGGGCTCGGGGCGCACTACGGGGCGGAGCGGCTGGGCTGCACGGTCATTCCCGCGTCCGGCGGAATGACCGCGCGCCAGGTGCAGCTGATCCAGGACTTCCGGCCCGAGATCATCATGGTGACGCCGTCGTACATGCTGACGCTGCTGGACGAGTTCGAGCGGCAGGGAGTCGATCCGCGCTCGACCTCGCTCCAGGTGGGGATATTCGGCGCCGAGCCGTGGACCGAGGAGATGCGGCGGGAGATCGAGGAGCGGTTCGCGATCGACGCGGTCGACATCTACGGGCTGTCGGAGGTGATCGGTCCGGGGGTGGCGCAGGAGTGCGTGGAGACCAAGGACGGGCTCCACATCTGGGAGGACCACTTCTACCCGGAGGTCGTCGACCCGTTCACGGGTGAGGTGCTGCCGGACGGGGAGGAGGGCGAGCTCGTCTTCACCTCGCTCACGAAGGAGGCGATGCCGGTGATCCGGTACCGGACGCGGGATCTGACGCGGCTGCTGCCGGGGACGGCACGGGTCTTCCGGCGGATGGAGAAGGTCACCGGGCGCAGCGACGACATGATCATCCTGCGCGGGGTGAACCTCTTCCCGACGCAGATCGAGGAGATCGTGCTGCGTACGCCGGGTGTCGCCCCGCACTTCCAGCTGCGGCTGACCCGCGAGGGCCGGATGGACGCGCTCACAGTGCGGGCCGAGGCACGCGACGGGGCGACGCCGGAGCGGCGGGCCGCGGCGGCGGCGGAGATCGCGGCGGCGGTGAAGGACGGGATCGGGGTGTCGGTGGGGGTCGAGGTGGTGGATCCGGAGACGCTGGAGCGGTCGGTGGGCAAGATCAAGCGGATCGTGGACCTGCGCCGGCAGTAGCGCCGCGCCGTCCACGGGAGATCGGTTCAGCGCCGGGGGCCGCGGCTGCCGTGCCGTCGGTCCGCCGGTACGGCCGCGAGCTCCGGACGTCCTCCGGCCAGGGCGACGGTCGCGGAGACCAAGGCCTGGCGGCCGGCGCTCTCGGCGGGCTCGTCCGGCGCGTGGAGGCGCTGCATCGTCAGCCCGTCGAAGCCGGCGAGGACGAAGCGGGCGATCAGCTCCGCGGTGAGCTGCTCCACGACCGCCCGGTACAGGTCCTCCTTCGTGCCGAAGGTGGGGCCGGGGCCGCCGAGGAGAGCGGTGCCCACGAGGCCCCGGCGCAGGTCTTCGCTACGCGAACCGGTCCCGCAGCTCGCGCTTGAGGATCTTGCCGCTGGCGTTGCGGGGCAGCGCGTCCACGAACAGCACCCGCTTCGGGGCCTTGAAGTGGGCGAGCTTCTCGCGCGCGTGGGCCAGGATCTCGTCCTCCGTGACCTCGCCGCGCGGTACGACGACGGCGGTGACCGCCTCGATCCAGCGGTCGTCGGGCAGGCCGACCACCGCCGCCTCGGCGACGGCCGGGTGGGTGTAGAGCGCGTCCTCGACCTGCCGGGAAGCCACCAGCACTCCCCCGGAGTTGATGACGTCCTTCACCCGGTCGACGATCGTGTAGTACCCCTCGCTGTCACGCACCGCGAGGTCGCCCGAGCGGAACCAGCCGCGCCGGAAGGCCGCCTTGGTCTCCTCGTGCTTGTCCCAGTAGCCGTCGCACAGCTGCGGGGAGCGGTAGACGATCTCCCCCGGCGTGCCGTCGGGGACCTCGTCACCGTCCTCGTCGACGACCATCGCCTCGACGAACCGGACGGGCCGGCCGCAGGAGTCCATCCGCCCTTCGTGCTCGTCGGGGCGCAGGACGGTGGCGAGCGGCCCGATCTCGCTCTGGCCGAAGCAGTTGTAGAAGGCGAGTCCCGGCAGCCGTTCACGCAACCGCTCCAGTACGGGGACGGGCATGATCGACGCACCGTAGTACGCCTTTCGCAGCGCGCTCAGATCACGGGTGGCGAAGCCGGGATGCCGGGACAGGGCGATCCAGACGGTGGGCGGTGCGAAGAGACTGTCGGCGCGCCCCGCCTCGACCAGGTCGAAGATCTGCTCGGCGTCGGGGGCGTCGAGGATGGTGTTCTCCGCCCCGACGGCGAGGTACGGCAGCAGGAACACATGCATCTGCGCGGAGTGGTAGAGCGGCAGCGAGTGGACGGGCTTGTCGTTCTCGTCGAGATCCAGGGCCGTGACGGCGGAGACGTACTCGTGGACGAGCGCGCGGTGGGTCATCATCGCGCCCTTCGGCAGGGCGGTGGTTCCGGAGGTGTAGAGCAGCTGGACGAGTTCGCGGGCATCGCGGTCGGGGTCGTACTCCTGAGGGTCGGCGAGGGCGGTCAGCAGCGAGCCCCCGGTGTCGCGCAGGGCGCGTACGGCGAAGCCTTCGGGGACGCGGCCGGCCAGGTCCGGATCGGCGAGCACGAGTGAACTGCCCGACTGGCTCAGGATGTACGCGAGGTCCTCCCCGGTCAGGTTGTGGTTGACCGGGACGTGCACGAGTCCGGCGCGGGAGCAGGCCAGGAAGGCGATCAGATAGGCGTCGGAGTTGTGCCCGTAGGTGGCGACGCGGTCGAACTCACGCAGGCCGTGGCCGGTCAGCACGGCGGCCGCGGTGGTGACGGCCCGGTCCAGTTCGGCGTAGGTCCAGGAACGGTCCGCGTAGCGGACGGCGGTACGGTCGGGGGTGCGCTGCGCGCTGCGTCGCAGAACGCCGTCGACGGTGCTGCTGAGAAGTCGCTCCAAGGCTTCCATGGCTGGATCCTGAGCGGCGGCACCGGCCGGGTCAAGCATCCGCCATCACCGCTTGACTCATCGGATGACTTGCTTTGCCTGCTGTTGATCTCTGCATGCCCGTCAACTGGTGCTCTCGGGAACAGAGTTGACCACATGGCCATGACATGGACAGCCGCGCCCACGCGCGAGAACCCCGAGAGCGTCGCCTCGCCCTTCGCCGGGCGCGACCTGGTCCGGGTGCGGGCGGTCACCCTGGACGCGGTGGTCGGGTACGCGGAGGCCCTGATGCGGCCGGGCGAAGTGCCTCCCGGGCCGCGCTCCTCCCCCATCAGCTGCTACGACGGCAGCGCGGGCACGGGCCTGGAGCTGCTCCAGCACCGCGCGGACGATCCGCGCGTCGCGCCGCTGGTGGGGCGGCTGGCGCGCTGGACCCTGGACTTCGCCGATACGCGCGAGCTCACCGGCGGTCTGTTCCACGGGGGCACGGGCGCCTGTGTGTTCGCCGCGGCGGCGGGTGATCTGCTCGGCGAACCGGAACTGACCGACAGGGCCCGGACCCTGTGGACCGCGCTCGTCGACGAACGGGAAGGGCGCGACGACCTCAGCCGTGGCAGCGCCGGGATTCTGCTGGGGAGCCTCGCCATGGGGCGGCACACGGGAGATGCCTCCTTCCTCACGCACGCCGCGGCGCAGATCCCGGGACTCCGGCTGGAGCAGGGCGTCGAGGCCCTGCGCGCCGGGCCGCCCGCCGGGGCACGGCAGTCAGGGAACGGGCACGCCATCGGCTTCGCGTACGGTCTGGCGGGCCGGGCGCACGCGCTCACCGCGTATCTGGCCGCCCGGCGGGCGCTCGGGGACCCTGCGGCGAGCTTCGGCGTCGACCTCTCCCTGCTCGACGCCGCGTACAGCGTCCTCGCGGACCGTACGGCGGAGTTCGTCCGCCACGTCCGCACCGCGGGGGTCGGCCCCGTGGCCGCCTCCTGGTGCCAGGGGCTGGCCGGGATCGGTACGGCGCTCACCCGGGCGGTCCGGGAGACGGACCGGGAGGATCTGATCCCGCTGGTCGCGGAGGTCGCACGGGCGGTGCTGGAGATCGCCCCGCGGATGACGGCGGTGTCGCAGTGCTGCGGCCTCGCCGGGGTCGGGGAGTTCCTCCTCGACGCGGGACGTCACCTCCAGGAGCCGGAGTACGAGCAGCGGGCGCGGGACATCGCCCTGCTGGTCCTGGCACGTACGGGCGGCACGCTCGCCGGACCCGTGTCCCCCGGCGCCGCGCGGACGAGGCCGAACGGTGGCTGGGGCACCGGCTCCGCGGGGGTCCTCGGGTTCCTGCGCCGACTGGGATCGGGCGGCGGCCGGCGCGTCGTGGGAGATCTCTCCCACGAGTAGGCCGGACACGCCGGACAAACCGTGAGGGTGGGCGGAGTGATGCACCGCCGGGCCTTCACGGGCTGAACGAGAGGAAGACGAACGCGGCGAAGATCACCAAATGGACGCTGCCCTGGAGGAGGGTCGCGCGGCCCGGCACCACGGTCAGCGCGCTGACCACGGCGGTGAGCGTGAGCAGCACCATATGGGTGGCGCCGAGCCCGAGGACGAGCGGACCGGACAGCCAGACCGAGGCGAGGGCGATGGCCGGGATGGTGAGCCCGATGCTCGCCATCGCGGAGCCGTAGGCCAGGTTGAGGCTGGTCTGCATACGGTCGCGGCGCGCGGCACGGACGGCCGCGAGGGTCTCGGGGGCCAGCACCATGAGGGCGATCAGCACACCGACGACGGCCTGGGGCAGCCCGGCCGACTCCACGCCCCCCTCGATGGACGGTGAGACCAGCTTGGCGTCGCCGACGACGGCGACGAGCGCCACGACGAGCAGGCCGAGGCTCCAGCAGGCCTCGCGCACGGTGGGCAGCTCGGCGTGTTCCTCGGGGTCGGACGGGGCGCCGTCGCGTGTCACGGGCAGGAAGTAGTCGCGGTGCCGCACGGTCTGGACGGCGACGAAGACCCCGTACAGCACGAGGGAGGAGACCGCGGCGAAGGCGAGCTGGGCACCGGTGAACTCGGGGCCCGGGGCGCCGGTGGTGAAGGTGGGCAGTACGAGGGTCATGGTGGCGAGGGTGCAGACGGTGGCCAGTGCGCCGCCCGAGCCCTCGGCGTGGAAGACGGCGACGCGGCTGCGCAGGGCGCTGACGAGGACGGACAGGCCGACGATCCCGTTGCAGGTGATCATGACGGCGGCGAACACCGTGTCCCGGGCGTAGCTGGACGCCTTGCTTCCGCCGCCCGCCATCAGCGTGACGATCAGGCCGACCTCGATGACGGTGACCGCGACGGCGAGGACCAGGGAGCCGAAGGGTTCGCCCGCCCGGTGCGCGACGACCTCCGCGTGGTGGACGGCGGCCAGTACGGCGCCGATCAGGCACACGCCCACGAGGGCCACGGAGAAGGCGGACAGCTCACGTCCCCAGCCCAGCGCGAGGGCGACGGCCGCGACGACCGGCACCCAGGTGGTCCACTGCGCGGTCAGCGCTGTCGTGCCGGTCTTCATGCGGGTCACGCTGCCAGGCGGCGGCGCGGGCCGCGCGGGGTGCTGCGCCGATGGGGTCGCACGGGCTCACGGCGGTCGGCGCAGCGCGTACGCGCGGCGGTACGTCCGGCCTCCCGCAGGTCGGGAGGCCGCTGCCGTCACACGGCGCGTTCGCGGCCCTCCCAGTAGGGGTCGCGCAGACGGCGCTTGTAGAGCTTGCCGTTGGGGTCGCGGGGCATGGTGGCGATGAAGTCGACGCTCTTGGGGCGTTTGTAGCCGGCGAGGCGCTCTTCACAGTGGGCGAGGAGTTCGGCGGCGAGCGCCGGGCCCGGCTCCCGGCCCTCGGCCGGTTCGATGACGGCCTTGACCTCCTCGCCCCAGTCGGCGTGCGGGATGCCGAAGGCCGCGGCGTCGGCGACGGCGGGGTGGGTGAGGAGGGCCGCCTCGATCTCGGCGGGGTAGATGTTGACGCCACCCGAGATGATCATGTCGATCTTGCGGTCGCGGAGGAACAGATAGCCGTCCTCGTCGAGGACGCCGAGGTCACCGACGGTGAAGAAGTCGCCGATACGGTTCTTGCGGGTCTTGGTCTCGTCCTTGTGGTAGCTGAAGCCGCCGGTCGACATCTTCATGTAGACGGTGCCGAGTTCGCCGGGCGGCAGCCGGTTGCCGTCGTCGTCGAAGACGGCGAGTTCGCTGATGGGCCAGGCCTTGCCGACCGTACCGGGCTTCTTCAGCCAGTCCTCGGCGGTGGCGAAGGCGCCGCCGCCCTCGCTCGCCGCGTAGTACTCCTCGACGCAGGTGCCCCACCAGTCGATCATCGCCCGTTTGACGTGGTCGGGGCAGGGCGCGGCGCCGTGGATGGCGTGTCGCATCGAGGTGACGTCGTACCGCGCCCGTACGTCGTCGGGGAGCGAGAGCAGCCGGTGGAACTGCGTCGGAACCATGTGCGTGTGCGTGCAGGCGTAGGTGTCGATCAGCCGCAGCATCTCCTCGGGCGTCCACTTATCCATGAGCACCAGCCGGTGGCCGATGTGCAGGGACGCGCCCGCGAACTGCAGGACGGCGGTGTGGTAGAGCGGCGAGCAGACGAGATGGACGTTGTCCTCGAAGGGCCTGATGCCGAAGATGCCGAGGAAGCCGCCGAGGTGGCTCTCCTCGGGGAGTCTGCCGGTGAGGGGGCGGCGGATGCCGCGCGGGCGGCCGGTGGTGCCGGAGGTGTAGTTCATCACCCAGCCGAGGGTGCGGCCGTCGGGCGCCGAATCCGGCTGTCCGTCGAGGAGTTCGGCGTACGGACGGAAGCCCGGGATCTCGCCGACCGCGTGCCGGTGGGTCGCGGGGAGCTCCGCCTCGTCGGCCGCGGCGGTGGCGGCGGCCGCGAACCGTTCGTGGGCGATGAGGACCTTGGCCCCGGAGTCGGCGACGATCCAGGCGATCTCGGGGCCGACGAGGTGGTGGTTGACGGGGACGAGATAGAACCCGGCCTGGCTGGCGGCGAGATAGGCGGTGAAGAACTCGACGCCGTTGGGGAGGACGACGGCGAACGCGTCACCCCGTTCGAGTCCGGCCGCGCGCAGGCCGTGGACGAGCCGGTTGACGTCGGCGTGGAGCCGCCCGGCGGTCCACTCCTCGCCGTCGGGCGCGATCAGGACGGTGTGGTCGGGGGTGGCGGCCGCCTGGGCCCAGAATCCGTTCACCTGCGCACTCATGACCCGCTCCTTCCGGCGATACGGTTCAGACGGTCCATGGCTCGTTCGAAGCCGCGCGTGAGGTCGTCGACGACCTGCTGGACGCTGCGCTCGGCATTCATCCGGCCGACGATCTGGCCGACGGGCGTGCCGAGCAGCGGTTCGATCTCGTACTTCTGGATCCGGGACACGGCCTCGGCGACGAGCAGGCCCTGCAACGGCATGGGCAGGGCGCCGGGGCCGTTCGGGTCGTCCCAGGCGTCGGTCCATTCGGTGCGCAGCTGGCGGGCGGGTTTGCCGGACAGGGCGCGGGAGCGGACGGTGTCGCCGGAGCCGGCCGCGAGGAGTCTGGCCGTCAGCGCCCGGGAGTGGAGGTCGGCCTCGGTGGTGGTGAGCCAGAGGGAGCCGAGCCAGACGCCCTGGGCGCCGAGGGCGAGCCCGGCGGCGATCTGTTCGCCGCTGCCGATCCCGCCGGCGGCGAGTACGGGAAGGGGGCTGACGGCTTCGACGACCTCGGGGGTGAGCACCATGGAGGCGATCTCGCCGGTGTGACCGCCGGCCTCGTAGCCCTGGGCGACGACGATGTCGATGCCCGCGTCGGCGTGGCGGCGGGCGTGCTTGGCGCTGCCGGCGAGGGCGGCGACGAGGACGCCGTGGTCGTGGGCGCGCTGGACGACGTCGGCGGGCGGGGAGCCGAGCGCGTTGGCGAGGAGCTTGATCGGGTAGTCGAAGGCGACGTCGAGCTGGCTGCGGGCGACCTGCTCCATCCAGCCGGTGATGCGCCAGCCGGAGGCCTCGCCCTCTGGCAGCGCGGGCACGCCGTGCTTGGCGAGGGTCTCCTCGACGAAACGGCGGTGTCCTTCGGGGATCATCGCCTCGACGTCGGCCTCGGTCAGGGTGTGCCCGTCCGCGGCTTCGGCCTTCTTGGCGGGCATGACGACGTCGAGGCCGTACGGTTTGCCGCCGGTGTGCTCCTGCATCCAGTCGAGATCGCGGGCGAGGTCGTCCGGGGCGGTGTAGCGGACCGCGCCGAGCACGCCGAATCCGCCGGCCCGCGTGATGGCGGCGGCGACCGCCGGGAACGGCGTGAAGCCGAAGATGGCGTGCTCGACGCCCAGTTTCTTGCTCAGCTCCGTCTCCATGGGCGGCAGGATGCCGCAGCGGGACGGCCGAGGGAAGAGATTTTCTGATGCAGTGTCAGATTCTTCGCCGCCCGGCGAGTGACGCCGGCCGGTCAGCACCCGGGCGCGGGGAGTGGATCGACCGATCGGACGACCCTCTTGTCACCCGCCCCGCTCGTCGGGACCAGCCTGTGTGGTGATGGTCATGGCGGGCCCCCGGGCGGAGGCTGGACGCGGCGCGCGAAGCGCTCCGTCACCCGGCACCGGTCGGCGCCCGCCCGCGCGCCTCCCGGCCGCGGCGTGGCCGACGGCGCGACCCATCGATGAGCTGCCCGCCCTGCGGTCGGCCGGGTGGGTGGCTCGGGCGCCGACGGCGTACGGACGTCCTCGCCCGGCGCGCCACCGACCGATTCCCCTTCCCCCTCTGTGGAGGTTTGCCGTGAGCAGGAAATCAATCCCGCAGGCCCACCGGGCCGTACCGGCCGCCGCGCTCGCGGCGCTGGCCGCGGCGGCGGCGGTGCTGACCGGATGCGCACCGGGCGGCGGCGACCCCGCCGCGTCCCCCCGCGCCGCCGCGCCCTCCACCTCCGCCTCCGCCCCGGCCTCCGGAGCACGCCCGAGCGCGCCGGGCGCCTCCGGCGGTCCGGCGCGCACCGTCGAAGGCACCCTGGTGGCCAGCGACTTCGGGGCCGACACCGTGACCTTCGTCGATCCGTCACGGCGTGGCGAGGCGGCCGGCCCGGCGTCGGTGGAGGTGGGCACGGCCCCGTACGGGATCGCGCTCGGCGCCGACGGGAGGGCGTGGGTGGCGACGGCGGAAGGCGTCGCCGTGGTGGACACCAGGAGCCGTGAGCGCACCGCCCTGATCCCGTACGCGACCGACACCGGGCCGGTGACCACCGGCGAGTACCGGGGCGGCGGGATGGGCATCGCGCTCTCCCCCGACGGGCGGTTCGTCTACGTCGGCGTGAACGTCCCCGGCGGCAACGGCACGCTGGAGGTGATCGACACCCGGCGGGATCGTGTGGTCAGGAGCGTCCCGGTGGGACGGCGGCCCTTCGACGTCGACGTCTCTCGCGACGGCCGCCATGTCTACGCCACGAACCACGATTCCTTCGACGTCACCGTCGTCGGCACCGGCGACTGGGGCACCCGCCGCATCGAAGTGGCCCCGTACGGCACCGAGGGGGGCCTCGGCTCCTGGCTCAAGCCGCACTACACCGCCGTGCGCCCCTCCGACGGCGCCCTCCTGCTCCCCTTCGAGGGCGAACGCCTCGCGGTGGTCGACCCGGAGACCGGCCGGGTGCGCATCGAAACCATGACCGCCAACACCCACCAGCACGGCGCCACGGTGACCGGTGACGGCACTCTGTACGTGGTCGGCACCGGACCGATCGACCCGTCCGAGGACGCCGGTCCGTCCCTCACCGTCCGCGCCCCCGACGGCGACGAGCGCGTCATCCCTCTCGACGGGCCCCACGAGGACGTCGCCGTGTCGGCCGACGGCCGCACCGCCTACGTCTCCGGCGGCTTCACCCGCGACGGCTACTGGAACGGCCTCAGCGTCGTCGACATCGCGACGGGCGACGTGACGCGCCTCCCGGTCGGTGAACGGCCCCTGGGAATCGCCGTGCTGTAGGTGCCCCTGCGTGCTCCTGCCCTGCGGCGGCCCTCCGCGACACCCCGTCGCGCACGCCCTCAGCCGCCCCGTCCGGAGCTATAGACACTGTCAATGCGATGCATCGACAGCACTTCTTGGACGCTATAGCACCTGGTCGTGCATGGTGAATGACGTCGGCCCACAAGGCAGGCACCCACCACGAAGGGAGTGATCGTGCACAAGCTGCAGGACGGCTACACGCGGTTCCGCGAGGACGTCTATCCGGCCAGGGCGAGGCTGTTCTCGCGTCTCGCGACCGATCACCGTCCCGGGACGCTGTTCATCGGCTGCTCCGACGCCAGAGTCGTGCCGGAGCTGATCACCCAGAGCGACCCGGGTGAGCTGTTCGTGATCCGGACCGCGGGCAATCTCGTCCCCGCCTACGGCCCCGGATCGGACGGCGTGGCCGCGAGCATCGAGTACGCCGTGGCCGTGCTGGGGGTGCGCGACATCGTCGTGTGCGGGCACACCGCCTGCGGGGCGATGACCGTCCTCGCCGAAGGGCACGACCTCGGCGCCGCACCCGTCATCGCGGACTGGCTCCGCCACGCGGACGCGTCCCGCGCCCGCGCTGCCGCCGCCCCCGCCGGATCGGGCGCCGACAGGGTCACCACCCTGGTCCGGGCGAACGTGGCCGCGCAGTTGCAGAACCTGGCCACCCACCCCTCGGTGACCCGCGCCCTGGCCGAGGGCGTGATCGCTCTGCACGGCTGGGTCTTCGACATCGGGGCGGGCACCGTCGAGACCATCGACGACGCCCTGGCCGTGTCCTGACCGTCCCGGACCGCGCCGGCCCGTCCCGCACGCACGACCGCGGCCACCACGCCCGCACGCACCACGGTCCCGATGGGGACCGTTCCGTTCCCGGGCAATTCCCACAGACAGAAGGAAAGTCGCCATGACGCACGCCCAGTTCGACCCCGCCGCCCGTCAGGCCCTGGCCGTCTCCGCCGTCGAGGCCAAGACCCGCAAGGACCTCACGTGGCAGCGGATCGCCGACGCCGCCGGCCTGTCGCCCGCGTTCGTGACCGCCGCCGTCCTCGGCCAGCACGCTCTGCCCGAACAGTCGGCGAAGGCCGTCGCGGAGCTGCTGGACCTGGACGACGACGCGGTCATGCTGCTGCGGACCATCCCGACCCGCGGCTCCATCCCCGGCGGCATTCCCACCGACCCGACCATCTACCGCTTCTACGAGATGCTCCAGGTCTACGGCACCACCCTCAAGGCCCTCGTCCACGAGCAGTTCGGCGACGGCATCATCAGCGCGATCAACTTCAGGCTCGACGTGAAGAAGGTCGCCGACCCCGAGGGCGGCGAGCGCGCGGTGATCACCCTGGACGGCAAGTACCTGCCGACCAAGCCCTTCTGACGCGAGGCCGCCGCCACCCGGGGCCCATCCCTACATGAAGGAGCAGTCATGACCCCCGCCCGACCGGACGAGACGGACCTCCGGCACCTGCGAAGGGCCGTGGACCTGGCGGCGGAGGCGCTGCGCGCCGGTGACGAACCGTTCGGCTCCGTCCTGGTCGGCCCCGACGGGCAGGTCCTGGCGGAGGAGCGCAATCGGGTGCACAGTCTCGGCGACGTCACCCGGCATCCGGAGTTCGCGCTCGCCCGTTGGGCCGTCGTCCATCTCACCGAGCGGCAGCGGAGGGCCTCCACCGTGTACACCTCGGGGGAACACTGCCCGATGTGCTCGGCCGCCCACGGCTGGGTGGGCCTCGGTCCCATCGTCTACGCCCACTCCGCCGCCCAGTTGACGCAGTGGCTGACCGAGCTGGGTGTGGCACCGTCACCGGTGCGCTGCCTGACCGTCGACGACGTGGTCCCCGGCCTCGACGTGCGGGGACCGGTTCCGGAGCTCGCCGATCGCATGCGCGACATGCACAGCAGCTTCCATCGGCAGGCACGCCGGGACGAGCGGCCCTGACCGCTCGGGCGGATGCGCCCCCGCCCATACCCCTCGCAATAGCCGCAGCCACGGTATCCGGGTGCTTCCATCGACGCTGCCTATGATGGAAGGTGTCCGTGGAACTGCGTCACCTGCGCTACCTGCTCGCCGTCGCCGATCAGGGCAGCTTCACCCGCGCCGCGGAGGAGCTGCACATCTCCCAGCCGACCCTCTCCCAGCAGATCAGACAGCTGGAGCAGAGGCTGGGCACACAGTTGCTGGACCGCACCGGACGTACGGTCCGGCTCACCGGCGCGGGCGAGACGTACGTCGTGTACGCGCGACGGGCCCTGCGCGACCTGGCCGCCGCGGAACGCGCCCTCCACGAGGTGCGGGACCTCTCCCGCGGCCACCTCAGGCTCGCGATCACCCCCACGTTCACGGCCTACCTCGTCGGCCCGCTCGCCGCCGAGCTCCACGCCCGCCATCCCGGAATCACCCTCTCCGTCCGGGAGATGACCCAAAGCCGCATGGAGTCCGCCCTGCTCGCCGACGACATCGACGTCGGCATCGCCTTCGCGGGGCCGCATCAGCCGGGCATCGAGGCGACGGCCCTGTACCACGAGAGGCTCAGCCTCGTCGTGGGTGCGGACCGGACCGGGCCCGACGGTGCCTCCGGGAGGGACGCGCCGCCCGCACAGGAGAGGGACACGCCGCCCGTACGGGAGAGGGACATGCCGCCCGTTCGGGAGCGGGACGTGCTGCCCGTTCGGGAGCGGGACGTGCTGCCCGTGGCCGAGGTGACCGAGCATCAGCTCGTCCTGCTCAGCCAGGACTTCGCCACCCGCGGTCACATCGACGCCTACTTCGCCGAGCACGGTGTCACGCCCCGCATCGCGATGGAGGCGAACTCGGTCCAGGCGCTCACCGAGATCGTCCGGCGCACGTCCTTGGCCACCGTGCTCCCCGACGCCGTGACCCACGACCACCCGGGACTGCGCCCGGTGCCGCTCGACCCCGCCCTTCCGCCCCGTACCGTCACGCTGCTCAGGCGGGAACTCGCCCATCTGAGCCCCGCGGCCGGGGCCTTCAGCCGGCTGACCCGTGAGGTGGTGGAGTCCCGCGCGTACCCGCCCGCGCGCGGAGCGTGCCCGAGGCAAGACCCAGCCGGGACTCGGCCGTCTCGATCGCCACGTCGCTGAGATCCGGGTCCTGCGGCGGCGAGTCGTCGTTGGCGTACGCCCCCAGGCCGTCGACGGCGATGAGGATGTGCAGAGTCGCCCTGAGCGCGTCGTCGGTCGTGAACTCCCCGGCCCGGACGCCTCTGTCGACGAGGGCCACGAGAGCGGCCCGCGTCTCCGATTCCTGCGTGCGCACCGCGTGGCGCAAGGAGTCCTTGAACCTGCTGAGGTGCCGTGCGTTCAGCCACAGGCGGCTGAGGTCCAGGTAGTCACCGTCCGCGAGCCCCACGAGGAAGCGCGCGAGACGCTCGACGGGCGGCAGGTCCTGCTCGTGCGGCGGCAGGAGCGAGTCGCGTTCCCTGGTCGTGGCGTGGGTGAACGCCTCGCTGACGAGGTTGTCCGCCGCGGGGAAGTAGTGGCTGATGAGGCCGGGGCGGACGCCCATCTCCTCGGCGACGCGCCGCAGCGTGATCAGCTCCAGTCCCTCCTCCAGCGCGATGTGCGCGGCGGTCTCCACGATCTCCGCACGGCGCTGTTCCGGCAGCTTTCGCGTTCGTATCGGCCGAGGTCTTGACGTCATGGGTCAAAGGTTATTGGATCGGTGACCAATACACTGTTGGCCGACTGACCAATAACGGCGCCGGAGGCGCACCCGAGAGGCTTCGATGACGACACACCCCACCACCACCCGCGCAGGAGCTCTCGACGGACAGGGCCCCGAGCGGGCGGGGCATCCGGAAACCCGGGGCATCGACCTCGTCCCCGCCGACGAGCGGACGGGGCACCCGCGCCGGCTCTTCGCGGTATGGGCGGCTCCGAACGTCAGCTACCTGAGCTTCACGGTCGGCGCCACCCTGATCCTCATGGGGCTCACGCTCCCGCAGGCGGTCGGTGTGATCATCGCCGGAAACCTGCTGTGGATCTTCACGGGGATCCTCGCGGCGAGCGGCCCGGTCGCCGGCACGAGCGGCTCGGTCGTCTCGCGCGCGTTCTACGGGGTCATGGGCAACAAGGGCGTGCTCATCCTGACCGGCTGGCTCATCGCCTCGGCCTACCTCGCCCTGAACTGGTCGGCCGCCTCGGTCGCGGGCATCGGCCTGGCAGGACGGATGGGACTGCCGGCCGGCCCGGCCGTCGACGCGGCCGTCATCTGTCTCATCGCCGGGGCGACCCTCTTGATCGCGATCTACGGATACGCGACGATCGTCCGCCTCTACACCGCGCTCAGCGTCCTGCTGACCCTCGTGTTCGTCGTCGTGACGGGATACGTGCTCGCCCAGGCCGACTGGTCCTACGCCCCGGCGGAGCCTCTGCAGGGCACCGCGCTCGCCGCCACGCTGGGCATCGGCTTCACCATCGTCGCCTCCACGCCGCTGTCCTACAACAACAGCCCCGACCTGGCCCGGTACCTGCCCGGCGACAGCGGCCCGCTCGCCGTCGCCGGGTGGACGGCCGCGGGCGCGTACCTGCCGAGCGTCGTGTTCACCTCCGTCGGCGCGCTCGCGGCCACCAGCCTCGACATGAGCGACCCGCAAGCCGCGCTGGAGAGCATCCTGCCCGGGTGGTTCGTCCCCGTCTTCGTCATCGCGGTGGTCGCCAACACCGTGGCGAACAACGGCATGACGGCCTACAGCGCCGGCCTGTCCATCCAGTCGGTCGGCGTCCGGCTCGCCCGTATCCCCGCGGTCCTGACCATCGGCGTCCTCGGCACCGCCATGACGCTGTACGCGATCCTCGTCCAGGACTTCCTCACGAGCGTCAACACCATGCTCCAGCTCGTGGTCGTCGTGACCGGACCGGCCATGGCGGTGGCCGTGACCGACCTCGTCATGCGGCGCAACCGCTACGACGGGCCGGACCTGCTCGAGCAGGAACACGGCGGGCCCTTCTGGTACCACCGCGGTGTCCACTGGTCCGGCGTCCTCGCGCTCGTCACCGGTGGACTCACCTCCCTGATGTGGGTGACGACCACCTTCTGGACCGGCCCGATCGCCGCGGCCACGGGTGATGTCGACATGGCGATCCCGTCCGGCATGGCCGTCGCCGCCGCCGTCTACTGGGCGTCCGCACGCGTCCTCGGGACCGTCCCGCGCCCCGGCTCCCCGCGCCCCTGACACTCCCGCGGCCGGTTCCCAGCGCCCCGCGCCGCAGCTCCCCACGAACGGCACCGAAGGAAACCCGTGACCCCGACCGTCATCCCCCGCCCCGCGCACCGCCCGCACATCGCGGCCGCCGCCACCGACCCGTACGACCGCGGCACCGCCCGAGGTGAGCGGCTCCGTGACGGCATCCCCGCCGCGGCGGAGGTGTACGACCGGCTCTTCGCGCTCGGCGGCATCACCCCCGACCGGGTACGTGAGGACGCCGAGCGTGCCCTCGACGCCATCGGGCGGTTCCGTCCCGCGGCCCACGCCGAGATCTCGGGCATCGCCCATGGCGCCGGCGTCGAGGAGTGGCGCGTCGCCGCCCTCAACGCCCGTACGGAGATCCTGGCCCGCAGCGCCGCCGTGCCACCCGGGGAGTGCACCACGATCGTGCGCCGCGTCCCCGGCGACGGCGGTCCGCCGCGCACGTTCGGCGTCCAGACGTGGGACTGGCACGTCGAGCTGAGCGGCATGTGGCACACGCTGGAATCACGCGGCGGCCGGCACGACGTCGTCGGCCTCACCGAGAACGGCATACTCGGCAAGATGGGTGTCAACAGTGCGGGCCTGGCCCTGCACTTCAACATCCTCGGTCACGTCGACGACGGCATCGGCGGCATCCCCGTGCACGTGCTCGCGGCCATCGTCCTCGAAGAGTCGGGAAGCGTCGCCGAGGCCGTCGAGATCGTCCGCGGCGCGCCGCTCGCCTCCTCCGGGTCCTTCGCGCTCTTCGACGAGACCGACGCCGTCCTCCTCGACCTGAGCCCGGTCGGGGTCTTCGCGGTGCCGCCCACGCACGACACGCTCGTGCGCACCAATCACTTCCTCACACCGGTGCCCGCCGCCGGTGAGAAGTCCTGGCTCTACCAGCCCGACTCGGGCGAACGCCACGACTTCGTCCGCGATCGCCTCGCCGGCGGACGGACGCCGACGACGGCCGACGAACTCGCGGGCCTTCTCGTGACGGGTGCGGGCGAGCCGCCGGTGACCTGCGTGCCCGACCTGGACAAACCGCTCGGCCGCCGCTGGGCCGGCCTCGCGACCCTCACCCTCGAACCCGCGACACGCACGGCCCGGATCCTCGACGGCACCCCCGCCGACATCGGCTCACGCGACTGGCGCGTCCTCACCGCCGGCTGATCCCGGCGCCGGGGACACCGGCGTGGCCTGGGCGATGAGGAGGGCGACGTCGTCGTGGTCGTCGGGGTGCCGCAGGGCGTGCAGGAGCCACTCGCAGGTCTCGTCCAGGGGCCTGAGCGGTTCGTCCAGGGTGCGCAGCAGGGTGTCCAGGCGCTCGTCGATGGGGTGGTGGCGGGTTTCGACGAGGCCGTCGGTGTAGAGCACGAGCCGGTCGCCCGGGTTCAGGTCGAAGGCGGTGGTGTGGAAGGGAACACCGCCGACGCCGAGGGGCGCCCCGGTGGGCAGGTCGAGCAGCCGGGGGTGGCGCCCGGCCGCGGCGAGGACGGGCGGCAGGTGTCCGGCGTTGGCGATGTGGCACCGGTGCCGGTGGGGGTCGTAGACGGCGTACACGCAGGTGGCGATGTAGTGCTCCAGCCCGTGGGTGATCTTGTCGAGATGCTGGAGGACCTCGTCGGGTGCCAGGTCGAGGTCGGCGAAGGCGCACGTGGCGGTGCGCAGCCGGCCCATGGTGGCGGCGGCGTCGATGCCGTTGCCCATGACGTCGCCGACCACCAGGGCGGTCCTGTCCTCGGTCAGCGGGATGACGTCGTACCAGTCGCCTCCGACCTCGCTGGACGCCTGGGCGGGCTGGTAGAGGGAGGCGATGGCCAGGCCCGTGAGCCGGGGCGGGCGGCCCGGCAGGAGGCTGCGCTGGAGGGTCTCGGAGACGTTGCGGACGCTCTGGTGCCAGCGGGCGTTGTCGATGGCGACGGCTGCGCGGGCGGCCAGCTCGGCGGCCAGGATCACATCGTCCTCGTCGAACGGGAGCTCGTTGCGGGCGCGCAGCAGGTCGAAGGCGCCGAGGACCTCGTTGCGGGCGATCAACGGCACCGCGAGGTAGGAGTGCACACCGGCCCGGGCGAAGGCGGCGGCGCCGTCCGCGTCGCGGGCGATGCGCTGCAGGTCCTTGTCGGCGACGTGGGCGACGACGACGGGCTGCCCGGTGTGGACACACTGCGTGATCAGCCGGTCCGCGCTGTAGGCGGCCAGGTCCCCGGGCTGCAGGGCGCCGGTGGCCGGCGTCGGGTAGGCGGTGGCGACGGCGAGCGCGCGGAACAGCTCCGGGCCGCGTTCCTGGGACGGGTCGGTGCGGCGGAAGGCCAGGACGGCGTCGAGCAGGTCGACCGCCGCCACGTCGGCGAGGTCGGGCACGGCGACGTCGACCAGTTCCTGGGCGGTCGTCCCGACCTCCAGGGTGGTGCCGACGCGGGCGGAGGCGTCGGCGATCATGGCCAGGCGGCGGCGGGCCCGGTCCGCCTCGGTCGCGGCCTGGTGGCGTTCGCTGACGTCGACCACGGTGCCCGCCACGCCGATCACCCGCCCGCTGCGGCCTTCGAGCCTGTAGTACGACACCGACCAGGCGTGATCGTGGTCCGGGTCGGCCGGGGTGCGGCCGACGGTGTACTGGTCGATCAGCGGTGTGCCGGTGAGCAGCACCTGGCGCATCGCGGACTCGATGGTGTCGACGTCGAGGAAGGGCAGGAGGTCGCGGGGGTGCCGGCCGATGTGGTCGGCGGCGGGGATGCCGTTGATCCGCTCCAGGGCCGGGTTGATCAGCAGATAGCGCAGGTCGGTGTCCAGCAGGACGATACCGATGGCCGCCTGCGACACCAGGCGCTCGGACAGGGCCAGGTCGGTCTCCATCCGCTGCAGTGTGCTCTGGTCCGCGGCGATGCCGAGCGCGTAGACGTCACCGACGTCGTCCAGAAGGCGCATGTTGCGGAACTCCACCAGGCGCGTACCGCCGTCCTTGTACCGGATCGGAAAGGCTCCGGCCCAGCTCGCACCGGTGGCCATCACCTCGGCGAACAGTTTGACCACCAGGTCCCGGTGCTCCTCGCGGACCAGCAGCTGGGCCGCGTACTGTCCCAGGGCCTCCTCGGCGGTGTACCCGAACACCTCGTCGGCCTGCGGGCTCCAGAACACGATCCGCCCGCTCGTGTCCAGCACGACCGCGGCCACGCCGAGCAGGTCGAGCAGCCCTCCCGGCGGCGACGGCCCGGGCCTGCGGTTCTGCTCCTCGTCGCGGAGCGGCTCGTGTGCGCCCATGTCCGAAAGCTCCCTCCTCGCGGCGGGCCCTCGGGGCGCCCGCCGGCTGAGGTCTCCTCTTCCATGCTCCTCCCCGGACCCGGTCCCGCACGATCCGGTGGCCCGCCCCGCGCGGCACCGGCCCCCCGCGGGCCGGGCGGTCCGGTCCGCGTCCACGCGCCCGTCCGGGGCGACGCCGGCATCGGGTAGACCGTCGCTCATATGTCCAACTGGGCAATGGCATCACGGGTGTTGCAGCCGCTATCGTCCTCCGCACATCGCACGCGCATACGCATACGCACAGCCGCACTGCATCACGGTCGTCCCCCGGAGAAGCCTCGGAGTCTCACGCGTGGCAAGGGGGTCCGATGGAATCCTTCAGGGAGGGTGAGGTATGACGGAGGTCTCGGCGGGCAGAGGAATCAGCCGCCGCCGGCTGGGCGGCGGGCTGCTGGCGCTGGGAGGTGTGCTGGTGATCGGACCGTTCCCGGGCGGCGCCGCGGTGGCCGCCCCGGGGCCCCGGGGCGACCGTACGACCCTGCGGCGCGGCTCCCCGGAGCGGGCCGGGCTCATCGCCGAGCACCTGGACCGGCTCGTCGCGGACGCCGAGAAGTACCTCTCCCCCTCTCCCAAGCACCCCTGGTACGCGGGCGCGGTGCTGCTCGCGGGCCGCGGCGGGACGGTGGCGCTGCACCACCCGATCGGCAAGGCGGTGCGCTACGTGGCGTACGACGAGAAGACGGACACGGGGGTGGAGTTCCCGGCGGACGACCAGATCCCGATGGCGCGGGACACGGTCTTCGACCTCGCCTCGGTGTCGAAGCTGTTCACGTCGATCCTGGCCGTGCAGCAGATCGAGCGCGGCGCGCTGGTGCTGGAGGAGAGGGTCGCGGCGTATCTGCCGGAGTTCGGGGCGGCGGGCAAGCAGGACATCACCGTACGGCAGCTGCTCACCCACACCTCGGGCCTGCGCGCGTGGATCCCGCTGTACAAGGAGCCGACGAGGGAGGGGCAGCTGCGGCTGCTGTGGAACGAGGCGCCGGCGAATCCGCCGGGAAGCAAGTACCTCTACTCGGACCTCAATCTGATCGGGCTTCAGCTCGTCCTGGAGAAGATCACCGGCCGCGGTCTGGATGCCCTGCTCCACGACGAGATCACCGCTCCGCTCGGGATGCACCGCACGCGTTTCAACCCGCCCGCCTCCTGGAAGCCGCGGATCGCGGCGACCGAGGATGCCCGGCTGCCGTGGTCGGGACTGGAGCGGGGGCTCGTGTGGGGCGAGGTGCACGACGAGAACGCGTACGGGTTCGGCGGCGTCGCAGGCCACGCGGGGGTGTTCTCCTGCGCCTGGGACCTGGCCGTTCTGGCCCGTACGCTGCTCAACGGCGGGACGTACGGGCGGGCGCGGATCCTGTCCGAGGAGTCCGTGGAGCTGATGTTCACGGACTTCAACACGGCGTTTCCCGGCGACGAGCACGGTCTCGGGTTCGAGCTCTACCAGCACTGGTACATGGGGGCGATGGCCACGCCGCGCACGGCGGGGCACACGGGGTTCACCGGCACGAGTCTGGTCCTCGACCCGTCGACCGACTCGTTCCTGGTACTGCTCGGCAACTCCGTGCATCCGGTGCGGAGCTGGCGCTCGGGCAGTGCGCCCAGGGTGGCCGCCGCGAACCACCTGGCCCGTGCCGTCGCCGTACGGCCCGACCGGGGAGGAACCGCCTGGTTCTCCGGCATGACCGGCGCCACGACCACGACCCTCACCCTGCCCGCGCTGAGCCCGGCCACCGACCGCGCCCGGCTGCGCTGCTCCCTGTGGTGGGACACCGAACCCGGCGCGGACAAGGTGTACCTGGAGGCCTCGGCGGACGACGGCGGCACGTGGCAGCCCGTGCCGTTCACGACCGTACGGCCGGGCCTGCCGCCCGAACCGCATGCGGCCGGGTCCGCGACCGGCTGGTCCGGCCGCGTCTGGCACCGGCTGGAGGCGTCCCTCTCCCCCTGGCGGGACCGTCCGCTGCGGCTCCGCTGGCGCTGCACGACGGACCGGCTGTACGTGGGCCGCGGGGTGTACGTGGACGGGCTGCGGGTCGAGGACGGCGGCCGGGTGCTCTTCGACGAGTCCCGGCCCAAGGACGCGGCCCGGATCGACGCCGTGGGCTGGACCGCCGCAGCCGACTGAGGCGTCCCTGCCCGGCCTGCCGGGGCGCGCCCGGCGGGCCGGGCCGGGGCCCCGTACCGGCGCGGGCGCGCGCGGGACCGCCGGGAGGGGGATCTCCCGCTACGGCACCGCCGGGGCAGGGACCTCCAAGTACGGACCCGCAGGGACGGGCATCTCCCGCTACGGCACCGCCGGGGCAGGGACCTCCAGGTACGGACCCACAGGGACGGGGACCTCCAGGTACGGGACCCGCCGGGGCAGGGACCTCCAGGTACGGACCTGCCGGGCGAGGTCCCGTCGGATACCGCCAGGTACCGGATCAGTCGTCCAGGACCGTGAGCACGATCTTGCCCCGGGTGCGGCCGGTCTCCCCCAGCCGGTGGGCGTCGGCGGCCCGCTCCAGCGGCAGGACGGTCTCCACAACGGGCCGCAGCCGGCCCTCCGCGGCCAGCCGGGCGAGGGCCCGCATCCCGGTGGAGTCGGGCTCCACCAGCGTGAAGCCGGTGCGGATGCCCCGCCGTCCGCTCCCGTCGGCGGCCGGGGCGGGCGGGACGTCGTCGGGCGAGGGCAGGGTGAGCAGCGTGCCGCCGTCCCGCAGCACCTTCAGGGAGCGCGTTCCGTAGTCCCCGCCGATCGAGTCCAGGACGACGTCCACCTCACGGCCGGCGAGCGCCTCCACGAAGTCCTGCCGGGTGTAGTCGATCAGTTCGTCGGCGCCCAGCTCCTTGAGCAGGGAGTGCTTGTCCTCCCGGGCGGTACCGACGACGTGGGCGCCATGGGCCGCGGCGATCTGCACCGCGAGGTGCCCGACGCCGCCGGCCGCCGCGTGGATCAGGAGCCGCGTGCCGTCGGTCAGCCCCGCCGTCTCCACCAGCGACTGCCAAGCGGTGAGGCCCGCCAGCGGCAGCGCCGCGGCCTCGACATGGCTGAGGGACCCGGGCTTGGGCACGAAGTGCCGGGCGGGCCCGGTGACGTACTCGGCGTATCCGCCGGCCTGGCGGGGGAACTCGGGCATGCCGAACACCTCGTCGCCCGGCCGGTACAGCGTGACACCGGGGCCGACGGCCTCGACGACACCGGAGACGTCGTAGCCCAGCACCGGAGGGTCGGAGTGCATCCCGAAACCGCCGGTGGCGCGGGTCTTCCAGTCGATCGGATTGACGCCCGCCGCATGCACCCTGACCAGGATCTCCGTCGGTCCCGGTGCGGGCCGGGCGAGGGTCACCGGGGTGAGCACCTCGGGGCCGCCCCAGGAGGCCGGGCTGATCGCGCGCATCGTGGTGTCGTTCATGAGGGGTCCTTTCCGTTCCTGCGGTACGTCTCCACGATCGGCGCTCGCCCGCCCGCCCAGAACTGGCCGGATGGCCATGCTGTGACAGAATCTGGCCATGGCCGATGCGCAGCGAGTGGACACGACCGACGAGTGGGATCCGCGCGGCGGCTGCGTCGTACCGCCGGGGCCCGACCCGCACCGGGTGGCGGTGCTCGCCCTCGACGGCGTCATGACCTTCGAGCTCGGTATCCCGCCCCGCATCTTCGGCAGCGCCCGGGCCGCGGACGGGACCGCGCTGTACGAGGTGGCCGTCTGCACGCCGGACGGCGGGCCGGTGCGGACCGAGGCGGGCTTCTCGATCGACGTGGAGCACGGTCCGGAGGCGCTGGAGCGCGCGGACACGGTGGTCGTCGCGCCGACGCACCGGCTGGGTGTCATCGGTGAGCAGGGGGTGCTGCCCGGACCGCTGGCGGCCGCCCTCGCCCGGATCCGGCCGGGCACGCGGATCGTGTCGGTCTGCACCGGCGCGTTCGTCCTCGCGGCGGCCGGGCTGCTCGACGGGCGCCCCGCCACCACGCACTGGGCGGAGGCGGGGCACTTCCGCCGGCTGTTCCCGCGCGTACGGTTCGACGAGGACGTCCTCTTCGTCGACGACGGCGATCTGCTGACCTCGGCCGGAGCGGCGGCGGGCGTCGACGTGTGCCTGCATCTGGTGCGGCGCGACCACGGAAGCGCGCTCGCCAACCAGGTCGCCAGGCGCTGCATCGTGCCGCCCTGGCGGGACGGCGGTCAGGCGCAGTACATCGAACGCCCGGTGCCCGCCCCGACGACGGCCACGACGGCGCCGACCCGGGCCTGGGCGCTGGAGCGGCTCCACCGGCCGCTGACCCTCGGGGAACTGGCCGGGCACGCGCGGATGAGCGTACGGACCTTCACACGACGGTTCCGCGACGAGGCGGGCGTCACCCCTGGCCAGTGGCTGACCGCACAGCGGGTCGAGGTCGCCAAGCAGTTGCTGGAGACGAGCGACCTGTCCATCGACCTGGTCGCGGACCGCGCGGGGTTCGGCAGCGCCAACTCCCTGCGGCAGCACATGCGTGAGCTCGTGGGCGTCTCCCCCGCCGCGTACCGGCGGACGTTCCACACCGCGGCCGCCACGCGCGAGCCGGCGCCCGCGGCGTAGGGCCTCCGAGGTCTCCGGCCCCGGACGCCGGCGGCGTCACCGCCCCAGCGCCGCCATCGCCGCGTTGTGGCCGGGAATGCCGCTCACCCCGCCGCCGCGCACCGCGCCCGCGCCGCAGAGGAGCACGTTCGGGTGGGCGGTCTCGACGCCCCAGCGGCCCGTCCCTTCGTCCGCGTAGGGGAAGGAGAGGTCCCGGTGGAAGATGTGGCCGCCGGGGAGACGCAGGTCGTGTTCCAGGTCGAGCGGGGACTTCGCCTCGATGCAGGGCAGGCCCGCCTCGTCCAGGGCGAGGCAGTCGGCGATCGGGTCCTCCAGGTGGGCGTCGAGTTCGGCGAGGGTGGACTTCAGGAGGGTGTCGCGCGCGGAGTCGGGGTCCGTGGTGAAGAGACGGGCCGGGGTGTGCAGGCCGAAGAGGGTAAGGGTCTGGTAGCCCTGGGCGGCGAGCTCGGGGGCGAGGATGGACGGGTCGGTCAGGGAGTGGCAGTAGATCTCGGACGGTGGCGCGTCCGGCAGCCGCCCGGCGGCGGCCCGGGCGTACGCCGTCGCCAACTCGCCGTAGCCCTCGGCGATGTGGAAGGTCCCGGCGAACGCCTGCCGGGGGTCGACGGCGTGGTCGCGCAGCCGGGGCAGACGGCGCAGCAGCATGTTGACCTTGAGCTGGGCGCCTTCGGGCGGGGCCGGGAGCTCGTCGCCGAGGAGCGTGGCCAGGGCCTGGGGCGAGGCGTTCACCAGGACCTTGCGGGCGGCCACCGTGCCTTCGCCGTCGGGCGTGCGGAAGACGACCTCCGCGGCTTCTCCGTCCGTGTCGATCCGGATCGCCTCGTGGCCGGTGACGATCTCCGCCCCCGCGCCGCGCGCCGCGTCGGCGAGGGCGTCGGTGAGGGCGCCCATGCCGCCCACGGGGACGTCCCAGTCACCGGTGCCGCCGCCGATGACGTGGTACAGGAAGCAGCGGTTCTGCACCAGTGAGGGGTCGTGGGCGTCGGCGAAGGTACCGATCAGCGCGTCCGTCAGGACGACGCCGCGGACGAGGTCGTGCGTGAAGCGTTCCTCGATCGCGACGCCGATCGGCTCCTCGAACAGCATCCGCCAGCTGTCCTCGTCGCCGACGCGGGCCTTCAGCTCGGCGCGGGTCGGCAGCGGCCCGGTGAGGGTCGGGAAGACCCGGGTCGCGACGTGGTGGGTGGCGGCGTAGAAGGACTGCCACGCCTCGTACTCGCGGTCGGAACCGGTGAGCGCGGCGAACGACTCGCGCGTGCGGTCCCCGTCCCCGCCCACCAGCAGGCCGGTGGGGCGCCCGCCGCGCACGGTGGGCGTGTAGGAGGAGACGGTCCGCTTGCGTACGGCGAACCGCAGGCCCAGGTCGCGCACGATCTTCTCGGGCAACAGGGAGACCAGGTACGAGTAGCGGGACAGCCTGGCGTCGACCCCGGCGAAGGGGCGGGTGGAGACGGCGGCTCCTCCGGTGTTCCCGAGGCGCTCCAGGACGAGGACGGTGCGACCGGCCCGGGCGAGGTAGGCGGCGGCGACCAGTCCGTTGTGGCCGCCGCCGACGATGACGGCGTCGTACGCGGCGCGGGAGAACGCGTGAGCGGGGGCTACGGGCATGCCTCTTGGTAGCACGGGGTGATACTCCGGGCCAGGGGGCGGTCCGGACGCGCCTGGCCGGTTTCCCGTGCTTGTGGCAGTGCCGGTGGCCGTGCCGGTCACTGTGCCTGCGGCAGTGGCCGTTCCGTGCCGGTCACTGTGCCCGTGGCAGTGGCCGTGCCTGTGCCCGTCCCGTGCCCGCGCCTGGTGCCCACGCCGGGGCCGGAGCGTTCGCCCACGCCAGGGCCGGCGCCTTGCCCGTGCCGTGCCCACGCCAGTGGCCGTGCCGCGCCCGTGCCGTGGCCGTGCCGCGCCGTGGCCGTGCCGCGCCGTGGCCGTGCCGCGCCCGCGCCAGTGACCGTGACCGTGTCAGTGGCCTTGGCCGCCTCGCTGTTGTCGCAGCGCCGCGACCTGCCGGTACAGTTCGACGGCCTCGCCGCCCCTGCCGAGTTGTTCCAGGCAGTGTGCCTCGTCGTTACGGCTGGCCAGGGCGTCGGGGTGGTCGGCGCCCAGGACGCGTTCGCGGGCCTCGGCGACCTGGCGGTAGACGGCGAGGGCGTCCGCCCAGCGGCCGAGCCAGCCCAGTCCCACGGCGATCTCGCGGCGGCTGACGAGGGTGTCGGGGTGGCCCGGTCCCAGCACCCGCTCCCGGATCGCGCAGACGTCGCGGGCCTCGGCGAGGGCCTCCTCCCAGCGGGCGAGCCGCCCCAGGTTGACGCCGAGGCCGTGGCGGGCGCGCAGGGTCTCGGGATCGGCGGGGCCGTGGACGCGGGTGCGGTCGTCGACGAGGGCGCGGTACAGCTCCAGGGCTTCCGCGCTGCGGCCCAGCCTGCCGAGGCTGATGCCGACCTCGTAGCGGGCGGCGAGCGTGTCGGGGTGACCGGGGCCGAGCGCCTGGGAGCGGGCCTCCGCGACTTCCCGGTAGGTCTGCAGGGCCTCCGCCCAGCGCCCCAACTGGCCCAGTGCGTAGGCGACTTCGTAACGGGTGACGAGGGTGTCGGGGTGGTCGGGGCCGAGTACCCGGGCGCGGGCCGCGGCCACCTCGTACGCCAGCCGGTACGAGTCCTCCAGACGGCCCAGCCGGCTCAGGTTGAAGGCGAGGTTGTGACGACAGCGCAGGGTGTCGGGGTGGTCGGGCCCGACGGTGCGCATCCGGGAGTCGAGGACCGCCGCGTACACCTGATGGGCCTCGAAGTGGCGGCCGAGCTGGCCGAGGACGTACGCCGTCTCCTGGCGGGCGGCCAGGGTCTCCGGGTGGTCGGGGCCCATCGTGCGGGCGCGGCCGTCGGCGACGCGGCTGAACTCGCGCAGGGCGTCGGCGATGTGCCCGGACCTGCTGAGGGTGAACCCGACCTCGTAACGGCTCGCGAGTGTGTCGGGGTGGTCGGGGCCGAGCGCCTGCTCGCGCTCGGCGGCGACCGCCCGGTGCACCTCTCCGGCCTCCTGCCACCGGCCGAGCCGGCCGAGGCTGAGTCCCGCGTTGTGCCGGCTGGTGAGGACGGCGAGCAGCTCGGGCGGAGGGGTGGGGCGTTCGGGTCTGGGCAGCGGGACGGAGGTCAGCGGGCGGCGCAGCTCCACGCCGGTGGTCCACTCACCGGTGAGGCCCGCCGTGTAGTCGGGCGGGGTGGGGCGCAGGGTGCCGGTGCCGGTCGCCTTGTGGCCGGTGGTCATGCCCCGGGTCCAGGAGGGCAGCCGCCGCTCCCGGGCGGGCTGCTGACCGGGCACGTCGGCGGCGCCGGGGCCGCCGGCGCTCGGCCCGGCGGTCATCGGCCCGCCGGCCATCGACCCGCCGGCCATCGGCCCGTGCGCCGGGTGGCCGGTTCCGGTCCGGGCCGTAACGATCTTGGCGCGCAGCGCCCTCGCGTCGGCGGGCCGGTCACCGGGGGCCTTGGCGAGCAGTTCGAGGACGATCCGGTCGAGGAAGGCGGGCAGTTCGGCGCGGTGCGTGCGCAGCGGCTCGGGCGGGGTGTCGCGGTGGCCCACGAGGACGGCCCAGGCGTCGTCGAGGTCGAACGGCGGGACGCCGGTGGCGATCTCGTACAGCACACAGCCCAGCGAGTACAGGTCGCTGCGGTGGTCGATCTGCCCGCCGCTGATCTGCTCGGGCGACATGTAGTGCGGGGTGCCCATGGCGATTCCGGTGCCGGTGAGGCGGGAGGTGAAGCCGACGTCATGGCCGAGGCGGGCGATGCCGAAGTCGCAGATCTTCACCGTCCCGTCGCCGAGCCGCATGATGTTGGCGGGCTTCAGGTCGCGGTGGACGATGCCCTGTTCATGGGTGTAGGCGAGGGCGTCGGCGACCTGTTCCGCGATGTCGACGATGTCGGGCACGGCCAGCGGGTGCTGCTTGTTGTCCTCCAGGAGCTGGCTGAGGTTGCGGCCCTCGAGCAGCTCCATCACCAGATAGAGCACGCCTTCGTACTCACCGAAGTCATGGACGACGGTGACGCCGCGGTGCTGGAGCGCGGCGGCCACCCGGGCCTCCCGGCGGAACCGCTCACGGAGCACGCGCGTGAACGAGTGGTCCTGCTGCGGACCCAGCGGTTTGAGGCATTTGACGGCCACGCGCCGGCCCAGGGACTCGTCGCGGGCCTGCCACACCTCGCCCATGCCACCGCGCCCGATCAGATTCTGCAGCCGGTACCGGCCGTGGATCAGCCTGGTGTCCGCCATCGCGTGCTGTCGCCCCCGTCGCTTCGCTGCTGCGCCCTCCCCGGCCCGTCCAGTATGGACGCCTGTCTGCGGAGTTTGTACGGGGCGGGGCGCGCGTCGGGGCCGAGTCGCGCCATTGCCTTCAAGATGTGACCTGGCGGCAGCTGCCAGCGCAGCCGGGAGGGGATGGCGCGCAGGGTGGTGCCCGTGGTGGCGAGGCGGCGGGTGACCCGGTCGGGGGCCGGGGCGGGCCTGCCGTACAGCGCGTGGGCGTACGGCGGCAGGGCGTCGTAGGCGAGCGCTGCGACGCGCCGCCAGAGCAGTTCGCGCGCCGGGACGAGAAGGGTGTGGACGGGCGGGCGGCGCAGGAAGCCGTCGACGGTCCGGGCGTCCGCTCCGACGGCGAGCTGCGGCCGTACGGCTTCGAAGTACGCGGCGAGCTCGGCGGTGGAGGCCGGTACGCCGGCGGGGTCGAGACCGACGAGCCGGGCGCTGACCCGGTGTTCGCCGACGTAGCGGTCGGCCTGCGCGTCGCTCAGCGGGAAGCCGGAGCGCCGCCCGACGTGCAGGTACGAGTCGATCTCGGCGCAGTGGACCCACAGCAGCAGGTCGGGCTCGTCCACGCCCAGCATCCGGTGGATCTTACGGACGCGGGCGCCGGCCTTCTCGGCGGCCGCGACCGTCCCATAGGTGATGGTGCCGACGAAGTCGGCGGTGCGGATGAGCCGCCCCCAGGCGTCTCTCCGGAAATCGCTGTTGGCCATCACGCCGCGCACGGCCCGGGGGTGCAGGGCCTGAAGGTAGAGCGCGCGCACTCCTGCGACCCACATCATCGGGTCGCCGTGCATCTGCCAGGTCACCGAGTCCGGGCCGAAGAGCCCGGGGTCCGCCGCGTCGCTCATACGTCGACGTTAACGCCGTACCCGGGGCATCCCCAGCCCGATCCAGGAGATGATCTCGCGCTGGATCTCGTTGTTGCCGCCGCCGAAGGTGAAGATCACGGCGGAGCGGTAGCCGCGCTCCAGCTCGCCGTGGAGCACGGCGCCCGTCGAGCCCTCCTTGAGCGGGCCCGCGGCCCCGACGATCTCCATCAGCCAGGCGTAGGCGTCGCGGCGCGCCTCGGAGCCGTACACCTTGACGGCGGAGGCGTCCTGCGGGGTGAGGCTGCCCTCCTGGACCGCGTTCACCATCTGCCAGTTGAGCAGCTTCATCGCGTCGAGCCTGGCGTGGGCGCGGGCGAGGCGGCCGCGGACCCAGCCGAGGTCGATGACACGGCGGCCGTCGGCGAGCTTGGTGTCGCTCGCCCAGCGCTGGACGTTGTGGAGGGCGCGGATGGCCATCGTGCCGTGGGCGGCGAGGGTGACGCGTTCGTGGTTGAGCTGGTTGGTGATCAGCCGCCAGCCCTTGTTCTCCTCGCCGACGCGGCGGGAGACGGGGACGCGGATGTTCTCGTAGTAGCTGGCGGTGGTGTCGTGGGAGGCGAGGGTGTTGATGAGGGTGCAGGAGTAGCCCGGGTCGGACGTCGGCACGAGGAGCATCGTGATGCCCTTGTGCGGCGGGGCGTCCGGGTCGGTGCGGACGGCGAGCCAGACCCAGTCGGCCGTGTCGCCGTTGGTGGTCCAGATCTTCTGCCCGTTGACCGTGTAGTGGCCGGTGTCCTCGTCGCCCTCGCGCACCGCCCGGGTCTTGAGGGCGGCGAGGTCGGTGCCGGCGTCGGGCTCGCTGTAACCGATGGCGAAGTCGATCTCGCCGGCGAGAATCTTGGGCAGGAAGTACCCCTTCTGTTCGTCGGTGCCGTACTGCATGATCGTCGGGCCGACGGTGTTGAGCGCCATGAGCGGCAGCGGTACGCCCGCCTGGGCGGCCTCGTCGAAGAAGATGAACTGCTCCATCGGGCTCATCCCGCGCCCGCCGTATTCCGTGGGCCAGCCGACGCCGAGCCAGCCGTCGGCGCCGAGGCGGCGGATCGTCTCGCGGTAGAAGCGTTTCTGGGCGGAGGGGTCGGCGTAGCGGGCGTAGGCGTTGTCCGGGACGAGTCCGTCGAAGTACGTGCGCAGCTCGGCGCGCAACTGCTGCTGTTCCGGCGTGTATTCGAGGTGCACGGCCCCTCCAGGCGTTACCGAGTCTGTCGATGCGTCCCTGCGGCGCGCACACAGTAGAACGTGTTGCAGGAATCCGGAAGGGCCGTGCACAGCCCGCTAGTGAGGCGTCGTGAGGGCGGTGCCCGCGAGGCCGGGGCGGATCAGCACCTTGATGTGGTCGTCGGGGCGGCGCAGCGCGGCGAACGCCGCGTCGACGCCGCCGTATCCCGCCTCCCCCGTGA
Organism: Streptomyces sp. NPDC000410; assembly: GCF_040300305.1. Lineage (NCBI taxonomy): Bacteria > Bacillati > Actinomycetota > Actinomycetes > Kitasatosporales > Streptomycetaceae > Streptomyces > Streptomyces sp. NPDC000410. The sequence continues at coordinate 30,841 of NZ_JBEPDM010000009.1, forward strand.
TCAGCGCGGCCGCGTCGATCCGGCCCTCGGCGATGCGCCGCAGGGTGCCGCCGAACTCCTCGGGCGGGTAGGTCAGGCACATCCGGATGGTCACGTCCTTGTAGATGCCGACGACGGGCCGGATGGTGTCCTCGGTCATCACCCCGCCGATCTGCAGGATCTCGGTGCCGCGCGGGACGGTGTGCAGGAGGCGGTTCAGCATGCCCGGTACGCCGACGCAGTTGACGACGACGGTGGGGCGGACTCCGGGCCCGGCGAGCTCCGCGCAGCGGGCCACCGGGTCCTCGGCGGCCGGGTCGACGACGGCGTGCGCGCCGAGCGCGCGGGCGGCCGCGCGGCGCAGGGCGGACGGGTCGGAGGCGACGACGGGTCCGGCGCCGCGTTCCAGGAGGGCGGCGACCGCGCCGAGGCCGACGGGTCCGCAGCCGGTGACGACGGCCGGGGTGCCCGGGCCCGCGCCGCTGCGGGCGACGTTGCCGAAGCCGACGGCGAGCGGTTCGGTGAGCGCGGCGTGGCGCGGGTCGAGGGAGCCCGGTACGGGGATCAGCGCCGCGGCCTGGACGACGATCCGTTCGCCAAAGCCTCCGGGGAAGGCGTTGCTGTAGCCGACCGTACGGACCGTGCCCGCCGGGTCGAGCGCCCAGGGCAGCGCGACCACGCCGGTGCCGGGTTCGGGGCCGACCGCGCCGGGGCCGTACGAGATGACCCGCGCGGCGAACTCATGGCCCATGACCAGCGGTGTCTTCGGGTCGAAGAGGAAGCTCTCCGTGCCGCTGTCGCGCGACGCCGCGAGGAAGTCCTCGGTGTGCGCCACCGCGCTGAGATCGGAGCCGCAGATGCCGCAGGCGACGGTCTCCAGCAGCGCCTGCCCGGGGCCGGGCACCGGATCGGGGACCTCGCCGACGGTGAAGGAGCCGTCGGCCAGTACGGCGGCCCTCATCGGACCTCTCCCCCGCGAACTTCTCCACCGCGAAACTCTCCGCCGCGAACCTCTCCCCCGCGCGCGACGGCCTCGGCCGTGGCCTGGCGCATCGCACCGATGAACCGCTCGCTGTTGCGTCCGGCCCAGGCGAGGGAGGCCTGGCGGGCGTCCGCCGTGCCGGTCAGCCGGGGCACCACCCGCTCGGCGAAGAGTTCCAGGCTGCGCCGGGTGGCCGCGGGGTCGCCGATGTCCAGCTGAAGGATGAGGAACGTACCGAACCCACCGGTTTTGTCCGCGAGTTGGCGGATGCGTTCCACCGCGTCCTCCGGGTTGCCGATGACGGCCCGGCCGAACGTCGGGAGCCCTTCGCCGCTCCAGCGGGCGACGGCCTCGGCCGGGGTGGCACAGCCGTCGAGGCGCGCCCCGCTCAGTGCCTCGACGTACGCGACGAGGTCACCGGTGCCGAACTCGGCCTCCTTCAGGGCCTGTTCCCGGGTCTCGGCGAGGTGGACGGGGGTGACGAGCCGCCAGGCGGAGCGATCGGGGGTGTGTCCGGACTCCCGGCAGGCCTCCTCGTGGGCGGCCCAGTTGGTGCCGAGCGTGGCGTAGCCGGCGGGGTCGGCGGCGGCCAGGGAGAGCAGCCCGGCGCCGTACCGTCCGGCGAGCCGCGCGCCGGTCGGCGACACCGCCGAGGCGACGGCGATCTCCAGCTCCCGGCCCCGGTACGGGCCGAGCTGCAGCCGCGCCTCGTCGAGGGTGAACCAGTCGGTGGTCGCGGTCACGGTCTCACCGCGCAGCAGCCTCACGATCGCGTCGAGCGACTCGGCCATCATGGCGCGCTGTCTCATCGGGTCGACGCCCATCATGAACGCGTCCGAGGGGAGCTGGCCGGGCCCGACACCGAGCATGGCGCGGCCGCGGGTCTGCTGGTCGAGCTGGCAGATGCGGTCGGCCAGGATCAGCGGCTGGTGGTACGGGAGGGAGTTGACGCCGGTGCCGAGGCGGATGCGCCGCGTGCGCTCCGCGGCGGCGGCGATGAAGACCTCGGGCGAGGCGATGATCTCGTATCCGGCGGAGTGGTGCTCGCCGATCCACGCCTCGTCGAATCCGAGCCGGTCGAGGTGGGCGACCAGGTCGAGATCGCGGCGGAGCTGGAGGGCGGGGTCGTGGTCGTGACGGTGGTAGGGGGCCAGGAACACGCCGAAGCGGGTGGGGAGAAAGGGCTGTGGGTGCGGCACGGTGTCCTCTCCTTCGTCTCGCTCGTTTCATTCGAATCAGTTCGTCGCGCTTGATTCGTTCGTCGCGCTCGTTTCCTCGGATCGAGGCGGGACGCCCGGTCATATCCCGGCCCGGTACAAAGTGCAATGGCCACGCACTGGTGTAGGCGCCGTGTAGGGGCGATGTCGGCGGGTGCTGGGAGCGTCCGCTGGCGTGGCGCGATCGACTGCAAGCGCTGGGACAACGGCTACGTCTACCGGCACTACGGTCCGTGGGTCTGGGGCAGTGCGACCTCGACCGTGTGGTGCGATCTGGGCGCGAACGTGATCGCCGGGTACTACATCGTCGGCTGATCACGGACCCGAGTGCCGGCCCGCACCCGTCCGTGCGGGCCGCGTCACCCGGGACCACGTCGCGCGGGACCGTTCGCTCCGGTCGTGTTCCGGTCGGATTCCGGGCACTGGCGGGATTCTTCCGCCATCGCACGCGCGGCACGGTCATCATGGTCGTCCGGCGGCGGCACAGCGGTGACGAGGGGGACGGGTGGGCGACGACGAGAGCGGGGGCCTCGCGGGGCTGCGCGCGTGGGCGGCGGACGCGACGGTGCGGGCCGAGCGACTGCTGCCCGTCGAGGGCGCGTTGCCGCCGACCCGGCACGAGTACGACCGGTCGGTGGACGAACTCACCCAGCTGGAACAGCTGTTGACACACGATGCGGCGCTGCGGAGCAGCGTCTCCGTCCGGCTCGGCGTCGTGCTCACGCTGCGCTATCTGCTCGGCGGCGGTACGCCGGAGGACCGGGAGCGGGCACGGGACCTGTTCCGCCGGGCGCGGGATCCGCAGACAGGCGCGGCGACGTCCGTCGTGGACGCCCAGTGGGCAACGGTGTTACTCCTCAAAACGGCGCTTCCCGTGCATGAGCTCCCCGGCGTCATCGACGGGAACTTCGATATACCGTTCCTGCTCAACTGGCACGCGCGGAAGGCCGGGCTGGTCGAGGACGCCTTCGAGGAGATCCGGTCGCTGCTCGCGGACGTGCGGTTGGAGTATCTGCCACCCGAGCTGGCACAGCACCTGGAGCAGACGAAGGCATCCATGGTCGCGTTGGAGGGCGCGTTCCTTCCCGGGGGCGCCGAGAGGCTGATGGCGACGCTGCCCCCGGACTTCCCCTTCGCGGCGCAGATGGCCCAGATGATGGATGTGCTGTCCGGCAACCCGGGGGCGGCAGGCTCGGCTTTCGGCCCGCCGGCAGCAGGCCCGACGCCGTCAAGCCCGCCCTTCCGCCCGGCGGCAGCACGCCCGACGGCGTCAAGCCCGGCTTTCGCCCCGGCGACGCCGCCACCTGCGACGACCGGCCCGGCGCGGTCGGACGATCCGCCACCCCCGGCACCGCCTACCGCCCCCGCACCGCCGGCCGCACCAGCCCCCGCACCAACGACGGCAGCCGAGCCTGCCGCCGACACGACGAAGCCGACGAAGCCGACCGAGCACACGCCCGACCGCGACGGTCCCCCGCCCGGCGACGCCGCCGCTCCTGGCATGTTCTCCGCCATGCTCTCGGCCTACGCGGCGGGGCAGGACCTCGATCCGGCGGCGTACGACGCGGCGTTGCGCCAGATGTCCCAGGCGTACGACCAGTTGTCTCCCGATGCCGATCTGGCCCCCATGATGCGGACCATGACCGCCGCCATGCTGCAGGTCGCCCACGGCAACGGTGGAAACCTCCGGGACAGCGAGCTCGGCAGGCGCCTCGCCCAGGCCGAGGGCGAGCAGCACACGACGCGCGACCTCAGCACCCCCCTCGGCGCGCAGCTGGGGATGGGCCGACTGCTCTCTCTGGGGTCGCGGCTGAGCTCGGCGCTGGACGCGGAGGATCTGACCGCCATCGACGCTGTCATCGCGGAGCTTCGCCGGCTGGAGGCGCAGCCGTCCGGGATGGCCACCTTCCATGCCAGTCTCCTGATGAGCCTCGGCCAGGCGTACACAGCGCGTGCCGAGCTCACCCGCAACCCGGCGTCGCGCCTGATCGCCGCCCAGTACCTGGAACGGGCCGCCGCCCTGAAGGGCAGTGTGCCCCCTGTGCTCGGGAAGATGCTGGACCAGCTGGGCAACCAGGCCCTTTCCGCCCAGGCACGCTTCACGTCCGACCCCGAGCGCCTCCGCAGCGGCCTGAAGCTGGATGACACGTCGACCTCGCTCTTCGCCCGCTACGACGCGGCACGGCACCTGGGCAGCCTCTTCGCGCTCTCGGGCGATCTCGCGGATCTGGACCGCGCCATCACCGCGTTCGAGGAGCTCGGACCGGGCGTCCGGGAGGGAGGCGTGGGACGGCTGGCCGCGGAGATCCACTGGTACCTGGCCGAGCTGTACCACGTGCGCTGGCTGCTCGCGCACGCGAAGCAGGACCTGGTCGCGTCCACGGACTCAGCGCGAGAGTCGCTGCGCGCCCTCACCACCGACGTACTGCTGCAACTGGGCTCCGAGCACGGACTGCTGGCGGCACGCTCCAGCGTCGAGCGCGGGGTGCGCGCGGCCTTCTGGTCCGGTACGCAGGGCCGTGTGGAGGAGGCCGTCGCGGCGCTGGAGCTGGGCCGGGCCCTGGTACTCCACGCGGCCTCCGCGTCCGCCACGGTCCCGGAGCGCCTCAGGGCGCGCGGGCACGACGAGCTGGCCGAGGCATGGCAGGCAGCGGTCGACGCACCCGACGACGCACCCGCCGGACCCGGGCTGCCCCGGGAACTGCCCAGCAGTCTGCGCCGCCGGGCTCTGGAGGCACTCGGCTACCGGCAGGAGGGGCTGATGACGACGCCGACCGTCGCCGAGATCCAGGCCGCGGTCGCCGACGCCGACGCCGACGCGCTCGTCTATCTGGTCGCCGGATTCAACGACGCTCCGGGGATGGCGGTCGTCGTGGGCCCGGACACCGGGGCCGGCACGCTCGGGCTGCCCCTGCTGTCCGGCGCGGAGAGCGGCCCCCTCGAACGCTATCTGGACGCCGCGGCCGAGCGGTCCCGGCACATCGGGGAGCCGGCCGCCGAACAGGCCTGGGAGGAGGCGCTGTCGCAGCTGTGCGACTGGGCGTTCACGGCGGTCATCGGCCCGGTGACGGAGGACGTCGCGCAACGCCTCCAGGCCAACGAGAACCGTCGCCGCGACAGGCCGGGAGGGCCGAGGCTCGTCCTCGTGCCGTGCGGCAAGCTCGGAGTCGTACCGTGGCATGCCGCCCGGCTGCCGGAGGCGGCGCCCAAGGACTACGCCTGCCAGATCATGGTCATCAGCTACGCGGCTTCGGCAGGCCAGTTCCTGCGGACGGTCAAGCGGGCCCGGCGGGACCCGGCGGCGGCCCCCGTGCTGGTGGCGGACCCGCGCATCGATCTCCCCTGGGCCGAGCAGGAGGCCCTCGCGCTGCGCGAGGCCTTCTATCCGGCGGCGCGGCTGTACGGGGAGTTCTACGAGCCGCCCGTCGCACCGGAGTCGGCGGGCACGCCCGACGAACTGCTCGGGCTGCTGCACGGCGACGTCTCGCTGCTCCATGTCGCGTCGCACGGCTCGACGGGCACCCGGCCGACGGTCTCGGCGCTGCATCTCGCCGTCCCCGACGGGACCGAGGTGCCGCCGACCGGGGAGTGCGGCAAGGCGGCGGAGACGGATCCGGGGATGCTGACCGTCACCCGGCTGCTCGATCACACGGCCGGCCGGACCACCCGTCCGGACGGCCCGTTGGTGGTGCTCAGTGCCTGCGAGACCGACCTGAGCAATCGTGACCACGACGAGGCACTGACCCTGACGACGGCGTTCGTCGCGGGCGGTGCACGGGACGTGGTGGGCTCACGGTGGACGACCCAGGACGCCGCGTCCGCGCTGATGATGACGGTGTTCCACCACCACCTGGCGGTGGAGGGGCTCAGTCCGGCGGACGCGCTGCGCGCCGCCCAGATGTGGATGCTCGACCCCGGCCGCAGGAATCCGGGGACGCTCAGCGGCGAACTGCTGCGCGAAATGGCCCGCCCGGGGCTGGAACGGCCGGCGATCTGGGCCGCGTTCACGCACCAGGGACATCCGGGGCCGGGACGCCGGGGAGGAGGAGCCGTATGAATCCGGAGAACCCGGAAGACCGGGCGCACCGGCTGCTCGAACTGATCGGCGAGCACCGGGAGAGCATCCGTGCGTGCCTGAACGACGAACAGCACGAGCTGCTGGTCACCAGAGTACGGGCCCTCGCCGACGCGCCCGAGGGCGTCATGGCGATCCGCAGGGCACTGCGGGGGGTGGAGTTCGCCCTGCGGCCACTGCCGCTCGAGCATCCGGTGCGGTTGGCTGTGGACACCGGCGTCCGGCTGACCGAGGGCGCCGCGGGGGCGCACACTGCCGTGCAGGCCCGGGAGTTGCTCGTACGCCTCACGGAACCGGCCCCCGGCCCGGCGGCGACGCCGGACCCCCACCCTGACCAGGACGCGGGCCGCAACACCGCCGACGTCACCACCGATGTCATCGTCGCGACCGTCCAGCGGCGGCTTCTCGCAGCCCCCTCCCTCTCCCCGCAAGAGGTACGCGCCCGCTGCGCGGACGATCCGCCGCCCGAGCTGATCCGGCTGGACGACCCGGTGCGCGGGGACCGTTACCCGGCGTTCCAGTTCACCGGCCGGGCCGGTGGACCGATCGCCGTCGTACGCCAGGTGAACCGGCTGCTGCTCGCGGACGTCGACCCCTGGGGCGCGGCCGACTGGTGGCTGAGCGGGAACCTGTGGCTGGGCGGTCCGCCCGCCTCGTTGCTCGGGGAGGTGCCGGACGAGGTGCTGTCGGGCGCCGCCCGGGCGCTGGTGGAGGGGGACCGATGACCGGCACCGTCCCCCCGTCCGCGTACACGATGCGGCCCAATCCGTATGTGATCCCCGCCGGTGCCGAGCTGTGGCGCGTGCACAGCGCGCAGCGTCCCGCCGCGCAGTTCAACCCGGTGTCCGTCGACGCGCACTTCGGCGGCAACCGCTTCGACGGCACCTCGTACGACCCGTACGCGTATCTGTACCTGGCGACCGACCCGGCGACCGCGCTGGCCGAGACGCTGCTGCGGTCACTGGACTTCGACGTGGAGTCGGGGATGCGGCTCATCCCGTACGCCGCGGTGCGGGGAAAGTCCCTGAGCCCGCTGCGGGCGCGGGTCGACCTCCCGCTGATCTCGTTGATCACCGAGGAGGACCTGGCGGCGGTGTGCCAGGATTCCTGGCTGCTGGAGGCGGACGGGGACCGTTACGCGAAGACCAGGCGCTGGGCGAGCGAGATCCGTGCGCAGGCCCCCGGCGCCTGGGGGCTGGTGTGGCAGTCGCGCAGGCACCGGCCCCGGCTCGCGTCGGTGCTCTTCGAGGACCGCTGTGTCGCGGGCGGGGGTGACGCGCTGGACATGGGCGGGCCCGGTGGAATCCCGGAGCTCGGTTCGCCCTCGGGGGTCGCCGAACTGAACCGGCTGCTGGCACCGTTGCGGGCGGCGGTGGTACCGCCGTGGCCGCGGTGACTCGCCCTGATCCGACGGTTGTCGGCATGGGGTGCCCGGTGCGATCGTGGCGGATATGCCGCCGTTTTCTGACCATAAGTCAATAGTCGATGAATTGAAGGAAGTTCGGCGTGCGGGACTCGTACGGCTGCGAGGACTCGCGCTGACCGCGCTGACCGGGGCGGCGTCCGCCGCGACCCCGGACGGGTCCGTCGAGACCCTGCTCAGGCTGGCGGTGTCGCACCTCGACGCGGGCACGTTGCGTACGGCCGCCGAGTACACCCTGGGCCTGGCGCAGGGCACCCGGGACTGGCCCGGCGCCGACCGGCGGCGCAGGGCCGCCGAGGTGTACGGGGTGAGCGTCGAGCGGTTCCGCAAGGACCAGGAGCTCATGGTGCTCGGGCAGGTCGCCGAGGCCGTCGTCCGGCTCGCGGAGCGACCGGCGCGGGAACGGGCGGAGGAAGCATCCGGGGAGGACGGCTGGAACACCGCGACGCACCGGGTCGTGGAGGTCAGGGCGGGCGGGCGCGACGCGCGGCTCGTCGTGCACCTCCACCCCGTCGACCTGCTGCGTGACGTGGATGTGGTGGTCGCGCCGGCCAACACCTTCTTCGCCCTGCCCGAGCCGTACAAGTCGTCGATCTCCGCGTCGCTGCGGCGTGCGGCGGCGGTGCGCGGGGTGACCGGGGACGTCCTGGACGACCCGGTCCACGACGAGCTGCGCAAGTGGGCCGCGCGACACGGCACTTCCGGCCGCCCGGTCGTGCCCGGCACGGTGGCGCCGACCGGCTCCGGCGCCCTGGCCGCGCAGGGGATCCGCCGGATCTACCACGCCGCGGTGGCCGTGCCCCGGGCCGGGACCAACGACTACGACGTACTGCCCGCCGATGTCACCCGGGCCGCGGCCCGGGTGCTGCACGTGCTGGCGGCCGAGCACGACCGCTTCGAGCCGCCGCTGCGCTCCGTGTGCTTCCCGCTGCTCGGCTCGGGCCGGGGCGGGCTGCCGTACGGGATCAGCGTCGGGGCCCTGTGGGCGGCCGTGGAGGCGGAGCTGGCGCGGGGCGCGCGGTGGGAGGTCCACTTCGTCGTACGCACGCCGGAAGCGGCCGCGCTGCTGGAGCGGCTGCCGGCCAGGATCCGCCCCGCGGGCGACCGGTCCGCGACCGGCCGGTCCGGTTGACTGGAGGTACCGGGCCGTTCGGGGAGCATCGGGGGACCGGCGGCGCACGCTCTCCGGACGGCCCGGCCCATGAACCAATTACGCGAAAGCACAGATCATTTGACGGGGTGTCACGTAGCGTGATCCACATGACCAGGGGGATGGAAGAGTGGGCTGACGGCTCGGTCGGGCGCATCGTGAGCCATCCGGATCCGGATGCGTACGTGCTGGTCGACGGGGTGCTGCTGCGGATGCTTCCGCACCCCCCCGGGGCGCTGCCCGGTACCGAGGTCGAGGTGCGCCACGACGCGGGGCTGGGGCGGCTCGTCGCGTACGCGCGCGGGGCGGCGCGCGGATGAGCACGGTGGACTTCGGGCCGGCCTCCGGGTACGACGAGCGGCAGCCCGTCGTCATCCTGCTCGACACCTCGGCCTCGATGGGCCGGCCGTCGGACCGTCCGCGTATCGACGAGCTCAACACCGCGCTGTCCCGCTGGTTCGAGGGCGTACGGGCCGAGCCCCGGCTGCGGTCGCGGGTGGAGGTCTGCCTGATCACCTTCGACTCGCGGGTGCGGGTGTACGACCCGGGCCAGGAGTGTCTGGTGGCCGCGGACGAGGCCGTCGCGGACCGGCTGTTCGTCCCGGTGGACCAGGTGCGCCCGCCACGGCTGGGGGCGTCCGGCTTCACCCGCATGACCACGGCGGTCGACACGGCGCTCGATCTGGCGCGGGCACGCTACCGGTCCCTCCAGGAGCGGAAGGTCCCGGTGCGGCGCCCGTTCCTGTGGGTGCTGACCGACGGCGCCCCCAGCGACGAGGACGGACGACCGCTGGACGCCGGGGAGCTGGCCGGCACGGCACGGCGGCTGCGCCGCTGCGAGGAGCAGGGAGAGGGGATCTTCCAGGCGATCGGGGTGCGCGGTGCGGATCTTCCGCTGCTGCAAGTCCTGGCGCCCAAGGCCACGTTGATGCTCGACACGCTCGACTTCGGGCAGATCCTCGATCTGCTCTTCCAGAGCTCCGACCGGGTCGGGGCGGTGCAGCACGCCGACGACGTCCATGCGGAGGTGGCACGCATGGCCGCGGCGCGTGCGCGGATGAAGAAGCTGGAGGAGGGCCTGTGATCGTCGCCGGGGCCGTCGTCCAGGGCACGGGCCACCTGGCCGCCGGCCAGGGCTGCCAGGACGCCTTCAAGGCCGTCGACCTCGGCGACGCCGTGGTCCTGGCCGTCGCGGACGGCGCCGGCAGCCGCGACCGCAGCGCGCTCGGCGCGCACATCGCCGTGGACACGGCGTGCCGGGTCCTGACCGCGAACGTCCCGGACGCCTCGGCCGGTCCGGAGGACTGGACGGCCTGGATCGCCACGCGCGGCGCCGAGGTGGTCGACGGGTACCTGCGGGCGGCACAGGCGGTCCTGAGCTCCAGCAGCGGTGGGACCGGCGCGGCGGACAGGCCTGCGCGGGACGGCGGTGACGGCGAGCGGGCGGGTGGGCCCGGGGTATACGACGCGACCTACCGGCCTGAGCGGGCCCACGGGCCTGGGGTGTGCGACGTCGGGGCGCTGGCCGCCGGGGTCGTCGGGGTCGTCGTGCGGCCGCCGTGGGTGGCGTTCGTGGCTCTCGGGGACTGTTTCGGCGCCGTGCTCACGCGCGCGCGGGGCGAGGCGGCCGAGCGCTGCCATCTGGTGCTGCCGCCGCCGGATCCGGGCGGTCCGCCGCCCGGTTTCCTGTCGTCGCCCGGAGCACGGCTGCGGATGCGGACGTTCACGCTGTGGGACCCGGAGCTCAGCGGTGTCGTCCTCGCCACCGACGGGTGCGCTCCGCTGACCCTCGACCATCCGTCGGTGCGCGGGCTGCCGGACGCGGTGGGCCCGCTGCCCTCGGAGCGGTTCTTCTCCGGGCTCGCGGCGACGCTGCGGCGCAACGGCGGTGACGCGGAGCCGCTGCGGGCCCTGCTGTCGGGGCCGGACGCGGCGCGCACCGGTGACGACCTCACCGTTCTGTGCGGGCTGCTGGAACGGGGGTGAGCGTGCCGGTCAAGGTGGTGTCCGGGGCCGGGCACGAGTGGCTGCTGACCGAGCGGATCGGCAGCGGGTCGGAAGGGGTGGTGTACGCGGTCGACGACCCGCGCGCGCTGGTGGCCAAGCTCGTCCCGGATCCGCCCGACCCGGCCGCGTACCGGCGCCGGGTCGAGCGGTTGGTGCGGCAGCGGCGCGAGCCGAGGACCGTGCGGCTGCTGGCCGGTACCCCGGCGCGGCTGGCCTGGCCGATGGTGGCCGTACGGACCGTGCACGACCGGGTCGACGGCTACGTGATGCCCGATATGCGGGGGGCCTTCCAGCCCTTCGTCCATCTGCTGTCCCCCGACGCGCGCCGTTCCCTGCTGCCCGGCGCGACCTGGGCGACCGCGCTGGCCGCGGCCGAGTCGCTGGCCCGGCTGCTGGCCGGGCTGCACGCCGAGGGGTACGTGGTGGGGGACCTGAAGCCCGACAATCTGTGGGTCGACGGGCGCAGCGGCCTGGTCGGGATGGCGGATGTCGATTCGTGGCAGTTCACGGACGGCCTGGAGGTGTTTCCCGGGCGGATGCGCACGCCCGGCTATACGGCTCCGGAGCTGATCGGGCCAGGGGGTGCCTTGTGGATCAGGCCGGATCAGGGAGTGGGGGTCCCCCCATGCCCGCAGGGCATAGGGGGAGGGTCTGGTGCCGTGGATCGCAAGGCGGAGGAGGGAGGCTGGGGGTACCCCCGTGCCCGAAGGGCTACAGGGGAGGAGCCATGCCGACCGACGACAACGCGGCGAGGCGCGGCACCAGGGCACGCGAGCCCGGCAGGATCCACAAGACACCCCCGAGGCGCCCCCGTGTCCGGGGGGTCGCCCGACAGCGCGTCGGACGACTTCGTCCTCGCGGTGCTGGTGCACCAGTTGCTGTTGTCCGGGCTGCACCCGTTCGCGGGTCACCCGACCGACGGCGGCGACTATCTGTCGTACGACGACAACGTGCTGCGCGGGAGGTGCCGGATCACCGACCGGACGTCGGTGACACTGCCCCGTTCCGCGCCCCCGGCCGATCTGCTGCCGCGACGGCTGGCCGAGCTGCTGCGGGCCGCGTTCGGCGGGCGCCGCCGCCCCCGGGCCGCGTTGTGGGCCGAGGAGTTGGCGGCGGCACGGGCACCCGGCCGGCTCACGGTGTGCGCGGCCCACCGGCGGCATGTGTACACGGTGGAACGGCCGTGGTGCCCCTGGTGCGACCAGGCGGAGCGCGGCGTCGACAGCTACCCCGACCCGGGAACGGGACCGGGACCGCGATCGGCGGAGGACACGCCATGACGACCCACCTGCTCTCCGTGGCCCGGACCCTGGACCACTGCACCGTGCTCGGGCCGGGCACGCGGGCCGTGATCTGGGTGCAGGGCTGCCCCTTGCGCTGCCGGGGCTGCGTGGCGGCGGAGACCCTTCCCTTCGAGGGCGGCACCTCACGCGAGGTGGCCGAACTGGCCGCCTGGCTGGCCGCGTTGACCGGGGTGGAGGGAGTCACCCTCTCCGGCGGCGAGCCGTTCAGCCAGGCGGAGGCGCTGAGCGAACTGCTCGACGCGGTGCGCGAGGCACGGCCCGGCTTCTCGGCGATGGCGTACTCCGGGTTCCGTTACGAGGCGCTGCGCCGGGGCACCACCGGGCATCAGGCGCTCCTGGACCGGCTCGATCTGCTGGTGGACGGACCGTACGTCGCCGCGCAGCACGGCAGTCTGCGCTGGCGCGGCTCGTCGAACCAGCGGGTATTGCCGCTGACGGACCGTTACGCACGTCTGCTGGCGCAGTCCCCGGACACGAGCGCGGGCGTCGAGCTCTCGGTGGAGGCCGACGGGTCGTTCTCCTGGGCCGGGGTGCCGCCGGTGCCCGGTTTCCGGGAGGGCATGGAGGAACAGCTCGCGGCACGGGGGTTCGTGCTGCACACGCGAGGCCGGAGGGAATCATGAGCGGATCACCCATGTACAGCTTCGTCGCCGTCGATCCGGTGACCGCGGCGCTGGGGCTGACCGTGAGCGCGGGCCTGGCGCTCGCACGTCGGCAGCGGGAACGCGAACGGGCCGAACAGCGCGCCGCCCTGGCCCGGGAGCGGGCCCGGCAGGCCGAGCTGCGCCGGGCCGAGATCGAACGCCGTAACGCGGAACTGGCGGGACGACGGCGCGCCGAGCAGGAGGCGCACGCCGCCCGGACCCGCCAGGAGTACGGCCGCGCCGACGCCCGCCGGCTGGACGAGGTGGAACAGCTGATCATCCGGGTGCGCGCCGCCGCGGGCAGCAGTGACGCGCTCGCCGCCGCCGGGCGGCGACTGGCCGAACTGCGCGGCCGGGTCGGCGAGGGCGGCCCGCTCGGCGGCGCCATCGAGGAGCTGCGCGGTCAGGTCGTCCTCCTGCACCCCTCCGGTGACGCGCCCGCCGCGCGGACGGATCAGTACGAGGTGCTGGCGGATCTGGAGCAGCGGCTGGCCGACGCCGGGGCGAACGGCGAGGGGTACGACGAGGCGGGGCGGCTGCGCTGCGCCGACCTGCTCGTACGGCTGCGGGCGGCGGCCGGCCCGGAGCAGGTGGTCGCCTTCGAGGCCCTGCTCGGTACCACGGAGCACGCGCTCGTCCGCCACACGGCGACGGTGGCGGGGCTGGCCGAGGCCCGGCACCGGGCGCAGGCCGCGGAGGCGGAGCGCGCCGAGGCGCTGCGTGAGGAACTCGCCGAGGCGGAGGACCGGTTCGGCGTCGTCGACCGGGCCGCCCGGCACGCGGTCCGGGACGCCGTCGAGCTCGGCGACCCCGAACTGGCCGACCGGCTGGAGGACGTGCTGGACTCCGTCACCGGGGCGCTCGCAGCCGAGCAGGTGGACGCGGCCCTGGCGGCGGTGGCCGAGCTGGAGCGGCTGCTCCCCCTCGCGGAGGAGCGGCTGGACGAGCTCCAGGTGGCCCATGCCCGGCGCGGCGAGCTCGCCAAGGTCCTCAGGGACGCCATGACCGGCGCGGGCCTGTCCTTCAGCGGGGGCGAGGATCTGGGCGAGCGGTTCGTCCTGTCCTTCGAGCGGCCGACCGGAGCGACGTACGAGGCGACCGTCCAGACCGACGCCGAGGGCAATCCGGTGCTGACGTACCACGTGGACGGCGAATCCGACATGTCCGTGCGGACGGCGTCCGAGAGCGGCGCGGTCTGCGAACCGGAGGAGCTGCTGGACCGGGTGCACCGGGCCATGCACGGGGACGGCTTCGTACCGGGCGAGCTGACGTGGGACGACAAGCCGCCCCGCCAGGTGGGGCTGGAGCTGCCCGGGAACGACGCGCGGAGGACTCCGTGAGCGCCGTCGACTGGGAGAAGCACGAGCCGCGCACGGCGGCGGCCGAGGGCCCTGGTGCGCGGCGGGGGCCGGGCGCGGGCGCTGGCACGGACGGTGCGCGCCGGGAAGGGCCGGCCGCGGCCGACGGGATGATGCCGCTGTGGGCGGTCTCCCTCACCTGGGAGCTGCGCCGGGGCCGCCAGGTCGTCCTGGACGGCCAGATCAGGGACCGCTGGTGGTTCGAGGACCGACCCGCCTCCTTCCGCGCGCTCGTCGCCGGAGTTCTGGATACGTGCGGCGCGGAGGTCGTCGGCTGGTGGGACCCGGTCGACGGGCTCACCTTCCCGAATCCCTCCCACGCGAAGCGCTTCGACGAGCTCGTGGCACGGCTGCCGCGCACGGAGCGGGACAGGTCCTCTCAGGATCCGGCCGCGCGGGCCGCATCCACCCGACAGGATCCGGCCGCGCGGACCGCGCTCGCCGGACAGGACCCCACGGCTTCGAACATCGCGCCCCGGAACGGGTCCGCCCCGGAGGAGACCCGGCGTGGTGAGGAGCGGCGGCGCAACCGGGAGGGGCTCCTCGCACCGCAGCGGGCCCGGCGGGTGTCGGCCTTCGAGGACGTCGTGGCGATCGTGCGGCGCCTCGTCGCGTCCGACGAGGCGGCCACCGCGTTCGTCTTCCAGGACGTCGACCACCATCTCCCGCCCGGACAGCCCCAGTCGCACCTCGGCTATCTGCGACTGCGGGCGGCGATGACGGATGCCGTCGTGCCGCGGCCCGGCCCGTACAGCGGGCCGGCGCCGCGTGCCCGTAACGCGGTGCTGTGCGCGGTCGGGGACATCGGGCGGCTGCCCGGGTGGTTCCATCTGGAGGATCCGCGGGTCGCGGCACTGCACATCGGCCCGCCCGACCCGAGCCAGCGACGGCTCTGGCTGTCCTGGCTGCGTCACGAGTTCCAGGGCGCCGCCGACGCCTCACGCACCGATCTCGAGGCCCTGGTCGGCGCCACGGACGGGATGAGCGGCTGGGACATCGACGCGCTGTCGCGCACGTCCTGGATACGGAACGCCCCTGTCCGCAAACCCGACAAGCTCCTGGAGGTCCACCGGCTCAATGTGAGCATCGACCCCTGGACCCAGCTCGACCGGGAGACCGTCGGCGGCGCGGCGCGCGAGCTCGGGACCCGGGTGATCGGACAGCACGCGGCCGTCGAAGCCGTGGCATCGGCGCTCCAGGCCGCGTTCGTGGGCGTGGACTTCGGCAGCTCCGGCACCGCGCGGCCCCGGGGCGCGTTCTTCTTCGTCGGCCCGACCGGTGTCGGCAAGACCGAACTCGCCAAAGCGGTCGCCGAGTTGATGTTCGGGGACCAGAGCGCGTACGCGCGCTTCGACATGAGCGAGTACCAGCAGGAGCACGCCGCCGAGCGCCTCGCCGGCGCCCCGCCCGGATATCTCGGCCACGAGGAGGGCGGCGAGCTGACCCGCCGGGTGCAGGAGCGGCCGTTCAGTGTGCTGCTCTTCGACGAGATCGAGAAGGCCCACCCCAAGGTGCTGGACAAGTTCCTGCAGATCCTGGAGGACGGGCGGCTGACGGACGGCCGGGGCCAGACCGCGCACTTCTCCCAGTGCCTGATCATCTTCACCTCCAACACCGGCGCCGACGGGGTGCAGGACCTGCTGGCGGAGCGCGGGGACGACCTTCCGTACGCGATGCTGGAATCGCATTTCACCTGGGCCGTGGAGGAGAAGTTCCGCTCCATCGGACGGCCGGAGATCTACGGGCGTCTCAAGCCCGGGGTCGTCGTCTTCGACATGCTGCGCCGCGAGCACATCGTCAGGATCGCCGACCGGCTGCTCGGCCAGCTCGCCGAGTCCGTGCGCGAGCGGTACCAGGTGGAGCTCGTCCACGACACCGCGGGCATCCACCCCTGGATCACGGAGCGGATGTCCGAGCCCGAGCACCAGGCCTACGGCGGGCGGCAGATCCGCAACGAACTGGAGCGGCTACGGGCGGCGGTGGTGCGGCACTTCATCGAGCACCGGCCACCGGCGGGCAGCCGGATCCGGCTCGGGGTCGCGACGGACGGCACCCCCGAGGTGACCGCCGAAGTGACCGCAGAAGGGGGCGGATGAGCGTGCTCGGCATCGACATCGGCCACCGCTACGGACGGATCGGGTGGACGGGTGGCGACGGCCGCCCGGTCGTCGCCACCACGCTGCTGGAGCGTCCCGACGCCCCCGCCGCCGCACTCACCGCGCTCCGCGCCCTCGTCCCGGACACCGGAGGGGACCCGGAGGACACCGAGGCCGCGATCGGGCTGGCGCCCGGCGGCCAGGATCTGACACTGCTGCGCGCCGTCGGGAACGCGGGGCTGAACGTGCGCCATTCGGTCCCGGAACCGGTGGCGGCGGCGCTGCACTACGCCGCTGTCGTCGAGGGCGTGGACCGTACGGTGCTCGTCTGCGACCAGGGGGCGACGACGCTGGACCTGACCGTCCTCTCGATCACCCCCGATCGGACGGTGCGGGTCGTGGACTCGCGCACCCACCTGCTCGGCGGTGACGACTGGGACGAGGTCGTCGCCGTCGAGTTGACACGGCGGTTCCCGGGCGCCCGGGGTGACGGCGATCCGCGCCCGGTCGCCGAGCGGCTGCGCAGACTGCTCGACGAGCGGGAGACGGCCTCGGTCGGGGAACTGACGCTGGACCGGGAGACCTTGGACCGGCTGGTGGCACCGCTGCGCGAACGGGCGCGGGCCGCGGTGGCCGAGGCGCTGGCGGCGGCCGCGCAGCCACCGGATGCCGTACTGCTCGCGGGCGGTCTGTCGGCGACCCCGGGCACGGCGGCTGCCCTGGAGGCGCACCTGGGCCTGCTGGTGCGGTGCACCGCTCCCGAACTCGCTGTCGTGCGGGGCCTGCTGGCCCTGGAGGACTTCGGACTGCTCCGCATTCTCTCGGGCCCGGCGAGCCCGCCCGCCGCGCTCCGCAAGGCCCCGGAGCCGGCGGCCACACCGGCGCCGGCCCCCGTGGAGGACCCGGAGCCGCAGTGGTGGCAGCGCCGCGAGGACCCGGAGCCGCCGGCGGCCCGGGCCGGCGCGGACAGCGCGGGCGGACGCACCGAGCCGTACGCGGCCCCCGGACCTGACCCCGCCCGCAGCCACGTCACGCGCCCTCCGGAAACGCCCGCGGAGACCCTCAGCGGAACCACGGCCGACACCCCACCGCGCACCACCGCCAACACCACCGTCCCCGCCCCGGACGCGTTCGCCCCTACCCCGAACGCCGCAGACGCCTTCATCCCCGCCCCGGACGCCCCGGACGCGTTCGCCCCGGACCCCACGGCCCCCTTCGCCCCCACCCCGGACCCCACGGCCCCCTCAGCCACGCAGCCCCCCTCCCCCGACCCCGGCTCCCCCGCGCGTGAGGACGGCGCCGCCCCCGTCCACGGCCCCCTCGTCGCCGTCCCCGTGGACCAGCTCCAGGCGATGCGGCGCGGTGAGCATCTGCTCGTCCTGTGGGCCTGGCCCCCCGACGCGCTCACCGCCCGGGTCCGCTGGCGGGTCGAGGGCGACAGCCCCGACAACCCGCTGGACACGGGCGACATGCGCTGTCTGCGCCGGGTCTACGAGCACGACGGCGGCCTCGTTCTCCCGGTCGGCCGCGGCGCCGTCACGCTCACCGTGGAGGCCCTGGCGCCCGCCGACCCCTCGATCGACTGCGAGGGCTCGTCGTCGCTGATCGTCGCCGCGGAGGGGCCCGTCGTCGAGTACGAGCCGTCCGTACGCCGCCGCCTCAAAGGACGCTTCGCCACGGTCACGTTCAGCTGCGAGACCGGCTGCGAGCTCCCCCCGGTCCGTATCGTCCACGGCATCGGCCGCTACCGGCCCACCAGCACCGCCGAAGGCACGGTGCTGTACGAGGTGCCCGCCCAGCGGCTGCCCGCGCGGGTGCCCGTCTCCGTCGAGTTCCCGCTGCCCGCCACGCGTGAGCCGTCCTGGCTGGTCTGCTTCCCGGCCGACGCCGACACCGACATCGACATCCGCCCCACGGCGCTGCACCGACTGCGAGTGACCTGAATGGCCAGACGACTGACCTGCCCGTACTGCTACGAGACGTTCACGGCGCGCGAGATCGGATTCCGCTGCAACAGCCGCATGAGCCCCACCCAGAAGCGGTGCCCCCGCAAGCGCGACCGAATACTCGCCGAACGCATGGGCCAGCGCGCCGAGGTCGGCCCCGACTTCGCCGGGGACGGGCGCAAGCCGACCGCCGTCTGCCCCGACTGCGACGGCGAGACGACGTACCGGATCTGTCCGGTGTGCCACTCCACGCTCCCGGTGCAGTTCGGCATGGTGGAGAACCGGATGATCGCCATGGTGGGGGCCAAGGCGTCCGGCAAGACGGTGTACATGACCGTGCTGCTGCACGAGGTGATGCATCAGGTGGGCGCCGCCTTCGGCGCCGCGCTGATGGGGGCGGACGACGCCACGATGCTGCGCTTCAGCTCCGACTACCAGGATCAGCTGTTCCGCGACGGCCAGATGTTCCTCGGCACCCGTACGGCGGTCGCCAATGACAACCGGGTCGAGCCGCTGGTCTTCCGGTTCGGGCTGCGGCGGCGCGGGCTCTTCGGGGAGCGGCCGCAGCACACGGTCCTGTCGTTCTTCGACACCGCGGGCGAGGACTTCAGCTCCCGGGACGGCATGGAGATCAACACCCGGTACCTGGCGAACGCCGACGGCATCATCCTCCTCCTCGACCCGCTCCAGATGCCGGGCGCCCGCAAGGCGGCCAGGCCCGGCACCGCACTGCCCGGATCGGAGGGCGTCGACGCGCCCGGCAACGTCCTGAGCCGGGTGACGAACATGCTGCTCGGCCTCCAGAAGGGGACGCCGAGGAAGGTGGACACCCCGATCGCGGTGGTCTTCTCGAAGCTGGACGCCTTCTGGCACCAGCTGGAGGCGGGCAGTCCACTGCGCGCGCAGCCGCCCACCGGCAACCAGTTCGACGTGGAGGACAGTCTCAGCGTGCACGAGGAGGTGCGGCAGCTCCTCAAGGACTGGGACGGGGTGCCGATCGACCAGGCGCTGGAGAACAACTACGCCCGCTACCGCTACTTCGGCGTCTCCGCTCTCGGCAACAGCCCGACCCCCGAGGCCAGGGTCGCCCCGACCGGCATTCAGCCCTACCGGGTCGCCGATCCTCTGCTGTGGCTGCTCAGCGAGTTCGGTTCGGTGCCGCGGAAGGTGCGGCGGAAGGGGAAGGGGCGGGGATGACGGGCGAGGGCTCCCGGCCGGTCTTCCAGCAGCTGTACTACACCTCGTGCGAGCGCGGGCTCACCGGCTTCTCGGGCTTCCAGTTCAACGCGGTGAGCGCCGGGGTCTCGGCCGAGACGATGCACACGGTCGAGACGCTGGCCGGCTACGACCCGCCCCGTTCCCTGGTCGAGTCGGACACGCCGCAGCAGCTCGCGCGCTGTCCCGTCAGCCTCTGCTTCGTCCCGTCCGGACCGTCCGGGAAGGGCGCGACCGTGCTCAACGTGCGGTACGTGGGCCGGGACTCGGCACGCCGGTTCGGGAACTACTTCGCCCACGCCCTGCACAGCGACGACTTCGCCGCGGCGGGCGGCGGGATGCTCGGCATCGAGCTGTGGGACTCGTCCGCGTGGACGACCGAGCGGGCGCCGGCCACCGAGATCCCGGCGCTCGGGGCCGCTCCGCCCCGGGGACCGCTGACCCCCCGTGCCGTGCAGGGGTTTCTGCGGGAGCACCCGCACGCGGATCAGCTGCCGTGTCTGCTGGCCGCCGTGTTCACCGCGCTCGCCGAGGACCGCTCCGTCGTCGTGGTCGACAGCTCCACGGACCGGATCGCGCACTGGTTCGCGGCCGTCAGCTATCTGCTGCCGCCGCGGCTCGCCCGACGGCTGTCGTTCACGACGTACCTCTCCCGCCCCACCCGCAGCCGGCTGCATCTGATCGGCACCGTGCCGGAGGCGGAGGCCGGCATCGGCCCGGACGAGCAGGAGTCGTATCCGGTCTTCGACTTCACGACGGGCCGCTTCCCCGACGCCGTTCCGCTGCACTATCTGGTCCGGCTGCTGGTACGGATCGGGGTGCGGTCGATCGGGCCGGTCTGGTCCTGGACGGCGGAGTACGCGGACGGCGAGGAGCGCCACCTCGGCGACTGGCACGCCCCGGTGGCCGCCGCTGCCGCCGCGGGCGGCATCGCGCTCACCGCCGAGGACGTGGCGGCCGTGGTCGGCTGGCTCGGCGGCGCCGCGCATCTGGGGTCCCGCCGGGCCGTCGTGGCCAGGGACATCTACCTCAAGCACCGAGGGCTGGACGACGGCCGGCTGGCGGCGCTCAGCGCGGCCGCGCTGGCCGGCGGCGATCTCGCCCTGCACCAGGAGCTGGAGGGCACGCTGCACGAGTCGCGGATGCGTGCCTATCTGACCGGCGCGGAGGAGGCCGCCGCACCCGTGCCGATCGCCGACCCGGCGCTGCGCGAGCGGGCCGCCGAGCTGTGGCTGCGGCTGCTCGACGAGGCCGTCGGCGTACGACAGCGGGTACGGCACCTGCTGTGGGCCCACGGCGCCCGGCTCGACCCGCCGGCCGAGGTCGTCGGCCGGGTGGGCCGGGAGCTGGCCCGGGGCCTGCTGGACCGGGCGGCGACCCATGCGGTACTGCCCTCGCTCCAGCGGGAGGTGGGACAACTCATGGACCACCGGCCGGAGTTCAGGACCTCCCTGGCGGCCGCGGTGGCCGAGCTGGTCGGGTCGCGCGGCGGCCAGCACCAGCTCTTCTCCCAGTTCCCCGCCGCGCTGCTCGACGAGGGGGATCTGCGGGACCATCCGCGGCTCCTGGAGCACTACTGGATCGCGCGGGCGGAACGCGAACCGGCCACCACTGTCGCGGTGTTGTTCCGGATCCTGCGGCACCGGGGACGGGATGTCCCGGACGCCGAGCTGCTGGACGCGCTGTGGCGGCGGACCCCGTGGTCGTACGAGGAGGCCGGCGAGATCGCGCTCGCGCTGCCCCAGGGACGGCCGGTGGGCCCGGCGGTGGGCGAGTACTTCACCCGTACCCTCCGGCAGGAGATCTCGGACCAGGCCGGTCTCACCGCGTGTCTGCACCTGTGCGAGCTGCTCTCCGTCGGTACCAGGTTCCTGTGGCTGCCGCCGGACACGGCCGAGTGCGTCGCCGTCACCCTCGCCCGGGACACCGAGCTGCGGACCGCCGTCGAGGCGACCCGGCTGGCCGATGCCTTCGCGGTCCCGCTCGACCCGATGTGGGCCCCGCCCCGTGCGCTGAAGCTGCTGCGGCTGGCGGACACGCTGGTGCGGCTGCGCGCCGATCCCGCCGGCGTACCGAAGATGGTCCGCCGGCTGGACTTCGGCCCCGCCAACGCCTACCTGCACGCCGTCCGGGCTGCGGCGCGCGGTGGCGGCCGGATCGACGACGTACTGCTCGGCCATGTGGCCGGGCTGGCCCTGGTCGGCGCCAGGACCGGGCTGCCGGACGCGCACCGCGCCATCGCCGCCGACGTACGGCGTCACGCCGCCGATCAGTGGCGGACCGCCGACACCGAGCGGCTCGCCGAGCGGGTACGCCCCTACGACGCCCGGCTCACCGACTGGCTCGTGGACCGCGCCGAGCAGCGCGTCGGCGCGCCGAAGAAACTCTTGCGGCGCTTCACCGGGCGCAGGCCGACGAGCGGTGACCCGGGCCCCCGCCCGGGCGGGGAGGGGTGAGGCGAACATGCCGGACATCGGCCTCGGCATCCAGTATCTGATCGCGGCCCTGCTCACGATCGTTCTGGCCTTCATCTCGGTCACCGCGGCCCTGCGCGCCATCGGTCTGGTCGGCGAGCTGGTCTGGCGGTACGGCCGCCTGCTGGTCGGCGTACTGCACCGGCGTACCCCCGAGTTCGAGACGATCCCGCCCCACCGTCCGCAGGACGAGCCCGTACCGGCCCACCGCAACTACTTCTTCGGTCCCGCCGTCCGCGATCTGCGTCAACTCCTCACGCTGGGGCGGCGGATGCTCGCCCGGCAGGTCGGGGACAGCTTCCGCACGGTCACCCAGGAGCGGATCAGCGGGCCGCGCGGGGCACGGTCCACGCTGTACGGGCTGAGTCTCTGGGCCGGTCTCGCGCTCGGCGCGGCGCTCGCCGTTCCGGTGCTCGGGACGCTGCTGCTCCTGCACGCGGCCGCCGTGGCCCTGCTGGGCGGGGCCACGCGGCTGACCGCCGTCGCCCTGCGGGCCCTGGACCGGGCGGTGCTGAGGATGAAGCGGCTGCACACGGGCCTGCTGTGCCCGCACTGCTTCGAGCGGGTCCCCTACCCGGCGTACGACTGTCCGCGCGACACCTGCCGTCGTCGGCACAGCGACATCCGGCCCGGCAGGTACGGCATCTTCCGGCGCCGTTGCGAGTGCGGCGGGAGGCTGCCGACGTTGCTGCTGCTGATGCGCAGGAAGGCCAGGCTCCAGGCGTACTGCACCCACGAGGCGTGCGGAAAGCCCATGAACACGGACGCCGGGCACGCGCCCGAGCTGGTGCTGCCGCTGATCGGCGGCCGGGCGGCGGGCAAGACCCAGCTGATGGCCGCCATGCTGCTGTCCCTCGAACACGCGGCAGGGCGCGGCGGCCCGGCGGTCCGGCTCGCCGACGAGGAGTCGCTCGCCAAGTACCGGGTGCTGCGCGAGGTGCTGCAGATCAGGGGCCACACCCTGGGCACCCAGCGGACGCTGCCCCGGGCGCACTCGTTCCTGCTGGGCAGCGGGCGCGCCGAGCGTCTCGTCCATCTCTTCGACACGGCCGGTGAGCGGTTCGTGAACCGCGAGGACACCGACGTGCTGCGCTATTTCCGCGCCGCACGCACCTTCGTCTTCGTCCTGGACCCGCTCGCGGTGGACACGTTCTGGACCGGACGCGACCCACGGCCGGGCCCTTCGGTGGACCGGACGCTGGCCTCGCCGGTCCATCCGGAGCTCGTCTTCGGGCCGTCGGTGCAGACGGTGGCCCAGATGGGAGCTCCGCTGAACCGGTCCCGGCTGGCCGTGGCGATCAGCAAGACGGACCTGCTGGACGAGCACGGGCTGGTGCCCGACCGCGGCGACGAGAGCGGGTGGGCCCGTGACTGGCTGTGCAAGGAGCTGGGGCTGCGCAATCTGATCGAGTACATGGAACTGGAGTTCCAGGAGGTCCGATTCTTCTTCACGGCGGCGGTGACGGTCGACGGAACCGACGACCAGGAGCAGGAGATGCACGCGAGCATCGCGCCCCTGGTGGACTGGTGCCTGGAGCGCGGCCGCGCGGCGCGGCCCCCGCTCGGAGCGCGCTTCCGACGCGCCGCTAGGTGACCACAAGGGCACTCATCGCGATACTGGCCCTGGCCGACGGCGCAGCAGCATGTCCTGATGGACCGTCACAGGAGTCAGCACCCCAGGACCCGCGGCAGGCGCCACTCCCAGCTGGAGGTACCCGTTGAAAATGCTGATCAACGTCCCCGAGACCGTCGTCCCCGACGCCTTGCGCGGCATGGCCGCCGCCCATCCCGAGCTGACGGTGGATGTCGACAACCGCGTCGTGATCCGGGGTGACGCCCCGGTCGCCGGGAAGGTGGCGCTGGTCTCCGGGGGCGGGTCCGGGCACGAGCCGCTGCACGGCGGGTTCGTCGGGCCGGGGATGCTGTCCGCCGCGTGTCCCGGAGAGGTGTTCACCTCGCCCGTGCCCGACCAGATGGTGCGGGCCGCCGCGGCGGTGGACAGCGGGGCCGGGGTGCTGTTCGTCGTCAAGAACTACACCGGCGACGTGCTGAACTTCGACATGGCCGCCGAGCTCGCCGAGGACGAGGGCGTCCAGGTGGCCAGGGTGCTGGTGAACGACGACGTGGCGGTGACCGACAGCCTCTACACGGCGGGGCGGCGCGGCACGGGCGCGACCCTGTTCGTGGAGAAGATCGCGGGGGCGGCCGCCGAGGAGGGTCGGCCACTGGAGCGGGTCGAGGCGATCGCGCGGCGGGTCAATGAGCGCTCGCGCAGCTTCGGGGTGGCGCTGAGTGCCGTGACGACCCCGGCGAAGGGCACGCCGACGTTCGATCTCCCGCCGGGTGAGCTGGAGTTGGGCATCGGTATCCACGGCGAACCGGGCCGCGAGCGTCGGCGGATGATGACCTCGGGCGAGATCGCGGACTTCGCGGTGAACGCGGTCCTGGAGGACCTGAAGCCGTCGAGTCCGGTGCTGGTGCTGGTAAACGGCATGGGTGCGACGCCGCTGCTGGAGCTGTACGGGTTCAACGCGGAGGTGCACCGGGTGCTCGCCCAGCGCGGTGTGCCGGTGGCCCGCACCCTGGTCGGGAACTATGTGACGTCCCTGGACATGGCGGGCTGCTCGGTGACCCTCTGCGCGATGGACGAGGAGCTGCTGCGGCTGTGGGACGCGCCGGTGCGGACTCCCGCGCTGCGCTGGGGGTGCTGATCCGGGGAGACGCGGAGGACAGGGAAGGCATGGAGGACATGGGAGCCGTGGGATCCACGGGACATACCGAAGGGGAGCGTGTGCTGGACGCCGGGTTCTTCCGCCGTTGGATGACCGTCGCCGCGGCCGCCGTCGACCGCGAGGCCGACCGGCTCACCGAGCTGGACTCGGCGATCGGGGACGCCGATCACGGCACCAATATGCGGCGCGGGTTCGCCGCCGTGACCGCCGTACTGGAGAAGGAGGCCACCGACACCCCGGGGGCCGTACTGACGCTGTCCGGGCGGCAGTTGATCTCGACGGTCGGGGGCGCGTCCGGGCCGCTGTACGGGACGCTGCTGCGGCGTACGGGCAAGGCGCTGGGCGACGCCGCCGAGGTGACGCCGCAGCAGCTCGCCGAGGCACTGCGCACGGGGGTCGCCGCGGTGGCGCAGCTCGGCGGGGCGAAGGCCGGTGACAAGACGATGCTGGACGCGCTGGAGCCGGCGGCCCGGGCGCTGGACGAGTCGTTCGCGGCGGCGCGGGAGGCCGCGGAGCAGGGCGCGCTCGCGACCGTGCCGATGCTGGCCCGCAAGGGCAGGGCGAGCTATCTGGGCGAGCGCAGCGTCGGGCACCAGGACCCGGGGGCGACGTCGTCGGCGCTGCTGATCGCCGCGCTGGAGGAGGTGGCCCGATGAACCCGACGCGCCCGGTCGGCATCGTGCTCGTCTCGCACAGCGCGGCGGTGGCGACCGCCGTCGCCGAGCTGGCGGCCGGCCTCGCCGGTGGCGGGGGGACCGCCCCGGTGGCGGCCGCCGGCGGTACGCCCGACGGCGGGCTCGGCACCAGCTCGGAGCTGATCACCAGGGCGGCGCGGGAGGTGGACGGCGGTGCGGGGGTGGCCGTGCTGGTCGACCTCGGCAGTGCCGTGCTCACGGTGAAGGCGCTCCTCGCCGAGGGCGACGAGCTGCCGGACGGCACCCGGCTGCTGGACGCGCCGTTCGTGGAGGGCGCGGTCGCGGCGTTGGTGACGGCGTCGGCGGGCGGGGACCTCGACGCGGTGGAGGCGGCCGCCTCGGAGGCGTACGGCTACCGGAAGGTGTGACGTCACGTCTCCGTACGCATCCGTGCGCGGCTTGTGATGCACCTGGTCAAACCACTAGTGTCACACCGCCTTGGTGTTCGGGAAACCGGTGCGGTACCGGTGCGGCCCTCGCCACTGTGATCGGGAAGTCCGGCTCCATCCACCAGGAAGCCACTGGACCACCGCGGGAGACCGCGGCGTCCGGGAAGGCGGAGTCGGGCGGCAAGTCGTCTGGGGGAAGCCCCCAGGCCCCCTCCCGTAAGCCAGGAGACCGGCCAAGGTGCGTTGTCCATCCACGAGGTGTTGGAGAGGGTCTCCCAACTATGCATATAGCCGAGGGGTATCTGCCCCCGTTGCACGCGGCTGCCTGGGGCGCCGCGTCCGCGCCCTTCGTCATTCACGGCGTACGCGCACTCACCCGCGAGGTCAAGGCCCACCCCGAGTCGACGCTGCTGCTCGGCGCGTCGGGTGCCTTCACCTTCGTCCTGTCCGCGCTCAAGATTCCGTCGGTGACGGGCAGCTGCTCCCATCCCACCGGGACGGGGCTGGGCGCGATCCTGTTCAGACCCCCCATCATGGCGGTGCTGGGCACGATCACGCTGTTGTTCCAGGCGCTGCTGCTGGCGCACGGCGGGCTGACGACGCTCGGGGCCAATGTGTTCTCGATGGCGATCGTCGGGCCGTGGGCCGGGTACGCGGTGTACAGGCTGCTGCGGGGCTCCGGTCTGTCGCTGATGCTGAGCGTGTTCTTCGGCGCGTTCGTCGCGGACCTGTCCACGTACTGCGTCACCAGCGTCCAGCTGGCGCTGGCCTTCCCCGACCCGAGCAGCGGTTTCATCGGCGCGCTCGGCAAGTTCGGCGGCATCTTCGCCCTCACCCAGATCCCGCTGGCGGTCAGCGAGGGGCTGCTCACCGTGCTGGTGATGCGTCTGCTGGTCCAGTCGAGCAAGGGTGAGCTGACCCGGCTGGGCGTGCTGCTCCAGGGCGGCAGGGGCAGCGAGGGCGAGAAGAAGTCGGAGGCCACGGTCTGATGAGCCGTAACGCGAAGATCAATACGCTGCTGCTGGTGCTCGTGGCCGCGCTGGCCGTGTTCCCGCTGGTGCTGGGGCTCGGTGACCACAAGGAAGAGCCGTTCGCGGGTGCCGACGCCGAGGCGGAGACGGCGATCACCGAGATCGCTCCGGATTACGAGCCCTGGTTCGCGCCGCTGTACGAGCCCCCGTCCGGGGAGATCGAGTCGGCGCTGTTCGCCCTGCAGGCGGCCATCGGCGCCGGGGTCCTGGCGTACTACTTCGGTCTGCGCAAGGGCCGCAGGCAGGGCGAGGCCCGTGCCGCCCAGGCCGCCGGCGCCCAGGAGGCGGACGCCGGATCCGCCTCGGACCGTACGACGGCCTAGCCGCCGTGCTGCCGATCGACGCGGCGGCGCACAGCAGTCGCTGGCGCCGCCGCCATCCATGTGAGAAGGCGGTTCTGGGGCTCGGACTCACGGTCTGCGCCATCTCGCTGCCGCCGTGGCCGGGCGCCGTGCTGGTCGCGGCGGCGACGCTCGCGGTGCTGCTCGGCCCGGCCGGGGTGGCTCCCCGTCAGCTGTGGCGGGCGTGGCGGATTCCGCTCGGGTTCTGTGTGACGGGGGCGGTGCCGCTGCTGTTCGCGGTGGGCGGTCCGGACGGCTTCGTCGCGCTCGCGCCCGACGGTCCGCTGCACGCGCTGCGGCTGCTGCTGCGGACGTCGGCGGCCTCACTCGGGGTGCTGCTGTTCGCGTTCACCACCCCGGTGTCCGACGTGCTGCCCCGGCTGGTGCGCGCGGGCGTGCCGGCGCCGGTGGTCGATGTCGCCCTCGTCATGTACCGGATCAGTTTTCTGCTGCTGGATTCGGTGAACCAGATCCGTCAGGCGCAGGCCGCGCGCCTCGGGCACACCACCCGGGCCGCGACCTGGCGTTCGCTGGCGGGTCTCGGGGCGACCGCGTTCGTGCGCGCCTTCGACCGGGCCCAGCGGCTCCAGACGGGGCTCGCGGGGCGCGGTTACGACGGGACGCTGCGGGTGCTGGTGCCCCAGGCATCGGTTTCCCGGCCGTTCCTCGCGGCGACCGCCGGGCTGCTGGCGGGCCTGGTCGCCCTCACTCTCGTACTCGAAAGGTCCGTGCTATGACCGACTCTCCGGGCGTCGTGGAACTCGTCGGAGCGGGATTCGCGTACGAGGACGGCCCCCCGGTCCTCGACGGCGTGGACTTCGCCGTGCCGCAGGGCCGCTCGCTCGCGCTGCTCGGCCGCAACGGCAGCGGCAAGACGACGCTGCTGCGGCTGCTGAGCGGGGGGCTGCGCTGCGGCAAGGGGCAGCTGCTGCTGGCCGGCGAGCCCGTGTCGTACGACCGCGCGGGGCTGACCCGGCTGCGGACGACCGTCCAGCTGGTGGTGCAGGACCCGGACGACCAGCTGTTCGCCGCCTCGGTCGGCCAGGACGTGTCGTTCGGGCCGATGAATCTGGGGCTGCCGGAGGAGGAGGTCCGTGCGCGGGTGGCCGAGGCCCTGGAGGCGCTGGACATCACGGCCCTCGCGGACCGGCCGACGCATCTGCTCTCCTACGGCCAGCGCAAGCGGTCCGCGATCGCGGGCGCGGTGGCGATGCGGCCGCGTGTGCTGATCCTGGACGAGCCGACGGCGGGGCTCGATCCGCACGGCCAGGAGCGGTTGCTGGCGGCGCTGGACCGGCTGCGGGACGGCGGCACGACCGTGGTGATGGCCACGCACGACGTCGATCTCGCGCTGCGCTGGGCGGACGACGCGGCCGTGCTGTCCCCTGCGGGGCTGCGGACGGGGCCGATCGCCGAGCTGCTCGCCGACCAGGAGCTGCTGGACGCGGCACGGCTGCGCAGGCCGTGGGCGATGGCGGCGGCGGAGGTACTGCGCGCGCACGGGCTGCTGGGCGCGGACGCGCCGGGGCCGAGGACACCGGAGGATCTGGACCGCTGGGCGGCCATGGCGTAGCCGGGGAGGTAGCGCATCTCACGCGAGGGTCGTTGTGCAACTTGTTGCACAACGACCCTCGCGGCGTCTACAAAGGGGTCGACGCACCGTGCCCGAGGAGGACCTCCCATGACCACCCCGTACCCGCATCTGCTGAGCCCGCTCGACCTCGGGTTCACGACGCTGCCCAACCGGGTGCTGATGGGCTCGATGCACATCGGCCTGGAGGAGGCCGAGAACGGCTTCGAGCGGATGGCCGCGTTCTACGCGGCCCGCGCGCGGGGCGGCGTCGGCCTGATCGTGACCGGCGGTATCGCCCCCAACGACCAGGGACGCCCCTACGACGGCGGAGCCAAGCTCACCACCGAGGCGGAGGCCGCGCAGCACCGCACCGTGACCGACGCGGTGCACGCGGCGGGCGGCCGGATCGCGATGCAGATCCTCCACTTCGGCCGGTACGCCTACCATCCGCAGCTCGTCGCGCCGAGCGCGCTCCAGGCCCCGATCAGCCCGTTCGTTCCGCACGCCCTCACGGACGAGGAGGTCGAGCAGACGATCGAGGATTACGTACGGGCGGCGGAGCTCGCCA
Organism: Streptomyces sp. NPDC000410; assembly: GCF_040300305.1. Classification (NCBI taxonomy): domain Bacteria; kingdom Bacillati; phylum Actinomycetota; class Actinomycetes; order Kitasatosporales; family Streptomycetaceae; genus Streptomyces; species Streptomyces sp. NPDC000410. The sequence goes on from NZ_JBEPDM010000009.1 coordinate 60,040, forward strand.
AGTCCGCCGGGTACGACGGTGTCGAGATCATGGGCTCCGAGGGGTACCTGATCAACGAGTTCATCGCGGGCGCGACGAACCGGCGCGAGGACCGGTGGGGCGGCAGCTACGAGAACCGCGTGCGCTTCCCGCTGGAGATCGTGCGCCGTACGCGTGAGCGCGTCGGCCCGGACTTCATCCTGATCTACCGGCTCTCCATGCTCGACCTGGTGCCCGGCGGCTCCTCGCTGGAGGAGGTCGTCACGCTCGCCAAGGAGATCGAGGCGGCCGGCGCGACGATCATCAACACCGGGATCGGCTGGCACGAGGCCCGTATCCCGACGATCGCGACCTCGGTGCCGCGCGGCGCGTACACGTGGGTCACGCAGCGGCTCATGGGTTCGGTCTCGGTGCCGCTCGTGACCAGCAACCGCATCAACACGCCCGAGGTGGCGGAGCGGCTGCTCGCCGAGGGGCGCGCCGACATGGTCTCGATGGCGCGGCCGTTCCTCGCCGACCCGGACTTCGTGACGAAGGCGCGCGAGGACCGCGCCGAGACGATCAACACCTGCATCGGCTGCAACCAGGCCTGCCTGGACCACACCTTCAGCGGGAAGATCACCTCCTGCCTGGTCAATCCGCGCGCCTGCCACGAGACCGAGCTTGTCCTCTCCCCCACCCGGCTGCGCAAGCGGCTCGCCGTCGTCGGGGCCGGCCCGGCGGGACTGGCCTTCTCCGTCTCGGCGGCCGAACGCGGCCACGAGGTGACCCTCTTCGACGCGGCCGACGAGATCGGCGGCCAGCTCAACATCGCCAAGCGGGTGCCGGGCAAGGAGGAGTTCGAGGAGACCCTCCGGTACTTCCGTACGCAGCTCGAACTGCGGGGCGTGCAGGTCCGCCTCGGCACCTTCGTCACCGCCGGTCTGCTCGACGATTACGACGAGGTCGTCGTCGCGACCGGGGTCACTCCGCGCACCCCCGAGATCGAGGGCGTCGACCACCCGAGCGTGGTCAGCTATCTCGACGTGCTGCGCGACGGCGCGGAGGTCGGCGAGCGCGTGGCGATCATCGGCGCGGGCGGTATCGGCTTCGACGTCGCGGAGTTCCTCACGGACGGCGGCGAGGGGGCGAGCCTGGACCCGGAGACGTACTTCCGCCAGTGGGGCGTGGACACCGGCTACGGGGAGCGGGGCGGGCTGCGGGCCCCCGAGCGGCCGAAGCCGCCGCGCACGGTGCACCTGCTCCAGCGCAAGGCGAGCAAGGTCGGCGCGGGCCTCGGCAAGACGACCGGGTGGATCCACCGCACCGAGCTGAAGCACCGGGGCGTCACGATGGTCGCGGGAGCGTCGTACGACCGGATCGACGACGCGGGGCTGCACATCACGGTGGGCGACGCGTCCACGGTCGTCCCGGTCGACACGGTGGTGCTGTGCGCGGGCCAGGAGCCGCGCCGCGACCTGTACGAGGAGCTGCGCGCGACGGGCCGGGCGGTGCACCTCATCGGCGGCGCCGACGTGGCGGCCGAGCTGGACGCCAAGCGGGCGATCGACCAGGGCACACGGCTCGCGGCGGCGATCTGACCCCGCCGTGGCGGGGTCTTTAGGATGCGGGTCATGTCACTCCCGCACGCGATCCTCACCGCCCTGCTCGAAAAGCCGTCGTCGGGGCTGGAGCTGACCCGCCGCTTCGACCGGTCGATCGGCTACTTCTGGTCGGCCACGCATCAGCAGATCTACCGGGAGCTGGGCAAGCTGGAGGAGGCGGGGCACATCCGTGCCCTGCCCTCCGCCGGCCCGACGCGCGGCCAGAAGAAGGAGTACGAGGTACTCCCCGCCGGCCGCGAGGAACTGGCCGTCTGGGTGGCCAGAACCGAGGACCCGAAGCCGATCCGGGACGCCCTGCTCCTGCGCCTGCGGGCGGCGGCGGTGGTCGGCACCGACGGCCTGGAGGCGGAGCTGCGGCGCCACCTCGGCCTGCACGAGCGGCAGTTGGCCGAGTACCTCGACATCGAGAAGCGCCACTTCCCGCCGGGCCCGGACCGGGACGCGGTGGAGGACCGGTTGCGGCACGTCGTCCTGCGGGGCGGGATCGACCTGGAACGGTTCTGGATCGAGTGGCTGACCCATGCGCTGACGGAGCTGTCCGGGCCCGAGCGGTGACGCGGGGCCACTCGCGCACGGCGACTCACGCGCGGCGCAGCAGCGCCAGCGTCATCGCCAGCTCCTCCCGGGAGGCGCGCGCCGCGGCCGCCGCGTCGCCGCGCCGTACGGCGTCGACCAGTTCGGCGTGGCTCTCGTCACCGGGTCCGGGGTCCTCGGTGCGCAGGCCGAGGAGATCGAGGAGGTCGATCAGGCCCTCGCGCAGCGCCGGGGTGAACTCGCCGAAGAGGTCGGTGAGTACGGGATTGTGCGCTGCGGCGACGACGGCGGTGTGCAGGGCGATGTCGGCGTCGACGAAGGCCGCGTCGCCGCCCGAGGAGGCGGCCCGGCGGCCTTCCAGTGCTGCGTCGAGGGCGGCGATGTCGGCCTCGGTGCGGCGTTCGGCGGCCAGCTGCGCGGCCTGTACCTCGATCAGCATGCGGACTTCGTAGATGTCCGACACGGCGGCCCGGCGCAGCCGGGTGGGCCAGTTCTCCTTCGCCTCGGTCGCGATGACGAAGACGCCCGCGCCCTGCCGGGGCTGGACGAGACCGGCGCCGGCGAGGGCGCGCAGGGCCTCGCGGACGGTGGAGCGCCCCACGTTCAGCGTCTTGGCGAGCGTGGTCTCGCCCGGCAGCTTCGTGCCGACCGGCCAGTGCCCTTCGGTGATGTGCGCGCGCAGTTGCTCGGCGGCCTGTTCGACCAAGGGGCTGGGGCGAAGAGCGCCAAGTGGCATGGTGCGATGGACCTTTCACGTCGCCTCCAGTCATCCTCAGGTTGTCTGAGGAGCTGAGTTGTCGTTAGTCTACTGGACATGCTCTTCGGCGACCTCCTTCTTCTCGGCTGCCGCGGCGGGGCCTGAACGGCCGGCACCCCGCCGCGGGGTGCCGTGCTGCCGGTCGACCTCCCGACCGAGCGAAGGAATGTCTGCCCGATGGCCACCACAGCCGGATCCCCTGCCTGGAACCCGCAGCGCCCCAGCGGAATGCCGTCCCACCGGTACCGCTCCGCGTACGACCGCGTCGAACTGCCGCTGACCGGCCGCCGTTGGCCCGACGCCCGGATCGAGCGGGCCCCGCTCTGGGTCCCGGTCGACCTGCGCGACGGCAACCAGGCCCTGGCCGAACCGATGGGCACCCCGCGCAAGCGGCGCATGTTCGACCTGCTGGCCGGCATCGGCTTCAAGGAGATCGAGGTCGCCTATCCGGCCGCGAGCCGGACGGACTTCGACTTCGTACGCCACCTGGCCACGTCCGGCGCCGTGCCGCAGGACGTGACCGTCGTCGTCTTCACCCCGGCCCGTCGCGACCTGATCGACCGCACCTTCGAGGCCATCGAGGGCCTGCCCCGTACGGTGGTGCATCTCTACACACCGACCGCGCCGGTCTGGCGCGACGTCGTGCTCGGGCGCGATCGCGACGCGGTGAACGGCCTGGTGCGGGAGGCCGCCGCGCACATGGCGCGGCTGGCCGACGCACGGCCGGGCCAGGACATCCGTTTCGAGTTCTCGCCCGAGGTCTTCGTGCTCACCGAGCCCGACTTCGTGCTGGAGGTCTGCAACGGCCTGACCGACCTGTGGGACGCGTCGCCCGACCGGCCGGTGATCCACAACCTGCCCGCCACCGTCGAGATCGCCACCCCCAACGTCTACGCCGACCAGATCGAGTACGCCCACCGCCATCTGGCACGGCGCGACTCCGTCATCCTCTCCGTGCACCCGCACAACGACCGGGGCACCGCCGTCGCCTGCGCCGAACTCGCCGTCCTGGCGGGGGCCCAGCGGGTGGAGGGCTGCCTCTTCGGCAACGGTGAGCGGACCGGGAACGTCGACCTCGTCACCCTGGCGCTCAATCTGCACGCCCAGGGAGTGGACCCGATGATCGACTTCTCGGACCTCGACGCCGTGCGCGCCACCGTGGAGGACTGCAACCGGCTGCCCGTCCACCCCCGCCACCCCTACGCCGGCGACCTCGTCCACACCGCCTTCTCCGGCACCCACCAGGACGCCATCAGCAAGGGCCTCGCCCACCACGCCCGACGCGCCGGAGAACTGGGGGTGCCCGAGGCGCAGGCTCCGTGGGAAGTGCCGTATCTGCCCATCGACCCGGCCGACGTGGGACGTTCGTACGAAGCGATCATCCGCGTCAACAGCCAGTCCGGCAAGGGCGGCATCGCCCATCTGCTCCAGGCCCACTACGGCCTGGACCTGCCGCGGGAGCTGCGCGCCGACTTCTCCCGCACCGTGCAGTCCGCCACGGACGACAGCGAGCGGGAAGCCACCCCGAAGGAGCTGTGGGAGCTCTTCCGCGCGACCTATCTGGAGCCGGGACGGGACGGCACCCTCACGGTGACCTCCTGGAGCACGGAGCCGACCGCTGTCGGCGAGCACCGCTTCACCTGCTGGCTGGAGGGCGGTGACGTGCGCCCCGGATGGTACGAGGGCACGGGCAACGGACCGCTGTCGGCCTTCGCGAGGGCCCTGGAGGGGGCCGGGCTGCCCGTCGACATCCTCGACTTCACCCGGCACACCGCCACGGCCGGACCCGACGGCCCTGCCGTGGCGTACGCGCGGTGCCGTACGGGCTCCACCGTCAGCTGGGGCGCGGGCCGCGACACGTCCGTGCTGGCCGCCTCGGTGCACGCGGTTCTGGCCGCCGTCAACCGGGGGCTGTGATGCGCACTCGCCCAGGGGCCGTCGCGTCCGTCCTCACCAGTGACCTGTTGAGCACGTGCTTCGACCACCCGGTACGACTCAGCAGGACCGAGGGGCGCCGGACCATACGGACCAGACGCTGAAGCGTGGCGCGGGGGCTGTCGGTGGGCGGCAGGCTCCGAGCCCTAGGGCGTGTCTGACAAATACCGCCGTCCGCACGCAGGGCGGGGCGCGCGGCGACCGGTGCGCGCAATCGCAAGGCGGAGGATCATCCTCGTACTGGACGTACTTGGATGACTCCGACAACGCAGCGTGGGGGCACCTCCCGTGCCCGAAGGGCTACGGGGGAGCACGTGCCGGTCGCCGCGCGCCAGGCGGGATTTGTCAGACACGGCCTAGGGGGTGTCCGAGGCCCGCCGCCACGCGGACTCGCGCAGCAGCCGGAGCCCGTTGAGGCCCACGAGCACCGTCGAGCCCTCGTGGCCCGCGACCCCGAGGGGCAGCGGCAGGTGACCGGCGAGGTCCCAGATCACCAGGGAGCCGATGCAGACGCCCGCGATCGTGAGGTTCTGCACGACCAGTCGGCGGGCGCGGCGGGAGAGGGCCACCACGGCGGGCACGGTGGTCAGTTCGTCGCGTACGACGACGGCGTCGGCGGTCTCCAGGGCGAGGTCGGAGCCCGCCCGGCCCATCGCGACCGAGACGTGCGCGGCGGCGAGGGCGGGCGCGTCGTTGACGCCGTCGCCGACGACCAGGACGCGGTCCCCCGACGCCTCCCAGGCGCGTACGGCCGCCGCCTTGCCCTCGGGGAGCAGCCCGGCCCGGACGTCGTCGATCCCGGTCTCGGCCGCGACGCTCCGGGCGGCGCGCTCGTTGTCGCCGGTCAGCAGGACGGGCGCCGTGCCGGCGAGGCGGCCGAGCGCGCGGACGGCGGCGGGCGCTCCGGCGCGCACCCGGTCGGCGACGGCGATGACCCCGGCCGGGACCCTGTCGACCGCGACGACCACGGCGGTGCGCCCGGCCTCCTCCGCATCGACCACGGCGGTGAACCCCGCCGCCTCCGCCTCGCGCACCGCGCTGAGCCCCGCCGCCTCCGCCTCGCGCACGTCGGTGCGCCCGGCCTCGCCGAGCAGCGCCGTCGGGCTGCCGACGCGGATCTCACGGCCCTCGACCAGCGCGCGCACCCCGCGCCCCGGTTCCGACGCGAACTCCTCGGCGGAGGAGGGCTCCAGGCCCCGCTCGCGCGCCGCGGCGAGCACGGCCCTGGCCAGCGGATGTTCGCTGGGGCGCTCCGCCGCGGCCGCCAGTGCCAGCACCCCGTCGGCGTCGAGGCCTCCACCCAGCGCCCGTACGGACGTGACGCGCGGCGTGCCCTCCGTCAGCGTGCCGGTCTTGTCGAGCGCCACCCGGTTCACCTCGCCGAGGCGCTCCATGACCACGGCCGACTTGACCAGGACCCCGTGCCGTCCGGCGTTGGCGATCGCGGAGAGCAGCGGCGGCATGGTGGCGAGAACGACGGCGCACGGGGAGGCCACGATCATGAAGGTCATGGCGCGCAGCAGGGTCTCGGTGAAGTCGGCGCCGACGGCGAGCGGCACGGCGAACAGCGCGAGCGTGGCGACCACGACGCCGACCGAGTAGCGCTGTTCGATCTTCTCGATGAAGAGCTGGGTGGGGGCCTTGGTGGCATGGGCCTCCTCGACCATGGCGACGATCCGGGCGATGACGGACCCGGTGGCGTCCGCGTCCACCCGGACGCGCAGCGCGCCCGTGCCGTTCAGCGTGCCCGCGAAGACCCTGTCGCCGGGCGACTTGGCGACGGGGAGCGGCTCGCCGGTGATGGTGGCCTGGTCGACGTCGCTCGCGCCGTGCAGGACGGTGCCGTCGGCGGGCAGCCGTTCCCCCGGGCGTACGAGAACGGTGTCGCCGACCTCCAGCGCGGTGACGTCCACCGGTTCCTCGCCGTCGCCGGCCAGCCGGACCGCGCGGGCCGGGGCGAGGTCGAGCAGGCCGCGTACGGAGTCGGCGGTGCGGCGGGTGGCCAGCGCCTCCAGCGCCCCGGACACGGCGAAGATCACGATGAGCAGTCCGCCGTCGAGGAACTGACCGATGGCCGCCGCGCCGATCGCGGCCACGACCATCAGGAGGTCGACGTCGAGGGACTTCTCCTTGAGGGCCTGGAGCCCCGCCCAGCAGGGCTCCCAGCCTCCGGCGGCGTAACAGAGGGCGTAGAGCGGACCCCACGCCCAGGCGGGCGCGCCGCCGAGGTCGAGCGGGAGCGCGCACAGGAAGGCGGCCGCCGAGAGCGCGGCCCAGCGCACCTCGGGCAGCGCGAACAGCCTGGTGCGGCGCGGTGGCGGCGGGGCGGCCGCGGCGGGGGCCGCTGCCTCGGCGTCGATCACCGGTGAAGCCATCGGGCACACCTTTTCCTCGGGGGGACGTCGGAAGGGACGGGCACACCCCACACCATAGCCGAACACATGAAGAGCTCTTCATCTATGCACATCGATCGCGCGACTACGATGAACGCCATGGGACATGGAGTCGACGGCACGACCACCCCCGCGGCGAACCTGGACGCGGACTCCGCCGCCACCATCGCCGCCACGCTCCAGGCGCTCGCCACGCCCTCCCGGCTGATGATCCTCACCCGGCTGCGCCAGGGCCCCTGCGGAGTGACCGAGCTGGCCGAGGCGGTCGCGATGGAACAGTCCGCCGTCTCCCACCAGCTGCGCCTGCTGCGCGCACTCGGGCTCGTCACCGGCACGCGCCACGGCAGACGGATCGAGTACAGCCTCTACGACAACCACGTCGCCCAGCTCCTCGACGAAGCCGTCTACCACATCGAGCACCTCCGGCTCGGCGCCCGTGATCTCCCGGCCCGCACGGTGGATACTGGCCTCACCTAGATCGACCACGACTGACCACGTAGGGGCGGACATGGTGAACCACGCACAAAGGGCGGGCAGTTGGGGGCCGCGCGCGGGCGGCAGGCAGCGGCACGCCGTCGTGATCGGAGGCAGCCTCGCGGGGCTGCTCACCGCTCACGTACTGGCCGAGCACGCCGACAAGGTGACCGTCATCGAGCGCGACCGCTTCCCCGACGGCCCGGAGCCCCGTGCCGGGGTTCCGCAGGGGCGGCACGCCCATGTGCTGCTGGAGGGCGGGCAGGTGGCCCTGGACTCGCTCCTGCCTGGTTTCATGGCCGAGTTGCGGGCGGCGGGCGCGCCCCAGGTGGGGATGCCCGCGGACATGGTCGCCTGGAGCGGCGGCACCTGGTTCCGTCGCACCGAGCCGACGACGTACATCTACACCGGCAGCCGTGCCCAGCTCGAGCACCTGGTGCGCGAGCGGGTGCTGGCCAATCCCGTGATCACGGCGGTGCAGTCGACGGAGGCCGTCGGACTGGTCGGGGACGCCTCGCGGGTGCGGGGCGTGCTGCTGCGGGACCGCGGGGCGGCCGGCGACAGGGAGACCCGGTCTCTCGAAGCCGACCTCGTGGTGGACGCGGCGGGGCGCGGTTCGCGCACCTCACAGTGGCTGAGCGCGCTCGGTGCCGAGCCCCCGGCGGAGGAGACCATCGACACCGGTCTCGCGTACACCTCGCGCATCTACCGCAACACGAGCGATCACCTGGGCAGCGAAGCCCTCGCGTACTGGTTCTACCCGAACCCGTCCCAGGTGTACGGCGGCGGTGTGCTGCCCCTCGAGGACGGCAGCCATCTGGTCATCTTCTCGGGTCTGCGGGGCCAGGAACCGCCCACGGACGAGGACGGGTTCACGGCGTACGCGGAACGCTTTCCGCATCCCCTCGTCCATGAGTGGCTGCACGGGGCGAAGCCGCAGACGCCGCCGTACGGCTTCCGGTCGACGGCGAACATCCGGCGCCGCTACGACCGTCCGGGCCGCCGCCCGGCCGGGCTCCTCGTCACCGGCGACGCGCTGTGCACGTTCAACCCGATCTACGGGCAGGGCATGACCGTCGCCGCGCTGGCCGCGCTGGCGCTGCGTGACACGCTGGCCGACCCCCGCCGTACGCCGACGACCGCGCGGGCACAGCGGGCGATCTTCCAGGCCTCGCGCCAGGCGTGGGACATCTCGGCGGGCGCCGACCGGAACATGCCGGGCGCCACGGGGAGCGCGGTCGCCACGCGGGCCGTGGACCGGCCTGTGAGCTGGTATTTGGGCCGCCTCCAGGAGCGCTACCCGGCCGACCCCGCCGTCGTGGGCCCCGCCTTCCGCTCCGTACTGACGCTGAGCGCGCCGTTCTCCTCGCTGTTCGCGCCGGAGGTGGTCCGGGCCGTGCTCCTCGGCCCCGTGGGCGAGACGCCCGTCTCGCCCCCGATGCGCCGGGAGCGGACGGGCTCGTAAGGCGGCGGCGCGCGGGAGCCCACCAGGTGCGTGCGGCGGTTGGGGAGGATCTCGCCGAACTCGCGGTCACAGAACGGCTGTCGGGGTGCGCCATTGTGCGGGAGGGGGCGCGTGGGGCACCGCGACCGGGTGTCCACCACAGCTGCCCGCACCGACTCGACCGGTACGTACGGCCCGACGCCCGCGCCTGGCGCCGCGCCCCCGCCCCCTCCGCGATCGCCGCCTCCCCCGCAGGCCTGCCCGGCTGCGAGGACCGCCGTACCGCACTCGCCACCGGCCCGGACACGACACTCGTCCCGCTGTGCACGGAGGGCAGCGCCGCACACCCGGCCCTGGCAGGGTGACAGGGCCGGGGGCACCCGCCCGGCCGGGCGGAAGGCAGCACCACCGACCCGGCCCCGGCCAGGTGGACAGGGCCGGGTGAACCCGCCCGGCAGGGCGTCGGGCTACTGGGGGGCCAGGCGGCACGCCTCGGTCGCGGCGGTGTTCGTCGCGCCCGCCTTGGTCAGCGCTTCGGCGCAGGCGCTCTGGTCGCCCACCAGCCCGACGTAGCACGCCATCCGGACCTCGTCCGTGACCTCGGTACCCTGTCCCTGGACGTGGTTCTGGCAGGCCTCGAGGTCGGCGTGGGCCGCCGGAGCCGCGATCACTGCGCCGCCCAGGGCCAGGGCCAGGGCGGCGAGAAGGCTGGGGATGCGAGCCGATGGACGCATGGGGATTGCACCTGCTCTCTCGGTCGGTCACGCGATCCCGCGGTGCCGGACCGCGCGCGGAGGCGGTACCGAGCGGATGCCGGGTGCGCTTCGCCCGAGGCCCGGTCGGCTCGGCGTCGGTCACCCTCCCTCATCTCGACGCTAGAGCACTCCCCGGTCGCACGCACGTGCGGGTGGACGGATCCGGGCCGCAGCCCTAAACACGTGCCTGCGCCACCGCTTCGGCGACCTGTCCGAAGAAGCGGGCGTGCGCGCTCGCGCTGCATGGGCATTCCGGGTTCCAGGGAACGATGCGGGCCCCCGAGGACGCGGACCGCCAGGCCTCGTCGGCGGCCAGCGCGTCGAGCGGATAGGCGTTGGCGCGTACGTCGACGAGGAGCACCTGGGGCGAGATCTCCGCGACGTCGGACCAGTCCGCGGTGAACCAGCTGGTGCTCGGGCCGCCCTGCGGGTCCACCAGGTCGAGGCCGAACCCGGCGAGTTCCCGCAGGTCCGGCCAGGCGTACGGCTTGGCGAGGTAGGCGCTGTCGGCGGTGGCGGGCGAGAGGGCGAGGACGGTGGGGCGGGTGTCGGGGGAACCGGACGCGGCCTGGTCGCGCAGCCGGGCCTCCGCCCGGGCGAGCGGGCCGTCCACGGTGAGTTCGCCGGGGGCGCCGAGCGCGCGGGCCAGTTCGGCGAAGCGGGCGCGTACGGCCGCGAGCGACTGGCCCTGGCCCACGTCGAGCACGACCAGGGGCACACGTTCCTCGATGTGCTTGGCCGTCTCGGGGTCGAGCCCGTAGACCTGCGCTCCGCCGTAGGTGACGGCGACGACGAGATCGGGCGCCCCGCGCAGCAGCGTCTGCGCGTCGAGCGCGGCTCCGGAGCCCAGGTAGTCGAGGCCGTCGAGCGGCAGCGCGCCCGCCTTGGCCGGGTCCGGTCCCTCGCCGTCGTGGTAGGAGCCGAAGAGCCCGACGGGCCGTATTCCGTGGTCCCAGAGGCTCGCTCCGGCCTGTATGTACGCGACGGCCTTCACCGGCCGCCGGACCGCCGTCGCCAAGTGACCGCGGTCGTCGAGAAACTGCCAGTCCGTGTGCCGATCCATGATGGGTGCTCTCCTGCCCCTCGGCTGTCTGTGGCTGCGTGGGGTCGTCCCGCGCGGTGTTCCTGCCCACGGCCCGGGGAGTACGAACGGCGGGCGTGCCGCTCGTACTCCCCGGGCCGGCAGCGGCTGTCAGACGATGCCCTCCTCGATCTCCGCCTGCTCACGCGCGCTCCCGTACGCCTTCGGCGTGCTGTACGAGCGCCGGGCGACGTACCACCAGACGGTCGCCAGGACGAGCACGACGGCCAGCGCGACGGAGGCGTAGTTCATCGTGTCGGTGTCGACCGGCGAGGACTGCGGAAGGCAGAACAGGACGGTGACGAAGGCGACCCAGACCACCGCGATCCAGCCGATCGGCTTGCTCCAGCGGCCGAGCGTCCACGGCCCCGGCTGGAAGCGGTCGCCGGCGCGCAGCTTCAGGTAGATGGGGATCGCGTAGGCGGGGGTGATGCCGATGACGTTGATGGCGGTGACGGCGGCGTACGCGGTGGGGGAGTACAGCGACGGCAGCGCCAGGACGGCCGCGACCAGGACGGACAGCCACACCGCGGGGACCGGTGTCTGGGTGCGGCTGCTGACCTTCCGCCACACCGCCGAGCCCGGCAGCGCGTTGTCCCGGCTGAAGGCGAACACCATACGGCTGGCCGCGGCGGTCTCCGCGTTGCCGCAGAACAGCTGGGCGACGATCACGACGAGGAGGAGCGCCGACGCGCCGGCCGAGCCGAGCGCGTCGAGCAGGATCTGCGCGGGCGGCACTCCGGTCGCGGTGTCCTGGGTGGCCGCGTAGTCCTGGATGGCGAAGGTCAGCCCGGCGAGCAGGACGAATCCGGCGATCCAGGAGACCCAGATGGAGCGGACGATGCCCCGGGCCGCCGTCACGGAGGCGTTGGCGGTCTCCTCCGACAGATGGGCGGAGGCGTCGTAGCCGGAGAAGGTGTACTGGGCCAGCAGCAGGCCGATCGCCGCCACGTACAGCGGGTTCTCCCAGCCGGTGCCGTTGACGAACTCGGTGAAGACGAAGGACGGCGACTGGTGGTTGTCGGGCACGATCGCGAGGGCACCGACGATGAGGGCGACACCGCCGATGTGCCACCACACGCTGATCGAGTTGAGCACGCTGACCAGCCGTACGCCGAAGAGGTTCAGCAAGGCGTGGAGCAGCAGGATGCCAAGGAAGATCAGAAACGTGGTTTCCGCGGTCGGGACGAAACCGAACCGCAGGTTGAGGAAGGCGCCCGTGAACAGGGCGGCGCCGTAGTCGATTCCGGCGATCGCGCCGAGCAGGCCGAGCAGGTTGAGCCAGCCCGTGTACCAGCCCCAACGGCGTCCGCCGAGCCGGTCGGCCATGTAGTACAGGGCCCCGGAGGTCGGGTACGCACTGGTGACTTCTGCCAGGGCCATGCCAACACAGAGGACGAACAGGCCGACGCCCGCCCAGCCCCAGAGCATCACGGCGGGGCCGCCGGTGTTCAGCCCGAAGCCGTAGAGGGTCATGCACCCGGACAGGATGGAGATCACGGAGAAGCTGATGGCGAAGTTGCCGAAGCCTCCCATCCGGCGGGCGAGGACCGGCTGGTAGCCGAGTTCGCGCAGCCGCTGTTCCTCGTCTCTGGGCGGCGCCTGGTCCTTCGGGGGAAGTGTGGTGCGGGACATGCGTGTGCCTCCGGGGGAAAGGGATGGGGCCCCTCCCCCTACGCCGGCGGGGCGCAGGAGGAGGGCGGGAACGGGGGACGTGCGGGGGACATCACGCGCCGGGATCGTCTTGGGCGGCCGCGAGGCACCTCTCACGGGCGCGCAGGAACAGCTCTTCGGCGAGTGCCTGGTCAAGGGGGTCCGGGGTGCGGTACGCCCAGGGCATGGTGGTGTAGTACGGCCCGAGCGCCCGGAAGACCCGTCCGGCGTCGGCGAACCGCTGGGCTCCCCACAGCGCGTGGGCGAGCTGGCTGAGGTCCAGCAGCGAGGCGGCCTCGGGCTCGGCGTGGTCGAACCAGCCGTGCAGGGTGCGTTCGGCGTCCCGTACGGCGTCCTCGGCGACCCAGTACAGGTCCAGCGCACGGCGGTGGCCCTGCTCCCTGCGGTAGCGCTCGACCCGGACGTAGAGCGGGAGCGCGTGCAGCGGCGAGCCCGGGGCCGCGGCGGAGGCCGCCCACTGGGCGAAGTTGACGGCGTCCGACACGGCGCCGGCCTGACGTACGTACAGGAACTGGAGCATCCGGTGGTACGCCTCGCGGTTGCCGGGGTCGCGTTTGTCCGCCTCGGTGAGCAGGGCCCAGGGGCCGGTCGGCAGCATCGGGCCGGGCGGGGGCATCCGGTGCTCCGACATCTGCTGCTTCTCGTCGAGCTGGGCCAGGGCCAGCAGGCACACCCAGGGCACGGGGTCGTCGGGCCGCGCGCGGGCACTGTCCGCGCACGCGTCCCAGGCCTCGCGCCACAGGTCGCGGGTGTGGCGGTGCCCCTCGCGGCGGGCGCGTACGGCACGCTCGACGGCGACCCGGGCGGACATGACGGCGACGGCGGTGCTGTGCGGTTCCTCCGCGCTCCAGGCCCGCACCACGTCGGAGCCGGCCGCGGCGGCGGCGAGGATCTGGGTCCGCTGGGTCCACAGCGCCCAGTCGGGCGTCTCGGCGAGGAGGTCCCGCATGGACACCCAGCGGCCACTGCGCAGCTCCTGCAGCGCGACGCGCAGGGCGTGGTCGTGGCCGGCTGGATGGTAGACGGGACGGGTGTCGTCCTGGGCCATCAGTGCTCCTCCGCGCACGAGGTGGTGACCGTGGCGAGGCTGCGCAACCGGGGGCGTAACCAGGGTCGGGCGGAGGTCGGCATCGGGTCCTCTGTGAGGGTGCGGGCTGTTCGTCGTACAGGTGATCGACGTTCAGTGTAGAGATGCTCGCGCTCCGTGGTGGGCGTTTGCCGATCTTGCCGGACTGGAGGGTCCGGGCCGGGAATTGATCGCGCGTCAGTGGCTCCCGGGCGGAGGGATCGCGGCCCTTGACGGGCCGACGGGCCTGAGCAAGGCTTGCCGTCGGTGATCATGCCGCCACTCCGCGCCGCCGATCCCCGCCTCCGCCTCCGACCGAAGAAACGGGCCATGCCGACTGCAGCATCCCAAGCAACCGCCCCGGTACTCGCTGTCGACCAGGGCACGTCGGGGACGAAGGCCCTGGTCATCTGCCCCGAGCGGGGTGTGATCGGCTCCGGCTTCGCGCCCGTGCGGCCCCGGTACGGTCCGGGCGGGCGGGTCGAGGCCGACCCGGCGGAGCTGCTCTCCTCGGTGGTGGACGCCGGACGCGCGGCGCTCGCGGACGCCGGGGAGCCGGCCGGGGCGGTCGGCCTGGCCAACCAGGGCGAGACGGTGCTCGCCTGGGACCCGGACACCGGCAAGCCGCTCACCGACGCGATCGTCTGGCAGGACCGGCGGGCGGAGAGCGTCTGCGCGGAACTCGCCGAGAGCGCCGAGGCGTTGCGCGACCTCACCGGACTCCCGCTCGACCCGTACTTCGCCGCGCCGAAGATGGCCTGGATCCGGCGCACGCTCACCCGCGAGGGCGTCGTGACGACGAGCGACGCCTGGCTGACACACCGGCTGACCGGCGCGTACGTCACCGACGCGGCGACGGCGGGCCGCACCCAGCTGCTGGACCTCGACCGGGTCGAGTGGTCACGGCAGGCGCTGGAGATCTTCGGGCTGGACGACGAGCGGCTGCCGCGTGTCGTGGACGCCGCGGGCCCGGTCGGCACGACGAACGCCTTCGGTCCCGAACTCCCGCTCACCGGCCTGCTCGTGGACCAGCAGGCGGCGCTCCTCGCCCAGCGGGTCACCGAGCCGGGCACCGCCAAGTGCACCTACGGTACGGGCGCGTTCCTGCTCGCGCAGACCGGCGAGGTGCCCCGCCGGGGCGGTTCGGGTCTGGTGAGCTGCGTGGCCTGGCGACTGGCCGGACGTACGAACTACTGCCTCGACGGACAGGTCTACACGGCCGCCTCCGCCGTCCGCTGGCTCACCGACCTCGGGGTGATCTCCGGCGCCGCCGACCTCGACCCGGTCGGTTCGTCCGTCCCGGACTCGGGCGGGGTCACGTTCGTGCCCGCGCTGGCGGGCCTTGCCGCGCCGTGGTGGCGCGGTGACCTGCGGGGGTCACTGACCGGCCTCGGCCTGGACACCACCGCCGGGCATCTCGTGCGCGCGCTGTGCGACGGCATCGCCGCGCAGGTCGTCGCCCTTGCCGACGCCGTCGCCGACGACCTCGGCGAGCCGCTGACGGCGCTGCGCGTCGACGGCGGACTGACCCGGTCCGCGCTGCTCATGCAGACTCAGGCGGACCTGCTGCAACGCCCGGTCGAGGTCTCGGCCCTGCCGGACGCCACGGCACTCGGCGTGGGCGCCGTCGCCCGGCTGGGCCTCGATGCGCGCCTGTCCCTGCCCGACACGATCCCGGCCTGGCGACCTGCCGCGGTGTACGAGCCCCGCATCCCCGCCGACCGGGCGGCCGACCGCCTGGGCGAGTTCCGCGCGGCGGTGGCCGCACTGACGGCTTCCGCCTCGCGGACGGCGTCGTGAGCGTCACGACCGCCGGGCCGGTGTCCGGCGACCCGTACGACGTCGTCGTGATCGGCGCGGGCGTCGTCGGTGCGGCGATCGCGCGGGAGCTGGCCCGGTACCCGCTGCGGACCGCCGTCGTGGAGGCGGCCGGGGATGTGGGCGAGGGGACGTCGAAGGCCAACACGGCGATCCTGCACACCGGTTTCGACGCGGTGCCCGGGTCCCTGGAGGCGCGGCTCGTACGGGACGGCAGCCGGCGGCTCACCGCCTATGCGGCGGAGGCCGGGATTCCGGTGGAGCCCCTGGGTGCTCTGCTGGTCGCCTGGGACGAGGAGCAGCTCGCCGCGCTGCCCCGGCTGGCGGAGAAGGCCACCCGCAACGGATACACCGACGCGCGGATCACCGGTCCGGAGGAACTCGCCGCCCGCGAACCGCACGTGGCACCCGGAGCGCTCGGGGCGCTCGACGTTCCGGGCGAGAGCATCATCTGTCCGTGGACGACGACGCTCGCGTACGCCACCCAGGCCGTACGCTCCGGCGTGGACCTGCATCTGAACTGCCGGCTCGAAGGGGTCACGAGCCACGACGCGTTCCACACCCTGACCACCACCCGGGGCACACTGCGCACCCGGCATCTGGTGAACGCGGCGGGGCTGTACGCGGACGAGGTCGACCGGCTGCTCGGCCACGACACCTTCACGGTGACCCCTCGGCGCGGACAGCTCATCGTGTTCGACAAGTTCGCCCGCGGCCTGGTCCGCCACATCCTGCTGCCGGTGCCGACGGCTCTCGGCAAGGGCGTGCTGGTGGCGCCGACCGTGTACGGGAACGTGATGCTCGGACCGACCGCCGAGGACCTGGACGACAAGACCGCCACCGGGTCGACGGCCGAGGGGCTCGCGCTGCTGCGGGAGAAGGGGCGCCGGATCGTGCCGGAGCTGCTCGACGAGGAGGTCACCGCCGTCTACGCCGGGCTGCGGGCCGCGACCGGCCAGGAGGACTTCCGTATCCAGGGCCGTCCGGCCCAGCGGTACGTCACCGTGGGCGGCATCCGCTCGACCGGTCTCACCGCCTCCATGGCCATCGCCGCGCACGTCGTGGACCTGCTGGCCGACGCCGGTCTCGTCCGGGGCGACGCACGGGAGCTCGCCCCGGTGCGGATGCCGAACATCGGCGAGGCGTCTCCCCGCCCGTACCGCGACGCGGACCTGATCGCGGGGGACCCGGAGTACGGCACGGTCGTCTGCCACTGCGAGCGGGTGACCCGCGGGGAGATCCGGGACGCGCTCGCCGGTGACATCCCGCCCGCGTCCCTGGACGGCCTGCGCCGGCGCACGCGCGCACGCGGCGGTCGCTGCCAGGGGTTCTCCTGCGGCGCGGCGGTGCGCGCGCTGTTCGAGGCGGCCCGGTGAGCGGGCAGCCCGCGGTGACCGGTCGGCGCACGGTCGACGTGCTCGTCGTCGGCGCCGGACCGGCCGGACTCGCCGCCGCCACCGAGCTGGCCGCCACCGGGGCGGGCACCGTGGAGGTGGTCGACCGGGAGCAGGAGGCGGGCGGCATACCGCGCCACTGCCATCACGGCGGGTTCGGGCTGCGCGATCTGCGGCGGCCGATGAGCGGGCCCGCGTACGCGCGGCACCGGGTCCGCGAGGCCGCGGCGGCCGGTGCCGTGCTGCGCACGGGCGTGAGCGTCACGGGCTGGGCCGGTCCGCTGACCGTGGAGACGACGAGCCCGGCGGGCCTGGAACGGCTGGAGGCGCGGGCGGTGGTGCTGGCGACGGGCGCCCGTGAACGGCCGCGCAGCGCACGGCTGGTGCCGGGATCCCGGCCGTCCGGGGTCTACACGACGGGCGAGTTGCAGCAGGCCGTGCACCTGTACGGGCAGCGGGTCGGTGAGCGTGCCGTGATCGTGGGCGCGGGTCCGGTGGCCCGTGCGGCGGTCGGCACGCTGCGGCGCGCGGGGGTGCGGGCCGTCGCGCTGGTGACCGAGGAGCCCGGCGTGCCGGTGCTCGGGCGGCGCCCGTCGGCGGGTCGTTCCGGGGCGTGGTTCACCTCCGGGGCACTCGTCCCCGTGCTCACCGGCACGACCGTGACCGAGCTGCTCGGCCGGGGCCTGCTCACGGGTGTGGCGCTGCGTCGACACGACGGCAGGACCACGGTCGTGGCCTGCGACACGGTCGTCTTCAGCGGCGACTGGATCCCGGAGAACGAGCTGGCCAGGAGCGCCGGCGCCGGGCTCGACGCGGGCACACGGGGCCCGGCCGTCGATGCCGCCTTCCGTACGGACCGACCGGGCGTCTTCGCCGTGGGCAACGTCCTGCACGGCGTCGAACCGGCCGCCACCGCCGCGCTGGAGGGCCGCCGCGCGGCCGGTCACGTACGGGACTTCCTCGTCCACGGGCGATGGCCGGTGGCCCGGGTGCCGGTGGTCGCGGGCGCAGCGCTGCGGTGGGCGGCCCCGAACCTGATCGGGCCGGCGGACACGGGAGCGCGGATGCTCCTGCGACCGTCGGAGCGCCTCGTCCGCCCCGTGGTGGACGTGGTCCAGGACGGGCGGCTGCTCCATCGCGGCCGGCTCGTGCGTGCGGCGGGCCCCGAGCGCTCCCTGACGGTGGCGGCGCGGTGGGCGGACCGGGTGGACGGCGCAGGGGGCCCGGTGATTGTCAGTGCCGCCCACTAGTCTTCGATCATGAGTTACGGACTGAGCCTGTACCTGGTGGACCTCGCGACCGTGCGCGGCGCCATAGCGTCCGGCGACGAGAAGCTGCGCCGGATGATGGGGGGCCGCTTCAAGCGGCAACTCGCCCACGACGACGACTACTTCGCGGACCAGATCGAGCAGGGCGCGCCCACCCGGTACGAGGCCCTGCGCGCGGTGATCGACGGCGGCCCGTTCGACGAGCGGTGGGGCTTCCAGTACGGCTACGCGTACAAGATGGTGTGCGAGTTCCACGGCCGCTCCCTGTTCAACAACCACTTCTCGCCGTTCCGCGGATCGTGGCTGGAGGACGTGGACGCGGGAATGGCCGAGCTCGGCATCAAGGCGGTCGCGATCACCGACTTCATGTACGGGTCGGTGCCCGGTCCGCTGCCCTCGCCGCAGGACCTCCCGGGGTACGGCGAGTGGAGCGCGGAGAGCTGCGCGAAGGCGCTCGCCCAGTGGGAGGCGAGCACCCCGGAGCAGCGCGCCCGGCTGGACGGGGAGGTCCTGGAGGCGATCGAGTCGTGTGTCGACTGGCTGCGGCAGGCCAAGGCCCGCGAGGGGTACGGGATCGCGGGCTTCGGCTCCTGAGCCGGTGCGGCCGGGCGGCGGGACACCAGCGGGATCAGCGGGACGATCGCCCCGTCAGTACCGCGTGGTGCACACCCAGGTGATCCAACGCCCGCCGCCCGCTCTGGCTATCGCGTTGTTCTGGGCTTCGGTCTGAGTGGCGCCGCGGCCGCCCCAGTATTGATTGGTGGCGGAGTTGTACGCGACGGCACCGCAGCCGTTGCTGAAGGTCGTGAGGACCTGGCAGTCGGAACGGGCGCATCCATTCAACGCTCCCTGCTCGGCGGCGCTCGCGGACCTGTGGTCCCAGGATCGTCCGAGGCCGCCGTCGCGTCCCACGGCAATGGCGCCGTAGTAGGTCGGAGGTGGGGGCGGTGGAGGCGGTGGGGCCGGCGGGTCGGGTTCCGGGGCCTCGTAGGTCGGCTCCGGATCGTCCTCGGTCTCCGTCGCTTCCGGTTCGGTGGTGTCCTCGTAGGTGGGCTCGTCCTCGGTGGGCTCCTCTTCACTGGAGTAGTCGGGCGCCGGGTCGTCGTCGGGCAGGTAATCGGTGTCGGAAACGGTGGGCCGGGAGCTGGAGACGGAGGCGTCGTCGGACGAGCTGCCACCGTCCGTGAGCATCGCCGCGAGGAGCACGGCCGCGATGACGGCGGCGACGCCGACGCCGGCCTTGACGTTCGACTGCCCGCTCGGGGGCGTTGCCCCAGGGCCCGTTCCCCCGGGCGAGGGCCTGTTCGCGCCGCCCGGACGGCGCGCCGACGGCGCCTGGGGGCGTCCGGGCGCCTGCGGGGTGACCGGCGGTGCGGCGGGAGTGGTGGACGCCGTCACGGCGGCCGCTGTGAGCAGTTCGGCCCACATGGCCGGCGTCGGCCGCCGGGCCGGGTCGGGGTTGAGGCCGGAGCGGGCCAGATCGCCGAGTTCCGGACTCAGCGCGGCCAGAGCGGCGGGGTCGGTGGTGGTCTGGTCGCGGGCCAGGAGGCGAATGGCGAGGAGCGCGAGCTTGTAGACGTCGCTCGCGCGGGTCGCCTTCTCCTCGCCCGCCGGCACCTGCCAGTCGGGGGTCTCGGCCTGGGGCAGCACAGTGGTGCCCTCCAGCCGCATGGCGTCGCAGTCGATGAGGAAGCACTCGTGCTCGGGGGCCGTGGTGAACAGCAGGTTCTTCGGGGAGAGGTCTCCGACCGTGATGCCGACACGGTGGAGCCGGGCGAGCGTGGCACCCAGATCGGCCAGGAGGAGGAGACGATCGCGATCGCTGATCGTCAGACCGATCCCCGCGACGTAGGAGTCGTCGTTGAGCAGATACTCCAGGTTCGCGAGGCGCTTCGTCCCCACGGTCGTGCCGGTCAGGCTCCTGAAGTCGAACCGGAACCGATCGGGTACGGCGCGCATGAGGAACCCGCAGGTGTGTCCCTGGCGTTGCACCACGGCCGCGGGCCATGCGGTCTTCTCGCACAGCCACTGGCCTTCTGCCGCCCCCAGCCTGCCGAGCAGCTCCACCCTCGACGCCAGCGCGGCCGCGTCGAGGCCGGGCACTACGGCGGCGGCGTACTCCTTGTAGACGACGTCCCAACCGCCGTCGGCGGCGGACTCGTTGATCTTCTTGTTGGTTACCTCGTACACCGTGCCCTGGCCGCCTTGGCCGAGTTGGCGTCCCAGGGTGAGCGCGGCGTGTTCGACAGTGTGTGTCCGGTTCGGCGTCATCGCGGCTCTGGTGTGGTGCGGGGCCAGATCGCCAGCAGGGTCCGGTCGTCGTCGAAGGTCTCCCGGGAGAAGTCCACCAGATGCGCGAGCCACAGCGGAGGGGGCGGCGTGGCGAGTTGGCCGGCGAACAGCGACCCGACCTGGCCGTCGCCGTCGCCGAGCGGGTCACCGAAGCCGTCGGTGCCGACCAGCAGCACCTCATGGGGCGCCAGACGCGTGTGGGTCGCCTCCAGCCGGTCGGGGACGTGGGGCAGCGGCGCCACCTCGTTCGAGACCACCAGGACGTCCCCGCCGGTCTTCGTGCCGAACAGCGGCAGGTACCCCTCGCTGGACGCATCCAGTACCCAGGCCCCCGAGTCGCCGATGCGGCACAGCTCGACGCCGAACCCCGCGGGGTCGGGGCGCACGAATCCGGCCACGAGTGTGGTCGCGTGCAGGGCGGCCACCTCCGCCGTCTCGGGCAGTCTCCCGCCCAGACGCCACTCGGCGGCCTGTCGCAGCCGCTCGGCGGCGTGGTGGGCGACGTCCCTGAAGTCCAAGGGTCCCTGGTCCCGCGCCAGCAGGTGGAGGATCCGTTCCAGGGCGGCACGGCAGGCCTCGACGGCACCGAGTTCGGCGTACGTGGCACTGGAGACGCCGTCGGCGACGGCGAACGCGATGCTGCCGGTGGCCTCGTGCACCGCGGCGCGTGCGGCGTCCTGGCGCGGCTGCCGGTAGTAACGGTGTTTGGCGCCGCGTACCGAGGCGAACCGCACAGTGAGCGCGGGAGCCGACCAGCCGTCGCATTCGGTGTCCGGGAAGTCGAAGGCGTACTGGCCCGGTGGCGTCGCCTCGAACTCGGGCCCGGGTACGCCCACCGTGATCGGCTGCCAGGGTTCGGGACCGGACATCTCCTGCGCGAGTGGTGCCGTGGCGGCGCCGTCCCCGCTCTGTCGGCTCACTGGCCGACCTCGTCGATGGCCATGGTGAACTGATCCGGCCGGTTGACCACCAGCTGCGGGCTGGCGGAGTTCAGCGCCTGCCCCGACGCCACCAGGCTCGCGGTGAGCGCGTGGAAGAACTCGGAGATCGCCCGGCCGAGGTCGGTGCCGGGCTTGGCCACGAAGGCGAACTCGGGACGCGTCGCGACCTCGACCATGGTCGCGGGCTGGGCGTCACCGATCCCGCAGGCGATGATGTTCGGCGCGGTCGGCGTCTGGGCCTTGTCGGTCAGTCTGCCGTGGGACCGCCGCCATCCCTCGCCGTCGGTGGGCTGTCCGTCGCTGAGGAAGAACACGACGGGACGGTGCACCTTGTACCCCTCGCCGCGCAGCCACTGCACATCGGCCGGAATCCGGTTGAGCAGGTCGCCGAACACCGCCCCGTAGCTGGTCATCCCGCGGATGGTCACCTGGGGCAGGTTGGTCTCGGTGCGCATGTCGGCCACGGCCAGACGGATCTGCACGTCGTCGGAGAAGCCGAGGACGCCCAGGCGCAGCTTGGCCGCGACCATCGGCTCGGCCCGGAGGCCCTCGCACAACGACACCAGGCCGTTCTGCAGTTCATCCCTGTACGGCCCCATCGAGGCCGACTCATCAGCCAGCACATATGCCGGCAGCAATACACCCTTCGTGTCCGCCATCGGAAAACGTCCCCCGTTCACGCTTCTTCCGCGCCATTTGGCTTGAACATGACAGCACTCGCTCTGGGAGTGCCCCCACAGGTGTCGTATCTTCCCAAAGGGCAGGGACCGACGGAAGCAACTCGGGGGAGTCGGGGGAGAGTTATGGGCGAAGGCCACCGGCACAGCGGATCCGACACACCGAGCCTGCCGATGTGGCGGCAGACGCCCAGAGCCGTGCCGCCACCCCTGGGGCGGCCCTTGCCGCGCCTGAAGCAGACCCCGACGCCACCCACACCCCGGCCACCGGCGTCATCGCCGTCGCCGTCGATACCGCAGCCACCCCCTGGCCCGCCCGGCCCACCGGGAGCGGCGGCATCCGGCGCGAGCACCTGGTCGCCCCCCGCTGCGCGGCGGCCCGCTCCCGTGCCGCCCCCATCCCCGCCCGCTGGACCGCAGCGACCGTCCGGGCCGCGCCGGCACGGACTCCACGGCACGCGGCGCATCGCGACGTTGGCGGTCTTCGGCACGGTCGTCGCCGTCGTCGCGGGACTGCTGGCCGTGCTGGGCGGATCGGACGGCTCCCACGACGGGCCGGCGAAGCCGCCGGGCCATCAGGCGGACCGGCGGAATCAGGGGCCCTTCGAGCAGGCCCTGGCCGATCTGGCGACTGCCCGCGGGCTGCGCTACAGGGACACGACCGTCCACGGCATCACCGAGCGGGACATCACGGTCACCCCGTCCGGCACGCTGTTCGGATCCATGGGCGAGAGCGTGGAGGGGTTCGACCAGGAGGTTCTCAGGATCGGCGGCAAGACGTTCACCCGGCGGCAGGAGGATCCGCACACCCCCGGGACGTGGACCGTGGACGCGGACGAGTCCGAGAGCCTCGACCCTCTTCTCGGCCGGTTCCCGCCGCCGGCCGTGCTGGCACGGGACCTCTCGGCCGCGCTGGACGAACCGAGAACCCGGTCCGACCCGAACGACTCGGACGACCCGGAGGAGCCGAAGGAGCCGAACGAGCCGAAGGAGCCGAAGGAGCCGAAGGAGCCGATCAACCCTGATGCGCCGCCGCTGACCGTGGACGGGGTGCCCGCGTTGCGAGCCGACACCTCGTCAGGAAGCCTCTTCGTCACCAAGGACAGGCCCTACCGCGTCCTGCGCTGGGAACCGCTCCAGGACGACGGCTCCCAGGGAATGGCCCTCCATCCGCTGTCCGGTGACCAGGCCGACGAGATGTACGACACCCTGGAGACGAACGCCCGGCAACTCACCGACGCGGTGGACCGCGGCGTCGAATTCACGCTGGACACCACCGACGACAACGTCAGCTGCGACGTCGGCGGCTGCAGCGTCACCCAGCAGTTCACCGGCGCGCTGACCTCCGGCGCCACGACCCGACTCGTCGACGGGAGGATCACCGTCGTCATGCACGCGGCCGTGACCATCGACGGCCGGGCGGCCGGGCGGTGCACCAGCCCGCGGGTCGCCCTGCCTGCCGCCGGAAGCAGCGTGTCGGGCACCCTGTCCTGCTCGGTTCCCGGCGCGGGCGCGGTCTTCGCCGCCGTCGTCGCGGAGTACAGGGCGCGAGCCGAAGCCGAGTCCAGCGCCTCCGGCCGGTGGCCCGTCCTCTACCGCGTCCCTTGCGTGGCCACCCCCGTGATCGGCGCCGTGGCCCTGTCGGCCCGCGAGGTCGACGGACTCGTCGAGCGGGTGAAACAGGAGCGCCGCGACGGGAAGCGGCGGCCGGCCGGCCGTCAGGCGCCGGTCCAGACGGTCGTGGTGTTGCAGAACTCCTTGATGCCGTGGTGGGACAGCTCACGTCCGTAGCCGGACCGCTTCACGCCGCCGAAAGGCATCGCCGGGTGCGAGGCGGTCATGCCGTTGAAGAAGACACCGCCGGCTTCGAGGTCGCGTACGAACCGCTCCATCTCGGCGTCGTCGCGGGTCCACACGTTGGAACTCAGCCCGAAGGGGGAGTCGTTGGCGACCTCGACCGCCTCGTCCAGGTCGGCGACGCGGTAGACGGTGGCGACCGGCCCGAAGGTCTCCTCCTGGTGGATGCGCATCTCGGGGGTGATGCCGGTGAGGACGGTCGGGAGGTAGAACCAGCCGCGTGGCTGGTCCTGCGGCCGTCCCGCGCCGCACAGCGCCCGCGCGCCGAGCCGTACGGCGTCGTCGACGAGTTCCTCCAGGTCGGTGCGGCCCTGGTCGGTGGCGAGCGGCCCGACCTCGGTGGACTCCTGGAGCGGGTCGCCGACGGTCAGCGCCTCCATCCGCGCGGCGAACCGCTCGGTGAACGCGTCGTACACGTCCTCGTGGACGATGAAGCGCTTGGCCGCGATGCACGACTGCCCGTTGTTCTGCACCCGGGCGGTGACCGCGGTGCGGGCGGCTCGGTCGACGTCCGCCGACGGCATGACCACGTACGGGTCGCTGCCGCCCAGCTCCAGGACGGTCTTCTTGACCTCGTCCCCGGCGATCGCGGCGACCGACCGGCCCGCGGGCTCGCTGCCGGTGAGCGTCGCGGCGGCGACCCGGCGGTCGCGCAGGACACCCTCGACCGCGCCCGAGCCGATCAGCAGGGTCTGGAAGCAGCCCTCGGGGAAGCCCGCCCGATGGAAGAGATCTCCCAGGTAGAGGGCGGTCTGCGGGACGTTCGACGCATGCTTGAGCAGACCTGTGTTGCCCGCCATCAGCGCGGGGGCGGCGAAGCGCACGACCTGCCAGAGCGGGAAGTTCCAGGGCATCACGGCGAGGATCACGCCCAGGGGGCGGTAATGGACCCGGGCCCGCGCGGCGCCCGAGTCCTTCACATCTGCTTCGGGGACGAGCTCGTCCGCCAGGAGCTCCTCGGCGTGGTCGGCGTACCAGCGCATCGCCTTCACGCATTTGGCGGCCTCGGCGCGGGCCGACGCGATGGGTTTGCCCATCTCGACGGTCATGGTGCGCGCGATGTCGTCGTGATCTTCTTCCAGCAGCGCCGCGGCCTTCTTGAGCAGGCGCGCACGCTCGCCGAACGCGGTGGTGCGGTACTGGCGGAAGGCCTCGTGGGCGGCGGCCAGACGGCTCTCGATCGCCTCGGGCCCGAGTGCTTCGAAGGTCTTGACCGTCTCGCCGGTCGCGGGGTTCACCGTGGCGATGGGCATGGCTGTGTCCTCCTTGGACTCGCATGTACGACCCTGCCGCGCCGCGGGCGGCGACGCAACGCGACGGCGCGGGCAGCCGCGCGCGTCCCTCGCCGGAGGCGGATAACCCACATGGCGGTGTGTCGGTGACCCCTGGACGGCCGCGGCGTTGAACGTCACGGTCACAGGCCTGTGACCGGGTTCTCAATTTTGAGGAGTTCTTGAAATGTCTCGCATCGCGAAGGCCGCCGCCGTCCTCGTCGGTACCGGAGCGGCCGTGGTCGCCGGTACGGGTATGGCCACCGCCGACTCCGGCGCCGGCGCTTACGCGGGCGGCAACCCCGGTGTCATCTCGGGCAACGTCGTCCAGATTCCGGTGCACATCCCGGTGATCATCTGCGGCAACACGATCGACGTCATCGGCGTGCTCAACCCCGCCTTCGGCAACGTCTGCGTGAACCACTCGGACGGCCACAAGGGCCACGGGCACAAGGGTCACGGACACGACGGCAAGGACCACGGCCACGGCAAGGACCACCACGGCAAGGACCACGGCAAGGGTTACGGCAAGGGTTACGGACACCGCGGTGACCAGGGCATCGGCGGCTGACACCCGACCGCGGTGAGATCACCGGGCCGGTCGCTTCCGTCGAAGCGACCGGCCCGGCCTCATGATCCGGTGGCGTCGGGCCCGGCGATTCCCCCGAACGGGCGCGGGCCTGCCGGGCGGCGTACGCTCGTCGGGTACGGATCGCACGCCAGGGAGGCGAGGCGACGTGACCGGACATCGCTTCAGAGCCCGGGCGCTGGCCTGTTCGGCAGCCCTGATCACGGCTCTCGCGGCGGCGGGCGGCGCGGTGGGCGCCACAACGGGCGAGGACATCGAGCAGCTCACGGCCCGGCAGATCTCCGAGAAGGCCAAGAAGGCTCTGCTGAGTGCGAAGTCGCTGCACATCACGACGAAGGGCAACCTGGACGACCCGGAGGCGGCGACCGAGCTCGATCTCACCCTGGACCGCGAAGGGAACTGCGCCGGCTCGGTGAGCACGGGCGGCAAGGGGTCCGTCGAGATCATCAAGCGCGGCGAAACGGTGTGGATGAAGCCGGACGAGGCGTTCTGGAAGAGCCAGGTGCCCGGCCGGGGCGAGGCGGCGGCGAAGCTCTTCAAGGACCGCTACCTGCGCGGAACCACGGACGACAGCATGCTCCGGGGCATGGCCGAGGTGTGCGACCTCGACGGGATCCTGAAGTCGGTCACCGGCTCCTCGGACATCGAGCTCGCGCTCACCAAGGGCAGGAAGACGAAGGTCGACGGCGTCGAGGCCATCCCGCTGACCGGAAAGCGCGCGGAGCGGACGATGACGTTGTATGTCGCCACCGAGGGCAAGCCCTATCCGGTGCGGCTGAACGCGACCGTGGCGGGCGAGGCCGAGGCGAGCATCGCGTTCTCGGACTACGACGAGCCCGTCCCGTCCACCACTCCCCCGGCGGACAAGTCGGTCGATCTGTCCACTCTGACGGGCCAGTCGGACTGAGTCCCGGTCCCGATGGCGCGGGCCGGTGGCGGGTCACAGACTCATCGGCATGTCGGGCATACGAAGTGCCGGGCTCCTGCTGTTCCGGGTCACCGACTCGGGTCCCGAGGTGCTGATCGGGCACATGGGCGGTCCCTACTGGGCCGCCCGGGACGAGGGGGCCTGGTCGATTCCCAAGGGCGAATACGGCCCCGAAGAGGAGCCGGAGGCCGCCGCGCGCCGGGAGTTCGAGGAGGAACTCGGACTGCCGGCGCCCGACGGGGAGCGTCTGCCGCTGGGTGAGAGCCGCCAGAAGGGCGGCAAGACCGTCACGGTCTGGGCCGTCGAGGGCGATCTCGACCCGGCCCGTACGAGACCCGGCATGTTCACGATGGAGTGGCCGCCGAGGTCCGGTGTGCTGCGCGAATTCCCCGAGGTGGACCGGGTCGAGTGGTTCTCCCTGGAGCGCGCGGCGGAGCTGCTGGTCCCGGGCCAGCGCGTCTTCCTGGACCGGCTGGGCCCGTACGTACGGCAGGCGCGGTGACCGCGCCCTGCCCCGAACCGGAGGAAACCGGCCTGTGTCACCACGAACCCGAGTGTCCCCGCGTACCAAAGCCATCGCCGTCGGCGGCGTGGTCCTGCTCACCGCCGCGGCCCTGGCCGCCGAGGCACCTCCCAGCGCGGCCGCGCGCGACGCGAGCGAGGGATCGGTGAGCGCATCCGAGCTCCTGGACGAGCTCGAGAGCTGCGAACGAATATCCGACGGCCACTACCGCACCGACGCGGACGAACCGGCCGAAGTGGCCATATGCGAAGGCGACGACGTGGTGTTCTGGACGGCCGACCTGGACATCGACTGCGACGGCCGGAGCAGTGAGGACTGCAACGAGGACACCGACCCGTACTACCAGTCCGAGACCGCGTTCCAGGAACCGGACGGGGATCAGCTCGACCCGGCGACCCTGCCGTTCATCGTCGTACCGGGCCCCAGCGACATCTGGACCTATTCGGAGTACGGAATCAGCGGCGGCAGCGTCGCGGCCGTCATCTACAAGGGCAGGGTGCGGTACGCGGTCGTGGGCGACGTCGGCCCGAGCGGGCTCATCGGCGAGGCCTCGTACGCGCTCGCCGACCAGCTCGGCATCGACCCCGACCCGGAGGACGGCGGTACGGATTCGGGGGTCACGTACATCGTGTTCCGCGATACGAAGGTGTTCCCGATCCAGTACCACAAGAAGGCCGTCACGGTGGGTAACAAGCGGGCCCGGAAGTTCGTCGGTCGCTGATGAGCGGGTCCGGAGGGACGATGAGAGTGACCCGAGGAACGGATCCGGAGGGAAAGGCCATGCTGGGAGAGAGCAAGGCGTTCAGTGGCTTCTCGGTCGACGACATCAAGAAGGCGAAGAACTTCTACGGCGGGACGCTGGGGGTGCGGGTCACCGAGGAGAACGGGATGCTCACCCTGCATCTCGCCGGGGACACGAACGTGCTCGTCTACCCGAAGGACAACCACACGCCCGCGACGTTCACGCTGCTCAACTTCCCGGTGGACGATGTCGACAGAACCGTTGACGAACTCGTCGCGCGCGGGGTGACGTTCGAGCGCTACGAGGGCTTCGAGCAGGACGAGAAGGGCGTCTCGCGCGCCGAGGGCTATCCGGTCATCGCCTGGTTCAAGGACCCGGCGGGCAACGTCCTGTCCGTCATCAAGGTGTAGGACGGTCCGGTCAGTTCGAGACGAGTCGTACGGGACACCGCGGCGATGGAACCGGTGGAGGCGCTGGACCGGATCGCGTTCCTGCTGGAGCGCGCCGGGGCGCCGACGTACCGGGTGCGGGCGTTTCGTACGGCGTCGGCGGCCGTCGGCGCACTCGGCGAGCACGAGGTCGCCGAGCGCGCCGCGGCCGGTTCGCTGGAGGCGGTGCGGGGGCTCGGGCCGAAGACCGCGCTGGTGGTGCGGGAGGCACTGGCCGGGCAGGTGCCCGGCTATCTGCGGCGGCTGGAGGAGGAGTCGGGCGGGGAGCCCGCCCCCGACGACGCCGGGGCGCGGCTGCGCGCGGCGCTGTGCGGTGACTGCCATCTGCACTCCGACTGGTCGGACGGCGGCAGCACGATCGAGGCGATGGGGCGCGCGGCGGCCCAGGTCGGACACGAGTGGGCCGTGCTCACCGACCACTCCCCCAGGCTGACGGTCGCGCGCGGTCTTTCGGCCGAGCGGCTGCGCGAACAGCTGGACGTGGTGGCGGAGTTGAACCGGACGTGGTCGCCGTTCCGGCTGCTCACCGGTATCGAGTGCGACATCCTGCCGGACGGCTCGCTCGACCAGGATCCGGAGCTGCTGGACCGGCTCGATCTGGTGGTCGCGTCCGTGCACTCCAAGCTGCGGATGGAGGCGCGGCCGATGACGCGGCGGATGCTCGCGGCGGTGCGCAATCCGCTGACGGATGTGCTGGGTCACTGCACCGGGCGGCTGCTGACCGGGCGCGACGGGGGCCGGGGCCGTCCCGAGTCGGAGTTCGACGCGGACGCGGTGTTCGCGGCGTGTGCGGAGACGGGGACGGCGGTGGAGATCAACAGCCGCCCGGACCGGCTCGATCCGCCGCGCCGGCTGCTGCGGCGCGCGGTGGCGGCGGGCACGCTCTTCGCCGTCGACTCGGACGCCCACGCGCCGGGCCAGCTGGAGTGGCAGATCCACGGCTGCACCCGGGCGGCCGAGTGCGGTGTTCCGCCGTCGCGGATCGTCAACACATGGCGCGCGGACGAGCTGCTGCGCTGGGCACGTACCCGGGAGGAGCCGGACGGCGTGCCGGGTGGGCGCTGAGGTGCGACCTTGGATGAGGGCACGGACAAGGGCACAGCGCGTAGAGAGGACGGCGATCACGGTGACCGCCACGGACAAGCACGGCGAGGAAGTATCGGTCCAGCTCATCGGGGCACCGGAGGATGCCGACGCGGTGTTCGGCGCACTGCTGGCGGCGTATCCGTGCGACCGGGACGCCGAGGAGCATCCGCACGAGGTGGGCCACGGCCATCCGACGGTCTGGTCGGCGACGTACGACGTCTCGCCCACCGACACCGCCGGACCGGTGCCGGCCACCTCGCTCGGCGGGCCCGTGGCGGCGGAGCTGTCCGGGTCGTATCCGGCGGTGGACCGGCTGGCCAAGGCGCTCGCCTCGGGCTTCGCGGTCGAGGTGGAGCACGCGGTGTCGGGCGACGGCGAGAAGCAGCTGCGGGTACGGCTGGAGACCGCCGGCGGCCGGTGAACCGGGCGGGGCGGGCGACGGGCGGGCGGTGAGCCCGACCGGGCGGGACCACCGCGTGACCCCGCCAGGGTCGGCGGGTCCCGGCCGGCGGCTCGCGGGCGAGCGGTCATCCCGCCGGGGCGGACCGGCGAACGGTGACCCCGCGAGGGCGGGCGGCTGGTGCCCCCGCCAGAGCCGGGCGGGCAATCCGTGACCCGCCAGGGCGGCGGGTCCCGGGCGGGGCCGACGCCCGGCCGTCCGGTGCCGGGGCTCGTGCCCCCACGCCCGGTGGAGCGTGGCCGGAGCGGCCCGACGAGCGGACAAGGCTTACGGCCGCGGCCGCACCGGGAGCACCGCCACGCTGTTGCCCACGAAGCCGGCTTTGGAGGGCAGTTCGTCGTCGGCGGTGGCCAGGTCCAGTGCGGGGAAGCGGGTGAACAGCCGCTCCAGGGCGATGGCCGCCTCCAGCCGGGCCAGGGGCGCGCCGAGGCAGTAGTGCGATCCGTGGCCGAGCGACAGATGGCGGGACGCGGCGTCGCGGGTCACGTCGAAGCGGTCGGCGTCGGGGCCGTGCGCGGCCTTGTCGCGGCCGGCGGCCGAGTAGCCCGCCAGCACGGGGGTCCCCTTCGGGATGACGGTGCCGTCGAGGGTGAGATCGCGCGTCGGATAGCGGAACGGGAAGTAGCTGACCGGGCTGTCCCAGCGCAGGGTCTCCTCCACCACGTCCGTCCAGCTCGCCTTCCCCTCCTGGACCAGGGCGAGTTGGTCCCGGTGGGCGCACAGCGCGCGCACGGCGTTGGTGATCAGGTTGAGGGTGGTCTCGTGCCCGGCGATGACCATCAGCAGCAGGGTGCCGATCAGCTCGGGCGGGCTGAGCCGGTCGCCGTCCTCCTCGCGGGCGGCGATGAGCGCGCTGGTCAGGTCGTCGCCCGGATCGGCCGTCCGGGCGGCGGCGATCGTGCCGAGCAGCTCCACCATGTCCTTGTTGGCGGCCATCACCTCGTCGGAGGCGATGTCGGTGGCGACGATCTGGCTGGTCAGCCGGTGCAGCCGGTCCTGGTGCTCCGCGTCCACGCCGAGGAGTGCACAGATCACGCCCATGGGCAGGGGCAGGGCGAAGTGCCGGCGCAGATCGGCGGTCCCGCCGGGATCGGCGGCGGCGGCCGCGTCGAGGCCGTCCAGCAGCCCGGCGGTCACGGCCTCGATCCCGGGCCGCAGTTCCTCCACGCGCCTTGCGGTGAACGCCCTGCTGACCAGCGCCCGCAGCCGCCGGTGGTCGGCTCCGTCGGCGGTGGTCATGCCCGGGACGGTCGCGAAGGTCGTCAGCGGCCAGCCGTCAGGTATCCGGCCCTCGCGCAGCGCGGTGAAGTGCTCGGCGCTCTTGGCCACATCGGGGTGGGCGAGGAACTCCTTCAGCGCGTCGTGCCCGACGACGGCCATGCCCGCCACCTCACCTGGGAGTACGACCGGGATGACCGAACCCCGGGCGAGCAGCCGGGCGTTGTCCGCGTGCGGGCAGCCGCCCGTCGGCCGGTACGGGGCGGTGGGTGAGGCGTCCAACGCAGATCTCCTGTCTGTGGGGCACCGCGCGGCACGAGAGCTCCGGATCTCCCGGCGGCTCCCGGACGAACAGGAGTCCAGATCCTACGGTCAACCGGGCCCGGCCGAAGGCGGGTTGCGCCGTCGGGCGGCGAATGGCCGGATGGGACCGGGTCGCGCCACCTCGTCAGGACGGGTCCGACGGGTGCCCATCGCCCTTGAGGACGCCGATCAGTTCGGTGACCGTCCGCGCCATCGCCCGGCGGGCGGCCGAGAGGTAGGTGCGGGAGTCCACCGCGTCGGCGTTGTCGCCGAGGTACGCGCGAATGGCGCCGGTCATCGCGAGGTTCAGCGCCGTACCGATGTTGATCTTCGCCATGCCGCCCGACACGGCGGCCGACAGCTCCCCGTCCGGTACGCCCGACGATCCGTGCAGGACGAGCGGCACCGTGAGGGTCCCGGCCAGCCGGGCCAGCAGCTCGTGGTCCAGGGCCGCGGTGCGGGACGTCATCGCGTGCGAGCTGCCGATCGCGACGGCCAGGGCGTCGACTCCGGAGGCGGTGACGAAGGCGTGGGCCTCGTCCGGGTCGGTGCGGGCCCCGGGGGCGTGGGCGTCGAGCGGGGCGGCCCCGTCCTTGCCGCCGACCTCGCCGAGTTCGGCCTCGATCCACAGGCCCTGCGAGTGGGCCCAGGCGGCCGCGGCACGGGTCGCGGCGAGGTTGTCCTCGTACGGGAGGTGCGCGGCGTCGTACATCACGGAGCTGAACCCGGCGTCGGCCGCCTGTCGCAGCAGCTCCTCGCTCCTGACGTGGTCGAGGTGGAGCGCGACGGGTACGGCGGCGGCGGTGGCCGCCTCGACGGCGGCGCGGGCGAGCGGGAGGAGGCGCCCGTAGCGGTACTTCACCGCGTTCTCGCTGATCTGCAGGATGACCGGGGCGCCCGCGGCCTCCGCGCCGGCGACGACGGCCTCGGCGTGCTCCAGCGTGATGATGTTGAACGCGGCGACGGCGCGGCGCTCCGCGGCGGCCGCGGTGACCAGGTCTCCGGTCTCGGCGAGCGGCATCGGTCAGGCTCCTCGGGCTCCTCGGACTTCTCCGGCTCTTCAGGCTTCTCCGTCACCTCGGCGCCCCGGCGCCCCAGTGCCCCGGTGTCCAGCACCCCGGCATCCCGGCACCCCATGCACCCCTGCACCCCTGCACCCCTGTACCCCTGCACCTCAGGTGCTCCCGCACCCCGGCACCCGGACACTCCTGCGCCGCTCTCAGGCCCCCGCGAGGATGACGGACCGGGCGAGGTGGCGCGGCCGGTCCGGGTCCAGGCCGCGCGCCTCGGCGACGGCGACCGCGAGGCGCTGCGCGCGTACGAGCTCGGCCAGCGGGTCGAGGCCTCCCGCCACCCACATCGCGCCGGTGGCGTGCACCTCGTCGGCGAGGCCCGACGGGGCGTCACCGATCATCCAGGTCGCGGTCGAACGCGTGGTGATGCTGATCGGACCGTGCCGGTACTCCATGGCCGGGTACGCCTCGGTCCAGGACTGCGACGCCTCCCGCATCTTCAGCGCCGCCTCGCTGGCCAGCCCGACGGTCCAGCCCCGGCCGAGGAAGGTGAACTGCGAGCAGTCGGCCAGCCAGGCGGGCAGCGGCTCGTCCAGCGCGTCGTGGCAGTCGTCCACGACCGCTTCCGTGTGCAGCCCGAGGTGGGCGCGGAGCAGGGTCACGGCCGAGGTGGCGAACCGCGTCTGGACCACGGATCTCTCGTCGGCGAAGTCGAGGACGACGACCTCGTCGGCGGCCGTCATGACGGGAGTGGCGGGGTCGGCGGTGACGGCGGTGGTACGGGTCCGCCCGCGCAGCCGGGAGAGGAGTTCGAGCACCTCGGTGGTGGTGCCGGAGCGGGTCAGGGCCACGACCCGGTCGTAACGGCGTCCGTCCGGGAACTCGGAGGCGGCGAACGCGTCGCTCTCGCCGTGCCCCGCGCTCTCGCGCAGCGCGGCCACCGCCTGGCTCATGAAGAGGGAGGTGCCGCAGCCGACGAACGCCACACGCTCCCCCGCCGCCGGGAGCGCGCCGCCGTGGCCCGCCGCCAGCCCTGCGGCCCGCTCCCAGCACTCCGGCTGGCTCGCCAGCTCGTTCGCGACATGGCTCATGCCCACTCCTCCACCCGTGGATCGCCTGGACACCGTGGTCGATGCGCGCTGATGCGCGTTCCTGCACGTTATAGCGCTCTTCCAAGCATTTTCAAGCATCCGGAGCCCCGTGATCGTGAGTTAAGGTCACCTCGAACGTTCGAAGAAGGGAGTGCGGATGTCCCGCGACGCCCGCTGGAAGGCGCTGCTGGAACTGCTCGTCGAGCAGGGCCGGCTGGACGTCGAGGAGGCCGCGGCCGCGCTCGACGTCTCAGCCGCGACCATCCGGCGCGATCTCGACCAGCTCGCCGAGCAGCAGATGCTGGTGCGCACCCGCGGCGGCGCGGTCGTCCACGGGGTCTCCTACGAACTCCCGCTGCGCTACAAGACGTCCAGGCGAGCGGCCGAGAAGCAGGCCATCAGCGCCGCCGTCGCCGCGCTCATCTCCCCCGGCGAGGCCGTCGGTTTCACCGGGGGCACCACGACCACCGAGGTCGCCCGCGCCCTCGCGGCACGCCCCGACCTGACCACGGGCTCACCCGCGCTCACGATCGTCACGAACGCCCTCAACATCGCCAATGAGCTGGCCATCAGGCCGCAGTTCAAGATCGTCGTGACCGGCGGGGTCGCCCGCGCCCAGTCGTACGAACTCATCGGTCCGCTCGCCGACGGCGTCCTCGGCCAGATCTCCCTGGACGTCGCGGTCCTGGGTGTGAACGCCTTCGACGTCGTGCACGGCGCGGCCGCCCACGACGAGGACGAGGCGGCCATCAACCGGCTGCTCTGCGAGCGCGCCGGCCGGGTCGTCGTCGCCGCGGACTCCACCAAGCTGGCCGCCCGCGCGTTCGCCCGGATCTGCCCCACGGACCAGGTGGACACCCTGGTCACCGACGCGGCCGCCCCCGACGCGACCGTCGCCGCCTTCGAGGAGGCGGGCGTGACGGTCATCCGGGCCTGACGGCCCCGTCACGGGCTATAACTGGACGATGATCCTCCATGTGGTGCCGCTCGACGACTGGCTCGCCATCCCGGAGCGCCCGTACGCGCCGCAGCCCTTCCCCAAGGAGGGCTTCGTCCACTGCTCCCCCGACGAGCCGACGACGCTCGCCGTCGTCAACGCCTACTACCGCGACACCAGGGGCCCGTTGATGGCCCTGCTCATCGACGAGGACAAGCTCCAGGTCCCGGTCCGGTGGGAGCCCGCCGGATCGGCCCCACCACCGGGCATCGCTCCGGGGACGCTGTTTCCGCATGTGTACGGGCCGATCGACCGTGCGGCGGTCGAGGGGCTGCTGGAGATCCGGCGGGACGCGGACGGCCGGGCCGTGGGGTTCACGCCCTGGGCATGACGTGCGGCTCCCGCCCGGCGGCGGATGCCGCCGGGCGTCACCGGCGGCCCGGATCATCGGGCGGCGGCCATCTGCGCGTCACCGTGCCCGGGGAGAGCCGCTCCACCACCTCGGCAAGTTCGGCGCAGGCATCCTCGACCTTCCGGCGGACGGTGATCTGTTCGGTGACGACGGCCGACAGCAGCAGGCCGGTCAGCGCGGCGGACCCGTTCAGCGCCTGCAGACTGGCCATGATCGTGAACAGGCCGTGCCCCTCGAAGGGCCCCGCCTGGTCGGTCGCCGCCGAGATCGCGAGGACGGAGACGATCAGTACGCACGGGGCCGCGCCGGGCAGCTGGAAGCGCAGCGCCGCCCAGATCAGCAGCGGAAAGACGAGGAAGAGGAGCGCGGCGGCGCTCCTGGTGGTGACCAGGGTGACGACGAAGACGCCGACGACGAGCACCGTGGCCTCGGCCCATCGGGCAGGTCGTACCTCCATGGGCCACCGGACCGTACGGCACACCAGCAGCAGCGGGGTCACGACGAGCACGCCCATGGCGTCCCCCACCCACCACGCCGACCAGACCGACCAGAAGCCGTCGGGGGCCAGCTCGCCCTCCAGCACCAGCACACCCGTCCCGACGGTCGCGCTGATCAGCATCCCGGCCAGCGCCCCCAGGAACACCAGCGACACCCCGTCCTTCAGCCGGTCCATCTCCGTACGGAATCCCGCCCGCCGCAGCATCAGGTAGGCGCAGACCGGGGCGAGGGTGTTCCCGGTGACGATCGCGAGGGCGGACGGCCGGAAGGGGCTGAGCGAGAGGACGACGAGGAGGGTGCCGAGGGCGATCCCCGGCCAGATCCGCGTCCCGAACCAGAGCAGACAGCTCAGGGCGATGCCGGTGGGCGGCCACAGCGGCGTGACCACCGCGCCCTCGACCACCACTTGCAGCGTCAGCCCGATGCGTCCCGCCGCATAGTAGGCGAGGGTGACTGCGAGCATCAGGAGAACCACTGCGGCGAGATGCCGGAAATGCTGGGTGCGGACCACAGCAGCCATCACACAACGTCCCCTCACCCGGCGTCCGTCGTGACACGCGCCGGGGCGTGCTCCCCTTGACGTCACCCCGTGCCGTCGGCCGGTGGACCGCCGTGCCGCAGGACGAGGACAGCGGCGTCGTCCGTGTGGTCGGTGAACTCCGCCGCCTTCATCACCTCACCGGCGAGCTCGTCGGCGCCCGCGCCCGCGAGCGTTCCCGCGCCGACCAGTCGGGTGACCCGTGCGAGCCCCACCTCGATGGGTACGGTCGGCCCCTCGATCAGTCCGTCCGTGAGCAGCACGAAGGACCCGGGCTGCGTGAGGCGCCGCCGGGTCACGGGGTATCCCTCGCCCGGCTGGATGCCGAGCGGCAGCCCGCCCTCGTCCTGCACGGCGCCGCAGCCCCCGTCGGCGGTGGCCCAGACCGAGGGGACGTGGCCGGCCCGCGCGCTCTCCAGGACCCAGGCCGACGGGTCGAAGCGCAGGAACGTGCAGGTCGCGAAGAGCTCCCGGGCCACCGACACGAGCAGGTCGTTGGCCCGGCTCAGCACCTCGCCGGGATCGGTGGACGCCGTGGCCACGGCGCGCAGCCCGATCCGGATCTGCCCCATGAAGGCGGCCGCCTCGACGTCGTGCCCCTGTACGTCCCCGATCGAGAACCCGAGCGATCCGTCCGGCATCCGGAAGCCGTCGTACCAGTCGCCGCCGATGTCCAGGCCGTGGCGGGCGGGCATGTAGCGGGCGCCGGTCTGCAGACCGGGCAGCGCGGGCAGCGTGGCGGGCAGCATGTCCCGCTGGAGGGCCACGGCCAGATCGACCCGGGCCCGCTGGAGCTCTGCCCCCTCACGCGCCTGTGCGGTGAGACGCCCGAGCGTGGCCAGGAGGTCGTCGGCGCTCGACGACCGCGGGGGGCGCCGCCGCGTCATGGACCACTCCGATGTACGTCCGTTCCCGCGCCATGCGGAACCAGAGGTTCATCTTACTTTCGGGCGAGGTGGGCCGCTTGGCGAACGGCGTGATTGCCCGACGACGCGCCGTCAGATCCCGGACGGGCAGCGGTCCGCACGGCCATGCGAAGGCGATGGCACAGTGGGCCCGTTCATGTCACCGGTGGCGGTGTGTCCGCCGGCACCGCGAGCCGCCGCCGCACCAGGTGCTCGTGGAAGAGCCGTCCGACCAGAGCCCCTCCGTAGACCACGAACCCCACGCCGACCAGCCAGGACTGCAGGACCAGGACGGTTCCGAACGGGCCGTACGTCACCGCGTTCGACGCGATCAGCGGCGAGAAGACGTACTGGGAGAAGACCCGCAGACCGAGGAGCCCCAGGGCGGTCACCACGGCCCCGGGCGCGAGCGCCCGCCAGCGGATGCGGCCGCAGAGCAGCAGCTTCTGCGACCACCAGAAGAACAGGAACGCGCCGATCACATCGACCCCGGCGACCAGGACGGTCCCCAGGGCGGACGACTCCGCGGGGGGCGGGGCGGCGACGAACAGCAGCAGGGAGCAGACCAGCACACCCAGCCACACGACGTGGCGCCACATCGTGTGCCAGCGCGCCGTCGGCAGATCCCACACCCGCTCGTATCCGGTCTGTACGGCCGCGCCGAAGGTCACGCCGAACGCGGCCAGCGCGGCGAGACCGAGCGCCGTGGTCCGCTGCAGGGCCTGCCCCGGCTTGCCGAACATCTGCTCGACCTCTTCCTGCGACACCTCCGACACTCCCAGGCCCTGCACCAGCCACTTGGCGAAGCCCTGACCGCTCGCGAGGTCGGCCGCCGCGACGACGACCAGCAGCGGCAGGAGCGTGAGGAAGCTCAGCGCGGCGAAGCCCATGGCCCGGTGCATCAGCTCCATCTCGCGCCCCCGGTTCCAGGCGAGCCCGATCCACGAGGTGAGCACACGCCGGTGGAGCCGCGCGAACCAGTGGCCGTGGTGCGCGGCGTGGTCGTCTTCCGGCGCACCGAATCTGAAGGGCATGTGCCGTCGACTACCCGTCCGCGGGGTGTGACCCGACTCGCTTGCCCCCGAACGGGTGTCCTCCGCCCCCGTCGATGGAGGAAAATGACGAGGTGACCGCCATCGACCCCGTGTCCACCCGGCCTCCGACGATCGCCGATGTCGCCAAGGCCGCGTCCGTGTCCCGTACGACCGTCTCGCACGCCCTGAACGGGCTGGGCAAGGTGGATCCGCGCACCAGGGAGCGGGTGAAGCGGATCGCGGCCGAGATGGGCTACCGGCCCAACCTCCGGGCGCAGCGGCTGCGCAGGGGACAGGCCAGGGCGATCGCGCTCGCGTCGTCGATGCCGTTCGCCGTCGCGGGCGGTCCTTCGAGGCTCGGCTTCTACATGGAGGTGGCCGCGGCGGCGGCCGAGCGGGCGCTCGTGCACGACTTCGCGCTGGTGCTGGTGCCTCCGGTGAAGTCCGGCGCGGGGCTCTCCTCGGTCGACATCGACGGCGCCATCGTGGTCGAACCGGACGTGGACGACGCGGCGGTGACGCAGCTTCGCGAACGCGGCCTGCCCTTTGTCACGCTGGGCCGCCAGGTGTCGCCGGAGGCGCGGGCGCCGTACGTCGATCTGCGCGGGGCGCTGGTCGCCGAGCTGCTGCTGGAGCACCTGCGTGAGCAGGGCGCGCGCCATCCGGCGCTGATCACCGGCACGGGGCGACGGCACTCCGCCGTCGACGCGCGCGCCACGTACGAGCGGCTCGCGGATGCGTACGGGTGGGCCGTGCGCACCGTGACCGCTCCCGAGGACGGCGGCGAGCAGGCCGGTTACGAGGCGTGTGCCGCGCTGCTGGCCGAGCACCCCGAGACGGATGCCGTGTGCGCGCTCGTGGACGCCTTCGCGGTGGGGGCGGTCCGGGCGGTCACCGACAGCGGCCGCACGGTCCCCGGTGACGTCATGGTCGTCACGCGCTACGACGGCCTGCGCGCCAAGACCACCCACCCCCCGCTCACCGCGGTCGACCTCAGCCTGGACCGGGCGGCGTCCGACGCCGTGGAGCTGCTGCTGGGCCGCCTCGCCGGCGGCGGGGCCGGGGGCGACGCCGTGGACGTGGTCCCGGGCCCGGAGCCGCGCCTGGTGCGACGGGAGTCGTCGCTGCGGCGGTGAGGGTGGGGGGCGCCTGCGGCGGGCCTCTTTCCCCTACCCGCCCCTTCCCGAAACTGGGGCTCCGCCCCAGCCCCCGTTTGCGGGGGCTCCGCCCCCGAACCCCCGCGCCTCAATCGCCGGCGGGGCTTCTTGTGGGGGGCTGGGGGCTTGCCCCCAGTTTTCGGGAAGGGGCGGGGCGGGGAAGAGGCCCGCCGCAGGCGCCCCCCACCCCTCACGCCCCCACCATCAGCACCACCCCCGACACCAGCGCGAACCCCAGCACGAACATCCGCATCCGGCGCGCGTCGGCCCGCTCGTGCACCAGGCGGCTGAGCCAGACGCCCAGGGCCAGCGCCGGCAGCATCAGGGCCACCCACTTCAGTTGGGCCGGGTCCGCGCGGCCGGTGGCGAAGAGCAGGGCGAGCGACGCCAGTTCGCCCGTCAGGAAGCACGCCGCGACGGTGGCGCGGAGTTCGGCGGGGGGACGGTGCTGGTAGACGAGGGCGAGCGGGGGGCCGCCGACGCCGGTCGCCGTCTCGGTGAGACCGGTGACGACACCCGCGCCGAGGTAGGCCGCGCGCCCCGGGGTGAAGGCGGGTGCGGCCAGGCTCACCAGAGCCGCCAGGACCGTGGCCAGGCCGACGTACAGGCCGAGGCTGCTCTCGGGGATGAGCCACAGCAGCGCGAGGCCGCCGGGGGTCGCCGCGAGGCGCGCCGCGGTGATCCAGCCCGCTCCCCGCAGATCGAGCGCGGCTCTCTCGCGCCAGGCCACGTGCAGATTGAGCGGGATCATGACGGCGAGCAGGAACACGGGGAGCAGTTCGGGCGCGAGGAGGCCCGCCACGGGCGCGACGATCAGGGCGAAGCCCAGACCGCTCGCGCCCTGGACGAACGCCGCCACGGCCACGACGAGCGCGAGCAGCGCGATCGCGGTGACGCTCACACCGCCCCGCCTCGGGCCCGGGACCGGTTGCGGTGTTCGACGGAGGTCGGGTGGACGCGGGTGACCGTCGACCGCGCCACCACCTCCTCGCCGATCGCGGCGGCCCGGTCGACGAAGGCGGGCCCGTCCCAGTCGGTCGGCCACCCCTCCCACAGTCTCAGCCGGCCCGCGACGAACACGGCCGTGATCTGGTCGCGGTTGGCCCGCCGTACGAGCTCCCAGGGCAGGTCCCACGACGGACGCATCTCGGGCCCCGTGATGTCGACGAGCAGGAAGTCCGCCGCCGCGCCTTCGGCGACGCGTCCCGTACGTTCCCCCAGCCCGACCGCGTCGGCGCCCCCGTGGGTGGCGTGCTCCAGCCACGTCCAGCCCGCGCCGCACGACGAGTCGCCCGCCGCCAGCCCGTACGCGATGCGCTGCGCGAACTCCGCGGCGTCCAGCAGCCGGAACGCGTCGCCGCGCGTGCCGTCGGTGCCGAGCCCGAAGCGGATGCCGCGTTCGGCCATCGCGGCCGCGGGGGCGACGGCGTTGCCCTTCCAGGCGCTGGCGACCGGGTTGTAGCTGATCGCCGTGCCGGTGTCGGCGAGCAGGGTCAGCTCGCCGGGGGTGAGCAACGTGGCGTGTGCGCCGAGGAGTTGGGGGCCCAGCGCGCCGACCGCGGCCAGATGTTCCAGCGGCCGCAGGCCGTGACGTGTCAACGAGCGTTCCACGGCGGCGAGATGCTCGTTGACGTGGATCTGCACGACGGCTCGGGCCTCGGCGGCGAGCAGCGCGGTGTGGCGCAGGGTGTGGTCGGTCGCGGACTCGGTGATGGGGACGGCGAGCGAGGGGTGGATCAGCTCGTCGCCCTGGTAGCGGGCGAGGTGCTTCTCCGCGGCGGCGAGGACCGGGCCGGGGTCGGGGTCGTCCGCGTCGGCGCAGACGAGTCCGAGGACGCAGCGGATTCCGGCGTCGCGTGCAGCCGAGGCCACGGCCTCCACGTCCACGGGCGCCCGGGTGCCCGCGTCGGCGACGGTCGTGAAACCTCCGCGCAGCGATTCGAGGGCCGCCAACTTGGCGGCCACATAGGCGGTTTCCTCGTCCAGCGCGCCCTCGAGCGGCACCCAGACCCGGCGGAAGATCTCCGAGGGTTCTCCGAAGGCCAGCGCGGAGCCGAAGCTCTGGGTGAGGTGGTGGTGGGCGTCGACGAACCCGGGCATCAGGACGTGTCCCGGGAGCGGGACGGGCGTGAGGTGCGGGTGCCGGCGGGCCAGTTGGTCCGCGGGTCCGACCGCCAGGAACGTGCCGTCGGCGACGACGACGGCGTGGTCGCGGACGGGTCCGCCGGGGGTCAGTACGACGTCGGGGGCGAGCAGGAGTGTCTCGTCGCCGAGCAGGTCGGCGGTGAGCCGGTTCATGGAACTCATTTCGCGAGGGAGGCGGAAGCGGGCTGGTGCTGATCGCCGCGGCGGAGCCGGGGGCGTACGTGGTGGAACAGGACGTTGAGCACGGCCGCGGTGCAGGCGCCGACCGCGACACCGCTCTCCAGGAGGATCCGTACGTTCGGCGGGAAGGCGCTGTAGACGCCGGGGATGAGGATCGGCAGCAGGCCCACCGAGAGCGCCGCGGCGCAGATGAAGGTGTTGGCGTGGTCCGTCAGGTCGGCGCGGCCGAGCATCTGGACACCGAGGACGGTGATCACGGCGAAGACGAGCATCGCCGTGCCGCCGACGACGGCCGAGGGGATGACGCTGATCGCGCGTGTGACGGGTGCCAGGAAGCCGATGGCGATGAGTACGACGCCGGCCGCGGCGGTGACGTACCGGCTGCGGACTCCGGTGACCCGGACGATGCCGATGTTCTCGCCGCTCGTGACCATCAGCGGCAGCCCGAAGAAGCCGCCGAAGAAGGAGGTGAGCGCGTCGCCGCGGATCGTCTTGGGGACCTCGGTGCGCCGGTCGATGTCCTTGCCGACGGCTTCGGCGTTGATGACGGTCTGGCCGGTGGCCTCCGCCATCGAGGCGAGGCTGTAGAGCATCAGGGGGAGGGCGGCGAACAGGCTGAACTCGGGCGTGCCGAAGGGCAGCAGCTGGGGTGCGCTCAGCAGTCCGCCGTCGGTGGCGCCGCCGAAGTCGGTCCGGCCGACGGCGAAGGCGAGGGCGGTGCCCGCGAGCAGGCCGAGCATCACGGCGAGCTGCCGCAGCACCCCGCTGAACAGCCAGAAGAAGGCGACGGTGAAGCCGATCGTGGCGAGGCCCAGCATCAGGTTGGTGGGGTTGCCGAAGCCGGGCTCGCCGGGGCGTCCGGTGACCAGGACGGCGCCGACCTTCACCAGGTTGACGCCGACGATGACGATCATCGTGCCGATGACGAGGGCCGGGAAGAACTTCAGCAGCCGTGAGAAGACGGGCAGCACGACGAAGTAGAAGGCGGCGGTCAGGAGCACGGCGCCGGTGGCGGTGCGCAGCCCGTGCTGCTGCGCGATCGCCATGAAGAGGATCAGCGGGGCGCCGCCGGGCAGCATGACGAAGGGCAGCTTCGGCCCGAACTTCCAGGGGCCGAGCGACTGGATCAGCGATCCCACGCCGGAGAGCAGGAAGGCGGCGGAGAGCAGGTCGACGGTGAGCCCGGGGCCCAGGTCGAGCGTGGCGCTCATGAGGAAGATGGCCGAGATCGGCGTCGCGGCCATGACGAGGACGTGCTGGATGCCGAAGAGGAGTATGCGCAGGATAGGACGGCTCTCGTCCACGGGGTGAGGCCGGGCGGGTTCTGTGAGGTCGGGCTGCGGCGTGGTGCTGGTGGGGCTGGACACATCGAGCTCCGTTCCGACGGGGCGGGCAGCCGGGGAGGCTGGGGAAGCCAGAAGTACGGGGAGGCCAAATCGATTTGGCCAAATCGATTTGGCCGCCAGTATCCGGAGCGATCGCGGGGCCGTCAATACCTCCGGCACGGACTTCCGTTTCCCGTGAGGCCCTCGCTCCCGACGCCACCACCTGGATGAGCGGGTCCGACGAACGCCGTCCGGGGCCCGCGGGCGGACGACACCACGTCGGACTCGCTCCTCCAGCGCGGTCGCCCCGAAGGGCGGCGCAGTGTTAGAACTGGGACATGATCGGACGTTCCCGCCGGTCCCGGCTGACGGGGGTGGGGCCGCCCAGTCGCCCGCGGTCACGTGATCAGCGCGAGCGCCCGGCGGGCCTGCGACGACGTCTGCGCGCCCTGTCCGGGGGGACGCAGAGCCTCGCCGGCCAGGTCTTCCTCCTCCAGGCGCTCATGGTGGTCCTGCTCGTGGTGGGCGCGGCGGTGGCTCTGGTCCTGCAGGCGCGCTACGACGACCACGAGGACGCCCACAACCGCTCGCTCGCCACCGCGGAGGCCTTCGCGCACGCCCCCGGGACGGCGCTCGCGATGAAGGCCCCCGACCCGACCGCGATCCTGCAGCCCGCGGCCGACAAGGCCCAGCGCGGCGCGGGCGTCGACTTCATCGCCGTCCTGACCCTGGACGGGGTCCGCCTCACGGACTCGGTACCCTCGCTGATCGGCAAGCGCGCCGAGGGCGACATCGCGCGGGCGCGGTCCGGAGAGGCGTTCACCGAGACCTTCGAGGGCGAGCCGAACGACGCCGTCCGGGCCATCGTGCCGGTCACCGACGCCAGCAGGCGGGTGGTCGGCATGGTCAGCGCCGGTATCGAGGTCGCGAACGTCGGCGAGCTGCTGGACCGTCAGCTGCCCATCCTGATCTCGTCCGCCGCCGGCGCCCTGGTGCTCGCGACCGGGGGCGCGGCACTGGTCAGCACGCGGCTGCGGCGGCAGACGCACGGGCTCGGCCCGGCG
The DNA here is from genome assembly GCF_040300305.1 of Streptomyces sp. NPDC000410. Taxonomy (NCBI): domain Bacteria; kingdom Bacillati; phylum Actinomycetota; class Actinomycetes; order Kitasatosporales; family Streptomycetaceae; genus Streptomyces; species Streptomyces sp. NPDC000410. The sequence continues at coordinate 103,851 of NZ_JBEPDM010000009.1, forward strand.
GAGATGACCCGGATGTACGAGCACCACGACGCGGTTCTGCACGCGGTGCGCGAGGGCGTGCTGATCGTCGGCGGCGACGGGCGGCTGGTGCTCGCCAACGACGAGGCGCGCCGGCTGCTGGACCTGCCCCCGGACGCGGACCGGCGGCCCGTGAGCGAGCTGGGCCTCGGGCCGGGCATGACCCAGCTGCTGGTGTCGGGCGCGGAGGTGTCCGACGAGGTGTTCCTCTCCGGGGACCGGCTGCTGGCCGTCAACACCCGGCCCACGGCCCCGTACGGCGGCGTGCCGGGCGTCGTCGCGAGCCTGCGCGACACCACCGAGCTGCGGGCGCTGTCCGGCCGCGCGGAGGTGGCCAGGGAGCGGCTGACGCTGCTGTACGAGGCGGGGATGCGGATCGGCACCACGCTGGACGTGCGGCGCACGGCCGTGGAACTCGCGGACGTGGCCGTCCCCCGGTTCGCCGACTTCGCCACGGTGGAGCTGCTCGATCAGGTCCTGCGCGGCGAGGAGCCGACGAGCACGGCGACCGAGATGCGGCGCGCGGCGCTGCACGGCGTACGGAACGATCCGCCGCTCCAGCCCGCGGGGGACGTGGTCCGGTTCGTCATCCCCACCACCCCCATGGCCACGGCCCTGGACAGCGGCCAGGCCGTGCTGGCGAGGGATCTGACCACCCATGACGGCTGGCGGAGGCAGGATCCGGAGGGGGCACGGCTGGCGCTGGAGTACGGGATCCGCTCGTTGATCACGGTGCCGCTCCAGGCGCGGGGCATCGTGCTCGGCATGGCCAACTTCTGGCGGACGGACGGCCAGCCCCGGTTCGACGACGACGACGCGTCGTTCGCGGAGGAGCTGGCGGCCCGCGCGGCCGTGGCGATCGACAACGCCCGGCGCTACACGCGGGAGCACGCGATGGCGGTGACCCTTCAGCGCAGCCTGCTCCCGCGCGATCTGCCGGAGCAGGACGCGCTGGAGGTCGCCTGGCGCTACCTCCCGGCGCAGGCCGGGGTGGGCGGCGACTGGTTCGACGTCATTCCGCTGCCGGGATTCCGGGTCGCCCTCGTCGTGGGTGACGTGGTGGGGCACGGGATGTACGCGGCCGCGACGATGGGCCGGCTGCGTACGGCCGTACTGAACTTCTCGTCCCTCGATCTGCCGCCGGCCGATCTCCTGGCCCAGCTGGACGATCTCGTGCTCCGCATCGACGCGGACCAGACCTACGAGGGCGAACGGGCGCCCGTGAGCGGCGCCACGTGTCTGTACGCCGTCTACGACCCGGTCGGCGGGCGCTGCACGTTCGCCCACGCCGGGCATCTGCCGCCCGCGCTGGTCGATCCGGCCAGGGGGGTGACGTTCCCCGAGCTGCCGGTGTCGCCTCCGCTCGGGATCGGCGGGCATCCGTTCGAGGAGACCGAGCTGGATCTCGTGGAGGGGACCCGGCTCGTCCTGTTCACGGACGGACTGGTCGAGGACCGCCGCCGGGACATCGACGAGGGCCTCGAACTGCTGAGCGCGGCCATCGCCCTGCCCGGGCTCACCCCGGAGGAGACGTGCCTCGCCGTCACGGAGACGATGCTGCCCGGCCCGTCCAGAGACGACATCGCCCTGCTCGTGGCCCGCACACGGCTGCTCGCGCCGGACAAGGTGGCGGTCTGGGACGTTCCGCTCGACGTGTCGGCGGTCTCCCAAGTGCGCTCCGAGGCCGCGCGCAGACTCGCCGACTGGGGGCTCGAGGAGTCCTCGTTCGTCACGGAGCTCGTCCTGAGCGAGCTGCTCACCAACGCCATCCGGTACGGCACCGAGCCCGTACAGGTCCGGCTGCTGTACGGGCGCACGCTGATCTGCGAGGTCTCCGACGGCAGCAACACCTCGCCCCACATGCGCCGCGCCGCCACCACCGACGAGGGCGGGCGCGGGCTGTTCCTGGTCGCCCAGTACTCCCAGCGGTGGGGCACGCGCTATGTGAAGGCAGGCAAGATCATCTGGGCGGAGCTGGCGCTCGGGGGCGAGGTGCCGGAGGAGCCGGTGATGCTCTTCGACGAGGAGCTGGCGTGGTGACGGGCGCCCGGGTCTGCCCCGGGTGATCCCGGGGCAGTGGCGTACGGATCAGTAGCGCAGGGCGCTCGCGATGCCGCCCATCCCGGCGAGTGTGCCGTCGGGTACGAAGCGGACCTCCGCGCCCGTCTCCAGGGACTGTTCGACGATCTCGTCGACGATGTCATTGATGGCGTCCAGGTCGCCGGGTTCCGCCGGAAGGAGGTGGCCTCCGGAGTCCCGTACGGTCTCGCGGTAGTTCTCCTCGACTGCCAGCAGCGCGACCCGGCCCGACGTCACGTTCTGCAGGATCTCGTCGACGCCCGCGGCGAACGCGCGGCGGCCGCGGGCCTTGTCGAGCTCGCCGAGGACACCGGCGACGTCCTTGTCGGCCTGGTCCTCGACGTACGGCCGCACGGCCTGCCACACCGCGCCGGCCGGGCCCGACGCCAGTCCGCCGTGCGTGACGTGGGCGGCGGCGCCCCTGGCCACGGTGCCCACGTCGGCGAGAAGGGCGAGCGCCGCCGCTTCGCCCGCCACGTACAGGGGCCGCGGGTCCGTCTTGAGCACGCCGGTCATCGCGTGGTCCGCCTCCCGCAGGAAGTGGCGGGTCTCCTCGTCGCTGAAGGCGCTGGGCACGTTGCCGATCCGCTCCTCCCGCTCGGCGTCCTGGTTCTCGCGGACGCGCGTCATCGGGAAGGGTCCCGTGTCGTCCTCGGTGACGCGGTCCGGTCCGCCGCTCCACAGGGAGACGCGGTCCGAGGACACGGCCAGCGTCCAGAACGGCCGCTCGGCGGCCTGCGCCGAGACGAGATTGCGGGTCAGGAAGGTGTCCGAGAGCACGACACGCTCGGGCACGCTGCGGCCCAGCATCCACACCTCGTGCTCCCCGGGCGCGGCGAAGACGACCAGCCCGTCCTCGGCGTGCACCAGGTCGATCTCCGTCAAGGCCTGGTCGAGCTGGCCGGTGACGTCGATCCGCGACTGGCGGGTGACGGCCGGATCCGCCTCGAGCTGCTCCTTGGCCTGTGCCATCAGATTGCGCAGCCGGACGGGATCCTGCGCGTTGTCCGGCTCACGGCGGTGGGTGGGCATCAGGACCGACACCGCCGGATAGGGACGCTGCCGGCGCAGCCGGGCGAGAGTGTCAGAGCTGAGAACGGGATGCATCGGGACCCTCCCGGAGCAGGCGGGGAACGCTGATGTGACGGGCGTACGCCCTTGAAGGGAGCCGGCGGGCGGGTCTACGCGGAGCCGGCCAGTTGCTCGGCGAGTTCCTTCTCGTCCTCCTCGGCGAGCGAGGTCCGCAGGACAGTGCCGCCGTGGCGTTGCAGCTCCGTGGTGAACGCGTTGTCGGTGACCCGCGAAGCCATGATCACGACGGCCGCGTGGCCGGGCTCCAGGAGAGACCGGACCTTCCCGCGGAACGTGTCGTCGACGCCCATCTGGCTCAGCTTCCCGTAGAGACCGCCGAGCGCGGCACCGACCACGCCGAGCGCCGGGACGGCGACGAGGAGGCCGAAGACCATGGCCCACAGGGCGCCTGCCGTGGCCGCCATGGGGACCTTCTCGTCCCGGCGGGGTGTGTCGACGTGGGTCTCGCCGTGTTCGTCCACGGAGACGACGGCGAGCCCGGTGAGGTCGATCGCCTTGTCCTTCTCGAGCCGCTGGACCGCTTTGAAGGCTCCGTTCGCAGCCGCGGGGTCCTCGTAGCCGATCACGATGAGCTCGGACATCAGCACCTCCTCGGCCGCCGGACGGCACCTATGAACCATATGCCCGTTTCCCGGCGGACGCGCCCGGATGCCGCCACCCCCTAGCCGAGGGGCCGGGCGGACACCCCCGACGCGGGATGCTGATGGGCGCCACTGGCGATCATCCGCACTTCGCCGCGGTCGCTGATCTCCGCCTGCACGATGCCCGTGTCGTCGGCGTAGATCGGATGGCCACCCGGCCCCTTGCGGTCGGTGCGGTGCACCGGCACCACGTCCTGCGCACCCGTACCGGCGTCCCCGGCATCGGTGAAGACCAGCTCGTACGCATCGTCCCGATCAGCCATCACGCCCTCCGCGTCCGGATATGAGCCAGATAAGACATCAAAGGACCATTATCGTGCCGAACACGAAGGGCGCTCGCTTCTCAGAACCTCGCGTGGGCGGTGATGTCCTCACCGAACTGGTCGATCATCGCGGGCGTCACGGTCGGCCGGCACTGGGAGATCGCGGCCAGATAGTCCTCCGTGCTCGCACCGGGCGCCCACTGGCCCTCACCGGCTCCCCCGACCGCCTGCAGGTCGCGCTCGAACGCGGACTGCGCGGCGATACGGGCCGCGTGCTCGATGTCGGCCGGGGTGAAGAGCTCACTCGACTTCACCAGGACGGAGACGTCCACATCGGGCCGGCCGTCGGTGTACCGGGACCAGATCGCCGCCCGCGCCGCCTCGTCCGGCGTGCCGATCGGGATCAGGTAGTCGAACCGGCCGGGGCGCAGGAACGCCGGGTCGAGGGAGCGGATGGAGTTCGTGGCGCAGACCAGCAGCCGCTCGTCGCCCTCCCGGAAGCCCGGGATCAGCTTGAGCAGCTCATTGGTGACTCCGTGCATGCCTCCCGGCTGGGCGGGCTCGCTGCGCACCGGGGCGATCTCCTCGACCTCGTCGATGAAGACCAGCACCCGCTCCAGCTCGGCGATCCGCGCGAACGCGCTGCGCAGCGCCGCCGCGAGGTTGCCCTCGTCGGCCAGCCGGGAGGGGAGCAGCTCGACGAACGGCCAGCCGAGCCGGGAGGCGATGCCCCGGGCGAACGTGGTCTTCCCGGTCCCGGGCGGGCCGAACAGGGCGATGGCGCGCGGGGGCCGTACGCCGTGCCGGGCGGCCCGCTCCGGCTGCGCGAGCGGCAGGACGACACGCCGCTCTATGAGGTCCTTCTCGGCCTCCATGCCGGCCACCTTGGCCCACAGGTCCTGCGGCAGGAAGCGGCCGCCGAGGTCCTCCAGGAGGCCGGCCGCCGGGCCGTGTGTCGGCTCGGCCTTCTCGAAGTACGCCACGGCGGGCTGCCGCGTGTAGCCGGCGTTGAGCAGCCCCTCGCCGAGCAGGTCCTCCTCGGGCAGGACGTAGGCGATACGGCCGACGCGCGCGGCGACGAGCCGTCGCTCCAGTTCGACCAGGAGGGCGCTCGCCAGGCCCCGGCCGCGCCAGCCCGAGGAGATGGCGATACGCATCACCCAGGCGCGCTCCCCCGCGACGGAGGCGAGCGCCGCCCCGATGGGGACGCCTTGGTGGACGGCGACGACGGCGGGCTGCCGGGAGGTGAGGGCGCTGATGCATTCGGCGAGGGAGAAGACCGACTCCTGGCCGAGTTCGGCCGTCGTGTCGATCAAGTGCACCACTGACGCGAGATCGCTCTCGCGGTAATCACGGATGAGCCAGTTCACCGGTACCGCCCCTCGTTGTTCGACGTTGGCACTGTTCCGGTGAGGCTAGGGGCGGGGCCGCGCCGGGATCTTGCGCCGCGGTGGACAAGCCCCGGCACGGAATCCGACGTTCCGTACGTAGCGGTCCGGACCGGGTCACAGGTCGGCGGCGCCGGGACACCGGCCCCCGGCTCCGCATCCCGCACCCCGTCGGTTACTCGCGAGGAATGACGCGCGTGTTCTAAGGTGAGCGCCCCGATCGGGTCCTCTACGGCACTCATGAACAAACTGGTCTTTGTCATGTCCGATCGAAGGATGTCCTGCCATCCAGGACTCAATCCGCAGTGCAGGGCCACGTGGTGTCGGCAACTCCGCCAGACGTCGGCTCAGTACGGGCCGACGAGCCTCGTTCCGCCATCCGGGACTTGAGGCGCGGCCCTTCTCATTCACCTACCGCGCAAGGCAAGGCAGAGATGGCACGGGTCTCCCGTAAGTCCTCCGATCAGCAAGCTCCGCAGCAGACGCATCCTGTCGACGAGCTGCTCCCTCTCCCCAAACTCACTCTCTACGGCTTCCAGCACATCCTGGCGTTCTACGCCGCGGCGGTCGTCGTCCCGGTCCTCATCGGCAACGCGCTCGGGCTGTCCTCGGAAGAGCTCGTCTACCTGATCAACGCGGACCTGCTGACCTGCGGAATCGCCACGATCATCCAGGCCCTCGGGGTGTGGAAGATCGGCGCGAGGCTGCCCCTGGTCCAGGGCGTCACCTTCACCGCGGTCTCCCCCATGGTCGCCATCGGCATCGGCGCGGGCGGTGGCACGGCCGGGCTTCTGGTCGTCTACGGCGCGGTGATCACGGCGGGTATAGCGACGTTCCTGTTCGCGCCGTTCTTCAGCAAGCTGGTGAAGTACTTCCCGCCGATCGTCATCGGCACGATTCTCACCATCATCGGTCTGTCCCTGATTCCGGTGGGTCTCCAGGACGCGGCCGGCGGCGCGGATCTCATCGGCAAGCCGGAGTACGGATCGGGCAAGAACCTCGCGTACGCGCTGGGCACCCTGCTCCTGATCCTGGCCGTCGTCCGGATGGGCAAGCCCGTCCTCAGCAGCGTCGCCGTCATGATCGGCCTGGTGGCCGGTACCACCGTCGCCTGGCTCCTCGGCGACGTGAACTTCGACGCGGTGCAGGAGGCCGAGTGGTTCGGCGTCAGCACTCCGTTCCACTACGGCATGCCGGAGTTCGAACTGCTGCCCATCATCGCCATGACCGTCGTCATGCTGATCACGATGGTGGAGACCACCGGACACGTCTACGCCATCGGCGAGATCACCCGGAAGAACGTCGACGGCGACACCGTGGCCCGCGCCCTGCGGGGCGACGGCCTCACCAGCGTCATCGGCGGTGTTCTCAACTCGTTCCCCTACGTGTCGTTCGCCGAGAACATCGGTCTGGTCCGGATGTCCCGGGTCATGAGCCGCTTCGTGGTGGTCGCCGCCGGCGTCCTCATGATCGTCCTGGGTGTTCTGCCCAAGGCGGGCAGCCTGGTCGCGGCGATTCCGCATCCTGTCCTCGGCGGTGCGGCGATCTCGATGTTCGGCATGGTCGCCGCGGTCGGCATCCAGATCCTCGGCAAGGTCGATCTGCGCGAGGAGCGCAACGCGCTGATCCTGGCGGTCAGTCTGGGCGCGGGGCTGCTGCCCACGGCGGTCGCCCCGTTCTTCGACCGGATGCCGGACAACGTCCAGGCGGTCCTCGACAGCGGGATCACGCTGGGCAGTCTGACGGCCATCATGCTCAACGTCTTCTTCAACGCCTTCTCCCGGCGCAAGTCGATGGAGATCGACTGGGACGACATCGAGATCGAGCACGACATCGACCCCGGGGGCAACTACCCCGGCGCCGCCGTGCGATGAACAGCGCCCGGGGCACCGGTCAGTCAGGAGACCGGTGCCCCGGGCGTCAGTGCCACCGCGGACGGTACGGGGTCAGCGCCCCACCGCGTTGAACGCCGGCGCTTCGCCGGCCTCGCCGATCAGCTCCCAGAAGTGGTCGACGAGCCGGCGCAGGTACACGGCGCGCTCGGTCGCGATCTCCTTCAGCCGGGAATCGTCGTTCCGGGCCACCAGGTGCCCCATGTAACGCTCGTTGAACTCCGCGAACTCGGCGTTCATCGTGCGCAGCGCGTCGCCGACCGACGTCTCGTTGACCGAGACGATCTCGGCGACGGGTCCGACGTACGCCTTCCAGCGCCCGTCGATGGCGGAGCGCAGGTACGAGGCGAGTTCGTCGACCCTGCCCATGATGCCGACCAGCTTGCGCAGGGACAGGCCCAGCGCCTCCACCAGGGCACGGGTCTGCCGGGCGTCACCGTCCCAGTTCTGCGCCGCCTCGGCGGCGCGGTATTCGGCCGCGTCCATGCCGACCCGTTGCGCCAGGCGCTCCACGCTGAGCTGCTTGGCGAGCCGGTACTCGTGCAGGGTGCGCGGCTCCGCACCCATGAGCACGGTCGGGGAACACCACAGCACGTCGGCCAGGGCGAAGAGCTGCGGCTCCGTGGGCACATGGGAGCCGAGCTCCCACGCGGTGACGAGGTCGGGGTGGACGGGGACCCCGCACGCGGCGAGGGAGTGGGCGACCTGAGCCGTTGTCAGGCCCATCCGGGCTCTGGCGGCTCTGGCTTCTGCGGGGGAAAACGGAGTGCTGTACACGAAAGGGACACCTCGCTGCGCCCGGCTCACGCGGGGCGCCGATGGAGAGGGGGACTGGTGGACGAACATCCAGGAGCGGGCAGATTAACAGATGGTTCATTTGTACAAACAGCCAAGTTACCTTCGATCCAAAGGTGAAATGAGCTTTCGTCACCGGATCGGAATATTGCGGGAGATCGGCGGCGCGCGAGCGCTCCGAGCGCCCGCCATCGGCGCCGCTCGTCCCAAGCAGTACGCCACGACGTCTGTTTCGCGTCAATGTTCTGGCCGAAAGCTGACTGCGGGAGAAAGCTGGACGGAGGATATTCCGATCGGGACGAGGGACCGCCGTGCACGCGAGAGACCTGGCAGTCGAGTACGAATCGGTGAGCGTCGACACCGACGCGCTGGAGGCCGCGCGGCTGATGGCCGAGCACCGGCTCCAAGGGCTGCTGGTGCTCGACGCACACGGCGAGCCGAAGGCGATCCTGCCCGCCTCACAGATGGTCAAAGTGCTGGTGCCCGAGTACGTGATCGAGGACCCGGCCCTGGCGTCGGTGGTCGACGAGCGGCACGCCGACCGGCTGTGCCAGGCGCTGGCCGGCCGGCGGGTCGGGGACTGTCTGCCCACCACGATCGCCCCACCGCCCCTCGCGGACCCCGACGACACCGCGCTGGAGGTGGCGGCGCTCATGGCACGGGTCCGCAGCCCCCTCGTGGCGGTGTCGGAGAAGGCCGGGGACGGCACACGCCTGCTGGGCGTGATCACCGCGGCCCATCTGCTGCACGAGCTGCTCGGGGCGATCGACACGCCAGGCGGTCCGGCGCGGGCCTGATATTTCGCGCCCCTGGATGCAACTGGCCGCCCTTGCACGGGAGTCTTGGGTACGTGGCTTCCCTTCCTCCCCAGCCCCGGCAGTCCCGGCCGCACGCGGCCGCCGGGCACATGATCGTCTGCGGCGACGACGCACTGGCGACCCGTCTCGCCTCCGAACTGCACGAGGTGTACGGCGAGCGGGTGCTGCTCGTCGCCCCCTCCGCCCGGACGCCGGGCAGCCGGCCGCCGAGTGTCACGCCGAGCCGCATCCGCGCGGCCACGCTCCTCGAACGGATGTCAGCCGCGCGCAACCGGGGCACGGCGGCCGCGGCGGACGACCCGGTCCCGGTCGGCTCCAGCGGCGAGGTCCTGCTGCCGGTCGCCGAGATGGAGGCGGACGAGCCCTCGGAGGAAGCCCTGCGCCTGGCCGGTGCGGAGCGGGCCGCCGCGCTCGCCCTCGTGTACGACGACGACGAGACGAACATCCGGGCCGCGCTGGCCGCCCGGCGCCTCAACCCGCGGCTGAGGCTGGTGATCCGGCTCTACAACCGCAAGCTGGGCCAGCATCTGGAGGCGCTGCTCGACCAGGCGGCCGCGGTGGCCGTGCCCGGCCTGGACCCCGCCGCACGCGAGGCGTCCACCACCGTGCTGTCCGACGCCGACACGGCGGCCCCCGCACTGGCGGCGACCGCCGTCGCCGGTACCAGCAAGGTGATCCAGGCCGACGGGCTGCTGCTGCGGGCCGTGGAGCGCGCGGCGCCGACCCGGGGTGAGGCACCCCGCCCGGGGCTGTGCACGCTGGCCCTGCTGTCCGCCACGGCGGCCGACCCGGCGGGCACACCGCAGCGGCCGCTCCTGCTGCCCGATGACAGCGCGGTGGCCTCGGCCACCGGGCGCGGCACCGTGGTGCTGGAGAACATCACGCACGCCGCGCGCACCGCCCCGCCCCGTCGGCTGACCGGCCGGGGCGCTCCGCTCGGGGAGATCTTCTCGCGCCGGCTCCGGTGGGCTCTCGCCGGTGTCGCGGCGGCCGTGGCCGCCCTCGCCGTCGCCTCCTGGCTCACCACGGGCGACGATCCGCTGCACGCCACGTACCTCACCCTGCTCGATCTGTTCGCGATCGGTGACCCGGCGGTCGGCGAGACCCCCGCGCGCCAGATCCTCCAGCTCCTGGCGGGACTGGTCGGGCTTGCGCTGCTGCCGGTCCTGGTGGCCGCAGCGCTGGAGGCGCTCGGCGCGTTCCGCGGCGCCGCGGGCCTGCGCCGCCCGCCGCGCGGGCTGTCCGGCCATGTCGTCCTGCTCGGCCTGGGCAAGATCGGTACGCGCGTGCTGGCCCGGCTGCGCGAACTCGGCATCCCGGTGGTGTGCGTGGAGGCGGACCCCGAGGCGCGCGGCGTCGCGCTCGCACGCCGGCTGCGGGTGCCGGTCGTCCTGGGCGATGTCACCCAGGAAGGCGTCCTGGAGGCGGCCAAGGTCAACCGGGCCCACGCCCTGCTCGCGCTCACGAGCGCCGACACCACCAACCTGGAGGCCGCGCTGTACGCCCGTACCGTCGAGCCGGGTCTCTCGGTGGCGCTGCGGCTGTACGACGACGACTTCGCCACCGCCGTCTACCGCACCCTGCGCGCCGCGCACCCGACCGCGCAGACCCGCAGCCGGAGCGTCTCCACGCTGGCCGCCCCCGCCTTCGCCGGGGCCATGATGGGCCGCCAGATCCTCGGCGCGATCCCGGTCGAACGCAAGGTGCTGCTCTTCGCGGCGCTCGACGTCGCCGGTCACCCCCGCTTCGAGGGCCGCACGGTGGCCGAGTCCTTCCGCCCCGGTGCCTGGCGCGTCATCGCCCTGGACACCGCCGAGCCGGACGAGCGCCGCCCCGATCTCGCCACCGCGCGCGACGACGGCAGCGGCCCGGGGCTGGTGTGGGACCTCCACGCCGGCTACGTCCTGCGCCCGACGGACCGCGTCGTCGTCGCGGCCACGCGCCGCGGCCTGGCGGAACTCCTCGGCCGCCGCCCGGCCCCGCGCGGGACGGCCTGACCGATCCGGGCCGGTCACGCTGCGTACCCACCCGAACGCACTAGCCGACATGCCCGCGGCATCAGCTTCACTTAACGTGGCAGTCAGCTACACAGCGTAGCCGGGGGGCATCAGGAGGAACACCATGGTTCAGAACTACGGCGAAGGCGGCACGCCGAACGTACGCGCCGACCTCAAGGGCATGCAGTTCCCGGCGACGAAGGAGCAGATCGTCGAGCGCATGTCCAAGAAGGGACCGGAGCGCGCGGAGACCGCCAGGAAGCTGCCCGACCGCCAGTACGAGAGCATCGAGGCGGTACAGGCCGAGCTGAAGAAGAACGGCTCCAGCTGACCCACCTCCGGCCGGGCGGCCCGAGCGCCCCGCCGTCGCGTGTGAGCCCCCGCCCGCTCCTGGGCGGGGGCTCACACGCGCGTGCCGGGCGCGGCCTCCCCGGTGGAACCGCCGACGACCAGGGCGTACGCCTCGGCCAGAGAACGGAGCGTCGAGGCCTCCAAGGTGGCCTCGGCGCACTCCTTGATCGACGTCAACAGCGCCGCGCGTGCCTCGAATTGGAGCCTCTGCTCCTTCTCGGAAATCGCCATGCCGGCACCGTAACCCGCGGTCCGGCCGGCCGCACCGGGTCACAGCGTGACGATCGTGGTCTCCGTCGCCTTGACGCTCGTCCATACCGACGTCCCGTCCACGAGGCCGAGTTCGGCGGCGGACCGGGGGGTGATCTCCGCGACGAGGTCGGGGGCGTGGTCCGAGGTGATGAGGACGCGCAGCCTGCTGCCGCTCGCCGTGATCTCCCGGACCGTGCCCGGCCAGACGTTGCGCGGGCTGCCGCTGGGCTTGTCCCGGTGGACGGAGACCGCCTCCGGGGCGATGATCGCGAGGGCGTCGGTGCCCGGAGTCAGGGGGTCCGCGACGATGATCGTCGCGCCGCCGGGAAGCCGGAGGCCGTCGGTCGTGGCCGTACCCGGCCAGGCGTTGCGGCCGAGCATCCGGGCGACCCACGGGGAACGGGGGTGGCGGGTGACCTCGGCGGGGGGCGCGTCCTGGACGGCGCGGCCGTCGTCGAGGACGAGGACCCGGTCGGCGAGCGAGACGGCCTCCACAGGGTCGTGGGTGACGATCAGGCAGACGCCCGCGAAGCCGTCGAGATGGGACCGCAGGGTGTGCCGGACGTGGGCGCGGGTGGTCTGGTCGAGTGCGGCGAGGGGCTCGTCGAGGAGGAGCAGCCGGGGCCGCGCGGCCAGGGCGCGGGCGAGGGCGACCCGCTGGGCCTGGCCCCCGGACAGCTGGGCGGGCCTGCGGTGGGCGAGATGGCCGACACCGAGCCGGTCCAGCCACCGCTGGGCGTCGCGGCGGGCCTCGCCGCGCGGGACGCCATGTGCGCGGAGCCCGTACGCCGTGTTGGCGAGGGCGGTGAGATGCGGGAAGAGGGCGCCGTCCTGCGGGACCCAGGCGACTCCCCTGCGGTGCGGCGGAAGTCCGGTGACGTCGGTGTCGCCGAGCCTGAGGTCCGCGTGGGCGCGTGGGGTGAGGCCGAGAAGCGCGCGCAGGAGTGTGGTCTTTCCCGCGCCGTTGGGGCCGACGACGGCGATGGTGGTGCCCGGTTCGGCGGCCAAGGTGAGCTGGTTGAAGCCGGTGACCTCGGCGTGCAGCGGCCAGCGTTCCTTCGCCCGTACCGCCTCTGCCTGCTCGCCGGCCGGGGGCGTCCCGTCGGGAAGCGCCGAGGCGGCCGGTTCCTCCACCGCCGGTGCGGCGGGGGTGCGCGGCCTCGTACCGGGTGTCCAGCGTCCGCGCAGGGCGATGAGCACCCCCATCGCGATCGCGAGCAGCAGCAGGGAGACGGATGTCGCGGCCTCCGGCTGGTCCTGCAGCAGCAGGTACACCTCCAGCGGCAGCGTCTGGGTGGTGCCCGGCAGGTTGCCCGCGAACGTGATCGTCGCGCCGAACTCGCCGAGCGCCCGCGCCCAGGTCAGCGCCGCCCCGGCGAGCAGTCCGGGCGCCACCATGGGCATGGTCACGGTGAAGAACACCCGTACCGGCGAAGCGCCGAGCGAGGCCGCGGTCTCCTCGTAGCGGGGCCGCAGCCCGCCCAGCGCGCCTTCGAGGCTGATCACCAGGAACGGCATCGCCACGAAGGTCGCCGCGAGCACGGCGCCGGAGGTGTGGAACGGCAGGGTGATGCCGAACGACTCCTCCAGCCACGGCCCGAGCAGCCCGCGCCGGCCGAACGCGAGCAGCAGCGCGACACCGCCGACGGTGGGCGGCAGCACCATGGGCAGCAGCACGAGGGAGCGCACCAGCGCCTTGCCGGGGAAGTCCACCCGGGCCAGCAGCCAGGCCAGCGGCACGCCGAGGAGGAGCGACAGCCCCAGCGACCAGAACGAGACGAGCAGCGAGAGCTCCAGCGCCTCGACGACGCCCGGGCTGGTCAGATGTGCGCCGAGTTCGCCCCAGGGCGTGCGTACGAGGATGCCGACGAGCGGCAGCAGCAGGAACGCGACGGCGATCAGCGCGGGTGCCGCGAGCGCCACCGGGGTGCGGGGGCCGGGCGCGCGGGTGCGGAGTCTTCGCATGGGAGTTCCTGTGCTCGTGGGTGTGGCGTGGGGCTGTCCGGTCCCCCGATCCGGACAGCCCCGTCATGGACGCGCGAGCCGCGGCTCGCGCGCTATGGCTCGCGCGTCACTGCTGTGCGCGTGACGACTGCGCGCGTTACGGCTTCTGGAAGCCGGCGTCCTGGAGGATCTTCTGCGCCTCCGGCGTCGACAGCCAGGCCACGAAGGCCGCGGCGGCCTCGGCGTTCTTGGACGTCTTCAGGGTGGCGGCCGGGTACTCGGCGATGGCGTTCTGCGCGTCCGGGATCTCGACCGCGTCGACCTTGTCCGGCGCGCTGGCCGCGTCGGTCTTGTAGACGAGTCCGGCGTCGGCCTCGCCCAGCTCGACCTTGCTCAGCACGGCGCGCACGTTGGGCTCCTGCGAGACCGGCTTCACCGTGATCTTCTGCGCGTCCAGGATCTTCTTGCTGTACTTGCCGGCCGGCACCTCGGGGGCGGCGAGGACGACCTTCAGCTTCGTGTCGCCGAGGTCCTTGAGCTCGTCGACGTTGTTCGGGTTGCCCTCGACGGTGGCGATGACGAGGCGGTTCTTGGCGATGACGGTCGGGACGCCGGTGTCGGCCTTCACGCCGTCCATGCTCTTGGTGTCGGCGGTGACCAGCGCGTCGGCGGGGGCACCCTGCTTGACCTGGGAGACCAGCTCCTGGGATCCGGCGAAGGAGAACGTGATCTTCGTGCCCGGGTTCTTCTTCTCGTACGCGGCGCCCGCGGCCTTGAACACGTCGGTGAGCGACGCGGCGGCCAGCACGGTCAGGTCGGCCTTGGGCGCGGCGGAGGCGGAGGATCCCGTGGACTTGCCGCCGGTGTCCTTCTGGGTGTTGTCCTTGTTGTTGCCGCAGGCGGCGAGCGGGACGAGGAGCGCGGCGGTGAGAACGGCGGCGGCGGCGCGGCGTCTGGTGAACGTACGGGTCTGGGACATGGGTGGTGAGCTCCTTGCGAGCGAGTCCGGTCGGCTGACGCCGCCCGAGCGGATGGGACGAGAGCCGCGCCGGTGACGGGCGACGCCGCTTGGTGGGGGACGGTGGCCGTGGGGAGTGGCTGTGGGGAGTGGGTGGCGCCGTGGGCCGTACGGATACGGCGGCGCGCGCGGGCCGACTGGCCGGCGGTCCGGTGCCAGCTGCTGCCGGTGGGCCCGTGCTAGCTGCGGTCGATGTGCACGCTGGTCGACTTCACGCGGGCGGTGGCCTGCATGCCGACTTCGAGACCCAGTTCCTCCACGGCCTCCCGGGTCAGCAGCGACACGAGTCGGTGCGGACCGGCCTGGATCTCGACCTGGGCGGCGACGTCGCCGAGCTTGACGGCGGTGACGATGCCCGGGAAGGCGTTGCGCGCCGAGGTGTACGTGCCGTCCTCCTCGCCGATGCCGCCCTGGGCGACCTCGATGGAGAAGGCGGCCAGATCACGGCCGTCGATGAGGCGGCGGCCCGCCTCGTCGCGATGGGTCGCGACGCGGCCGGCGTCCGCCCAGCGGCGCGCGGTGTCGGGGCTGACGCCGAGCAGACGTGCCGCCTGTCCGATGGTGTAGGACTGCATGTGCCACACCGTAGGGCCGTCTGCCTCGCATTTACAACTCATGGAATGAAACTCCATCGCAGATGCCACCCCCTTCAGAGGAACACACAAGCCCAAGATCGTTACCTCGGGTATGCCAGGCGATACGCAGATCGGGACTGGCGCCTGCGATGCGTGCACGAACGGTCGCACGCAGTGCGCCTAGTGTGCGGAGCAACAGCCGGTGAATCCGGCATTCCGCTCAACGATCAAGGCACAGGCACATGAGTCTCAGCATCCGTAACCAGATCCCCGGCACCGTCACCTCCGTCACCTCCGGCGAGGCCATGGCCACCGTCAAGGTCCGTCTGGCGGGCGGCCAGGACATCACCGCCGCCATCACCGTCGACTCCGTCAAGGAGCTCGGCCTCGCCGCGGGCTCCGAGGTCCGCACGCTGGTCAAGTCGACGGAGGTGGCCCTCGCCACCGGCCAGGTCGGCGGCCTGAGCATCCGTAACCAGATCCCCGGCACCGTGGCGTCCGTCTCCACCGGCCCGGCGATGGCCAGCGTCAAGGTCGACGTCGAGGGAGGCGACCTGACGGCCGCGATCACCAAGGACGCCGTGAGCGACCTCGGTCTCGCCGTCGGCACCTCCGTGGTCGCGCTCATCAAGTCCACCGAGATCTCCCTCGCCACCGCCTGAGTACCCGAGGACAGCGCTGACGGGCAGCGCTAGAAGGCCTCGCCCGGCAGCCGGCAGGCGGTGACCCAGATCCCCGTGATCCCGCTGATGTAGCGGGCACCGCAGCGGTCCGAGGGCACCACGAGATGACTGCCGGCCGGGCCGAGGTCCTCCCCGTCCATCCGGGTGGCCAGCAGCACCGGCGCGTCCCCGAAGTCGGCGTCGACCTCCGCCCAGGCCAGCACGGCGTGGTGGCCGTCCCGGCCCGCGACGGCCAGTAGGAAGCGCGCGCGCTCCTTGCGCCGTCGCGGGTCGAAGGCCGGGCGGGCGGCGCCGACGACCTCCCGGAGCAGCGCCCCCTCGAAGGTGTGGTGCTGCGGGCCGTTGACGGCGCAGTCGAAGACGACATCGGCCCGGTGCTGCTGCCAGCCCGCCCGCAAAGCGGCGACGTCCAGCGTGGCCGGGCGCTCCACTTCCCCGCCCAGAAGGAAGGATCCGGCGCCCTCCCCCCGGACGACGGATCCGGCGCCCCCTCCTGGGGCGATGGACCCGGCCTCCTTTCCCCGGACGACGGATCCGGCTTCCCCTCCCGGAGGGAAGGATCCGTTCTCCTCTCCCGGGAGGAGGGATCCGGTGCGTGCGGGGGCGGTACGGGTGCGGCTCATCGGGCTCCCCTGTCGGACGGGTCGGTGCGGCGACTGCCGCCAGAGATACCCCTCCTGCGAGCCGGTTAGCGCCTATCTCCTCGATTTTGTGAGCTTGCTACGAATGCCGCGCTGGCATCTTCGGTTCCATCCTCCGACCGCGCCCGCCGGTCCAGGGCGAGCCAGACGCGGTCCCTGGTCGCCGGGAGTTCGGTGAAGCGGATCCCGGTGGCGTCGCGCAGCGCGTTGGCGAAGGCCGGGGCGACCGGGTTGAAGGGGCTCTCGCTCATCGACTTGGCCCCGAGCGGCCCGATCGCGTCCGACGTCTCCATGAAGTGGACCTCGGTGCGCGGGACGTCGGCGTACTGCGGCAGCCGGTAGCGGCGGAACGCGGCCGTGGTCACCTCGCCCCGCTCGTCCACCCGTACGGTCTCGAACAGCGTCGCGCCCAGCGCCTGGGCCACGCCGCCCTCCACCTGGCCGCGGCACTGCATCGGGTTCATGACCTTGCCCGCGTCCGCCGCGTGCACGCTGCGCAGGATCCTCATCTCGCCGGTGTCCGGGTCGACCGCCAGGCGGAACCACTGCGCGTTGAAGGCGACCGAACGCGGGGAGCCGGTCCAGTGGCCGTCCGCCGCGATCTCGTCGAGCTTGCCCTTGTCGTACGCGGCCTCGTACAACTCCTTGAGGGTCACGACGCGGCCCGCGCAGTCGAAGGCCTCGGCCTCCAGCTTGCACAGGTGCCGGGCGACGCCCGTGTGGCGGGCCGCGAAGGTCTTGAGGCGCTCCGCGAGCGAGTCCGCCGCCAGCATCACGGCCTTGCCCGCCACCACCGTTCCGGCGGAGCCGAAGGCCCCGGTGTCGTGGCGGACCACGTCCGTGTCCGACTGGCGGACCGTGATCCGGTCGACGGTGGTGTTCAGCGCGCCGGCGGTGATCTGCTTGTGGACGGTGGTGGTGCCGTTGCCGAACTCGGCCGTGCCGACCGCGATGTCGTACGTGCCGTCGCGCAGCAGGCTGACCCTGGCGTCGGCGAAATGGCCGCCCGGGGGGCCGGTCGCGATCATCGCGACCGCCGAGCCCGTGCCGGTCAGCCACCCCTCCGGGACGTCCTCGTGACTGCGGTCCTCGGCGATGGCCTTGCGGACGACGTCCATGCACTGCTTCATCCCGTACGAGGCGATGAAGAGGTCCGGCTCGTGGCCGATCGGGGTGACCATGTGGTCGCCGGCGCCGATGACGTTCTTCTCACGCAGTTCGAGCGGGTCCATGCCGAGCTTGATGGCGAGCTCGTCCATCACCGATTCGAGGGCGAAGAGGACCTGGCCCAAGCCGTAGCCGCGGAAGGCGCCGGCCGGTACGCCGTTGGTGTAGACGGAGTACGCCTCCACCTCCTTGTTCGGCGCCTTGTAGACGGCGAAGGACTCGCCGACGCTGTGGAACATCACCGCCGGGCCGTGGTTGCCGTAGGCGCCTGTGTTGGAGAGCACGCGGATGCGCAGCGCGGTGAGGGTGCCGTCGGCCTTGGCGCCGATCTTGATGGTGATCTTGAAGGGGTGGCGGGTGGTGGCACCGTAGAACTGCTCGGCCCGGGTGAACTCGAGTTTCACCGGGCGCCGCAGCTTCAGGGCGGCGAGGACCACGATGTCCTCGGTGAGCATCTCCTGCTTGCCGCCGAACCCGCCGCCCACGCGGCCCGCGACGACGCGGACCTCGTCCTCGCCCAGGTCGTAGAGGGCGCACAGTGCCCGCCGGGTCAGGAACGGCGCCTGGGTGGAGGAGCGGACGGTGATGCGCTCGCCGTCGCCGTCCTCCTTGGGCTCGAAGTACGCCACGCTGCCGTGGGTCTCCAGGCTGGCGTGCTGCACGCGCTGGGTCTGGAAGGTCTCCTCGTGGACGACGTCCGCCTCCGCGTACCCCTTCTCCATGTCGCCGATGGTGTTGTGGACCTCGCCGCACACGTTGTTCTCGGCGCGGAAGATCCCCGATTCGGGGCCCTTGGGGTGGAGGACGGGGGCGCCCGGGAGCATGGCCTCCTCCGGGTCGGTCACGTACGGCAGTTCCTCGTACGTGACGACCACGCGGCGGCAGCCCTCCTCGGCGGCCTGTTCGCTGTCGGCGACCACGGCGGCCACGCGCTGGCCGACGAAGCGGACCACGTCGTCCAGGACGCGGGTGTCCATCGGATCCTCGGTGGGGTGTTCGTGCCTGGCCGAGGAGTACAGCCGGTCGGGGGCGTCGTGATGGGTGAACACGGCGTGTACGCCCGGGACCTGGAGGGCGTCGGTGGTGTCGATGGAGACGATGCGGGCGTGCGGGTGCGGGGAGCGCAGCAGTTTCATGTGGAGCAGGCCGGGCACCTCGACGTCGAAGGTGTAACGGGCCGTGCCGGTGACGACCAGGGGGCCGGCGGGGGCGCCCAGGGACTTGCCGACGGCCTCGCCCGCCTCGGGCCTCTCGGTGTGCTTGACCCCGCGCACGGCGTCCTCGATGGCGCGGTAGCCGGTGCAGCGGCAGATGTTGCCCTTGAAGGCGCGCGGCAGGTCGTCGAGTTTGCCGTCGTCGTGCTCGGTGCCCTGCTCGGCCTGGAGTGCGGCGGTGGTCATCAGGAAGCCGGCGGTGCAGAAGCCGCACTGGAAGCCCTGGGCGTCGAGGAACTGCTGCTGGGCCGGGTGGAGTTCGCCGCCCTGCCGGGCGAGTCCCTCCACCGTCGTGACCTCGCGGCCCTCGGCGCGTACCGCCGGGTAGAGGCAGCTGTGCACCGGCTCGCCGTCCACGTGCACCGTACAGGCGCCGCAGTCGCCCGCGTCGCAGCCCTTCTTGACGCCGAACCAACCGCGTTCGCGCAGGTACGTGCGCAGGCACTGGCCGGCGCGGGGCTCGGCTTCGAAGGGCTGGTCGTTGACCTGGATGCTGAAGCTCATCGCACACCGTCCTGGGGGAGCTGGGTGAGTTCGCGGCGGATCTCCTCGGCGTAGCGGTACGTCATGTGCCGTCGCCATTCGGGCAGTCCGTGGATGTCGTCGAACCAGTCGGCGTCGCCCACGGCCGCGTCGATCGCGGCGCTCAGTTCGCCGCGGTCGACAGGCAGCGGGAACCAGAGCCGGAAGGGCCGTACGGTGGCGGCGGTGATGGTCACCGCCATGGAGCCGTCCATCGGGTCGAGGGTGCCGATGATCAGCGCGCCCGAGCGGCCGAGGCCGTACAGCGACGCCTGGCGGAAGGCCGTACGGCCGGCGAGCGCCCGCGCGGGCAGGGTGACCGAGCGCAGCAGCTCGCCCTCGCGCAGGTCCTTCTTCCCCGCCCCGATGACGAAGTCCGCGGCCTTGACGCGGCGCAGTGAGCCGTCCTGGGCGTGCAGCAGGCATTCGCCGTCGAGCGCCGCCGTCAGCGAGATCATCGGCCCGGCCGGCAGACCGTTGCAGAGGTTGCCGCCGACGGTCGCCATGTTCCAGATCTTGAAGGAGGCGAGGAAGGCCCGGCAGCACTGCTCGATCAGCGGAGCCGCCACCGCGGAGGACTTCCGCCCGAAGCGGGAGAGCTGCGCGATCGTGCACGTGGCCGCGATCTCCACCGATCCGTCGGGGAGCTGCTGGATCGGCACCCAGCCCATCCGGCCGAGGTCCACGAGGCGCCGCAGATGCGGCTGCGGTTCGGAGAAGAGATACGTGCCGCCGCCGAGCCAGGCGTCACCCGGCCGCCAGGGCTCGCGGCGTCGTGCGTCGCGCACGTCCAGCACCGTGTTCAGATCCATGGCTCCCCCATGCGACTGTCCGTTTCGAGTCAGTGAAGCAACGCGGGGCGGGCAGACACGACTGGTGCGCGGCACGGAAAACCACCACGGCCCCCGGGCATGCCCTGGTGAATTCACCAGGAGACCTTCGGGGCGGCTGGCCTGGCATTTACCATGTAGGAACTCACACTCGCCTGGTGAATGTGAGATGCCGGGTGACCTGCCCGGCAGTCGCGCAAGGAGTCAGGGCATGCACGTCGGACATCTACTCCAGCTCGAGAGCCTCGATCTCACCCTGCTGTGGGGCGAGCAGCACCACCTCGAACGGGAAGTCAGCGGAGTCACCGCCACCGACCTGGAGGACCCGGCCCGGTTCCTCCAGCAGGGCGAGCTCGTGCTGAGCGGGCTGGTGTGGTGGAGCCCGGGCGCGGGGCGCCCGAAGACCGACCGCTTCGTCTCGGCGCTGCGCGCGGCGGGTGCCACCGCGCTGCTGGCCGGCGAGGAGACCCACGGCACGGTCCCCGACGATGTCGTGGAGTCCTGTCGCGAGCACGGGATCGCGGTGTTCGCGGTCCCCGCGCACACCAGCTTCCGTGCCATCACCGAGGCGGTCTACCTGCGCCAGTGGGGCAATCTCAGCCGCCGCCCCACCCCGCACTACGCCCTGCCCGAGAACGTACGCACCGAACTCAGCAGGCTCCTCGACCGCGGCGCCGGACCGGACGAACTGCTGGACCGCGCGTTCGCGCATCTGGGTCCGCTGCCCTGCTACCTGCTCACCGCGAGCGGGCGTACCGTCGCACGCACCCCGTCCGCACCCGCGCTCCCGGTCCGGCGCGCCGCCGAGAGCCTCGAAGCGCCGTCGGGCGTCACGCTGCGCGTGCAGGCCGAGAGCAGCCCGTACGACGCCTGGCACCTGCATCTTCCGGACGTCGGCCAGGCCCCGCCGCGCGTCCTGCACGAGATTGCCGACGTCATCGCCCAGCACCGCCACAGCCGCAGTCACGACCGGGGCCAGGGTGGCACGGGCGGTCAGCGGGAGGCCGACCTGCTCATCTCGCTGATCGACGCCCCGTCGTCCCACGTGGCCACGATGGACGGCGCGCTGCGCGCGTGCGGGCTGCCGGCGGAGGGTCCCTACCGGGTGGTGGTCGCCACCCGGAGCTCCGACAAGCAGCACTGGGCCGCCGATGCGCTGGCGGAGGCTCTGCACCACTTCCCCGCATCGCCGTTCGCCCTCTCGCTGCGCTCCGGCGAGGCCGTCGCCGTCCTCCACACCGGTCCCGACGGGAAGCGGCCCGCGCTGGACGAGCTGTGGCCCCTGTTGCACGCCTGCCACCCTGCTCCCCTGCACGCGGGACTCAGCGGCCCAGCCACCGCGCCCGACGGGCTGGGAGCCGCCCTGGTGCAGGCCCGTTACGCCCTCGCGGCGGCCAGGTCGGCGGCCCCGGACAGTGCCCGGGTCACCGCCGTCGAGGACCTGGACTCGCTCGGCTCACTCCTCGCCGGGGTGCCCTCCGACGTCCGGGCGGCGTACAGCGCGCGGACCCTCGGGCCGCTCGGCACGGGCGACAGCGCCTCGCACAGCATGCTGCTGGAGACCCTGGAGGTCTTCCTCGCGCACAACTGCTCCTGGGCGCGGACCGCGGAGGCGCTGCATCTGCACGTCAACACCGTGCACTACCGCGTCGAGCGGATCGAGGCGCTCACCGGGCGCGATCTGTCGCGCCTCGACCACAAGCTGGATCTGCGCGCGGCTCTGATGTGCCGGTGACGGGACAGGCGGTCCCTACGAGTCGGGCGGCCGGCCGAACGGGCCGGGCAGACCGGACGGGCCGGGCAGACCGGACGGGCCGGGCAGGCCGCGCAGGCCCGGCGGACCGAACGGGTCGGACCGGCCAAGTGGGTCGAGCGGTCACGGGAGGTCGACATGGACGTTCGTCGACTTCACCCGGGCGGTGACCGTCACCCCGACCTCGATGCCGAGCTCCTCGACCGACTCCCGGGTCACCAGCGACACCAGCCGGTGCGGCCCGGACTGGATCTCCACCTGCGCGACGATGTCGTCGGCGGTCACCGCGGTGACGATCCCCGCGAAGGCGTTGCGGACGGAGGTGACCACCCCCTCCGGAACGGGGTGCAGCCCCGCCCCGCGTTCCTGCGCGAACGCCGCCAGGCTCACCCCGTCGATGACCCGGTTGCCCGCCCCGTCCCGGTCCATCCGAAATCGCCCGCCGTCCGCCCACCGGCGGACGGTCTCCGAACTCACGCCCAGCAGCTCCGCTGCCTGCCCAATGCTGTACGACGGCACACCCGGAACTCTAGAGGAGCAGCCGCCCGGCCTGTTCGCCCAGCCAGGCCAGCAGGGCACTCACACGCTCGTCGCCGGCGGCCGGGGCGGCCAGCAGGACGTACGCACTGCCGTCGGGCTCGAAGCCGTACGGGGCGAGCAGCCGGCCGGCCTTCAGATCGTCGTGGACGAGCGCGAGCGGACCGATGGCCACACCGAGGCCGCTCGCCGCGGCCTGGAGGCTCAGAGAGAAGTGCTCGAAGGTCTGCTCGGGCGCGGCGGGCAGGTCCGCCCCGGCGCGGGTCGCCCAGTCGTCCCAGGCCGTCGGCCGGGTGCGGGTGTGCAGCCGGGGCAGCCCCGCCAGATCCGCGGGCGAGGAGAGACGGCGGGCGTGTTCCGGCGAGCACACCGGTCCGATGAGTTCCGCGAACAGGGGATGTGCGGGCACGCCCTCCGGAAGCGCGAAGTCGTCGCGCCGGATGGCGACGTCGATGCCCTCCCGGTCGAACGGGACCGGGCCCCCGGAGGCGACGAGGTGGAGGTCGAGCCCGGGGGCGGCTTCGGCGAGCAGGGGCAGCCGGGGGATCAGCCACCGCATCAGCAGCGTCGGTTCACAGGAGAGCACGAGGGGGCGGCCGGGCTCGGCGGCCGCGCGCGCCCGTCTGGCCGCGGCACTCAGCGCGCCGAGCGCGTCGCCGACGTCCCGGGCCAGCGTGCGCGCGGCCTCCGTCGGGACGACCGCGCGGTTGCGCCGTTCGAACAACGGGGTTCCCAGGGCCTGTTCGAGCTGCCGGATCTGCCGGCTCACCGCGCCGTGGGTGAGGTGGAGCTCCGCGGCGGCCCTGGTCACGGAGCCGTGCCGTACGGTCGCCTCGAAGGCGACAAGGGTGCCCAGCGGTGGCAGATCGGCCCACGTCATGTGTGAGATTTTCTCACACATGACGTGAGAGACGGTCGCTTTACATGTCCGGTGCTCTGCCGGGAGGCTGACCGCTCGGAAGGCCCTCCGAAGATCACCGACCCGAAAGGCCCGCACCATGCACGAGGTCAGCCCCGCTCACACATGCGCCTCGTCCCCCGGCGCCGAGAGCGCCGCCGAGGGCACCGCGGTCCCGCGGGTCGCGATTCTGGCCGACGACCTGACGAGCGCGGGTGACGGGGCAGCGCCGTTCCGGGCGGCCGGCTTCCCGGCCCGGATCGGGCTCGCGGACCCGGACGACGTGGCGCGCGCGGGCGGGGTGGCGGCGTTCGATCTGGACACGCGGGGGCGGACAGCCGAGGTCGCGGGCGCGGTGACCGGCGCGGCGGCGCGGGCGGTGGCCGGTGCGGACGTGATCGTCAAGACCGTCGACTCGACGCTGCGCGGGCATCTGGCGGTGGAGATCGAGGCCGCCCTGACCGCGAGCGGGCGTACCACCGCGGTGATCGCACCCGCGTTTCCGGCGCAGCGGCGGACCACCGTGGGTGGCGTACAGCTGCTGGGAGGACGGCCGGTGCACGAGACCGCGTTCGCTCACGACCCCGTCCGCCCGGTGCGCTGCGCCGATCTGACGGTCCTGATTCCGGGTGCGGTACGGGGCGGCGCGGGCGCCCGTCTCGTCCTGGCCGACGCGTCCTCGGACCGGGACCTGGACGAGCTGGTCGCAGCGGTCCCGGACCCCGGAAAGGTGCTGTGGGTGGGGTCTCCGGGCCTTGCCGCGGCGCTCGCGCGGCGCCTGGGTCCGGGGCCCGGGAGCCCCTCCCCCGCGTCTCCCCCGGCCCGGCGGCGCGTACTGGTCGTCGTCGGCAGCCTCCACCCGGCCGGGCGGGAACAGGCGGCGCGGTTCGCCGCGCGGGACACCGGCGCGCGGGTGTGCGTCACGGACCCGGCGGCGGTGGAGCGTACGCGGCGGGAGCTGTCCGGCCGGGGGTGCGCGCTGCTGCACGGTCCCGAGGGGCGTACGGCCCGCTCCGTACCGGACACCCTCGCCCGGGCCGTCGTCGCTCTCGCGGCGCACGACGCCTTCGACGCGCTCGTCCTGACCGGCGGGGAGACCGCCCGCGCCGTCCTTCTCGCCCTCGGTGTCCGGGAGATGGAGCTGCTCGGCGAACCGGAAGCGGGCATCGCGCTCGGCCTGCTCGACAGCCCCCGGCGGCTCCCGGTCGCCCTCAAGGCCGGCGGCTTCGGCGATCCGGACACGCTCCGCCGCCTCGCGGGGCTGATGGGGAGTCCGGAATGACGCCCCCGGCAGGGTCCGGAAGCCAGGCCCCGGTCCTGCTCACCGTGCTGCGCGCCGGGCGCGCACCCGGGCGGCCGCCACCGCCCTGGAACGAATGATTCCGGCCGCTGCCGCGACCACGCAGGCCCTCTTGTCGCTCTCTCGTTTCCCCCGGAAAGTACCTGGCATGGCGATCGTTGTACTGCTGGGAACACTGGACACCAAGGGCGAGGAGTACGGCTGGCTGCGGGAACGCCTGCTGCTGCAGGGAGTCGAGGTGATCGTGGTCGACGCCGGTGTGATCGGCGAGCCACGGATCGGCGCGGACGTTCCGCGCGCCGATGTGGCCAGGGCGGCGCAGGCCGACCTGGCCCGGTTACGCGCGGAGGGGGACCGCGGCGCGGCCGTGACGACGATGGCCCGCGGTGCCGCCGAGACCGTCCTGCGGCTGCATCGGGAGGGCCGACTGCACGGGGTGCTTGCCATCGGCGGCAGCGGCGGGACGTCCATCGCGACCCGCGCGATGCGCGCGCTGCCGCTCGGCGTTCCGAAGGTGATGGTCTCCTCGATGGCTTCGGGCGACGTCTCGGCGTACGTCGGCTCCTCGGACATCACGATGATGTACAGCGTGGTGGACATCGCCGGGATCAACAGCGTGTCGGCCCCGATCCTGGCGAACGCCGCGGACGCCGCCGCCGGGATGGCAAAGGGCTTCGCGGCCGCGTCCCGGGCGTTGCGCCCGGCCGAACTCGCGGCGGGCGAAAGGCCGTTGGTGGCGGCGAGCATGGCGGGCGTGACGACGCCCGGCGTGGACGCGGCACGCGAGCGGCTGACCGAACTCGGCTATGAGGTGCTGGTGTTCCACGCCAGCGGTGCGGGCGGGCGCACGCTTGAGTCGATGGCCGAGCAGGGGCTGTTCGCGGGGGTCCTGGATCTGACGCTCAGTGAACTCGCCGACGATCTGTGCGGCGGCATCCTCTCCGCCGGGCCCGACCGGCTCAGTGCGGCGGGGCGCCGCGGTATTCCGCAGGTCGTGAGCCTGGGGGCGCTGGACATGGTGAAGTTCGGCCCCATCGACACCCTCCCGGCACGGCATCTGCGCGAGCGCGACGTACGGGTGCACAACCCGTCCATCACGGTCATCCGCACGACCGTGCGGGAGTGTGCGGAGCTCGGCACGCTCGTGGCCGCCAAGTTGCGGGACGCGAGCGGTCCGACGGCGGTGTGCGTACCGCTGCACGGTCTGTCCACGCTCGGAGCGCCGGACGGGCCGTACCACGATCCGGCCGCCGACGAGGCGCTGTTCGAAGCCGTACGGGAGGGGCTGCGGGGGAGCCCCGTGGACGTACTGGAATTCGGCACGCACATCAACGATCCGGCGTTCGGCCGCGCCGCGTCGGATCTGCTGCACCGGATGATCACAGAGGCGGGCGCCGCTCCCGCCGTGAGCGCGTAGTCGCGTAGTACCGCACCCTCCGCACGAGAAGGCCCCGACCTGGGTCGGGGCCTTGTGGGGTGCGGAGTGTGTCACCGCACGGAGTGTCACCGCAGAGGACCAGCGCCGGGGCCCGATCGCGCGCTCGCGCGCGTCCGACCCTGCTCCCCCATGCGGTCCATGGCGGTCATCGCCAGGCCGAGCAGCAGAGCCAAGGCGCCGACGATGACGTTGCTGACGATCGCCCGGGTCGTGGCGAAGTCGCCGGCCACGACCCACGGGGAGATGATCGTCCATGCACCGATGGCTATCGCGCACCAGGCCATGGCGTGGGTGCGCTCGTACGCCGTACCGAACCCGCCG
Source organism: Streptomyces sp. NPDC000410 (assembly GCF_040300305.1). Taxonomy (NCBI): domain Bacteria; kingdom Bacillati; phylum Actinomycetota; class Actinomycetes; order Kitasatosporales; family Streptomycetaceae; genus Streptomyces; species Streptomyces sp. NPDC000410. The sequence continues at coordinate 130,278 of NZ_JBEPDM010000009.1, forward strand.
CCCATGCACAGGACGTAGGCGACGCCGGTGATCAGGTTGCACACGGCCAGGTTGGTGAGGCCGATGGGGAAGCCGCTGAACCCGACGATCCACGGTGAGGCCGCCAGGTACAGGCCCGTGAGCAGGGCCAGTGTCTCGATCCCCTGAGCCCGGGGCGTGGTGGTCGCCCGTTCGAAGCGGGCGCGCATCTCGGCCAGGTCGGGGTGTTGCTCGATGCTCGGGTGGGTGGTCATCTGGGCGCCTCCTGTCGGAGCCTTTATCTGCCCTTTACTGCAATGTTGTCATGTAACCCGTTTCGCGCAATTCGCGGTGTGGAGGTGGGGGCGATGCGGGCGAGCCCGTTTCGTACGAAGGGTGAGGGACGGGAATCGACACAGCGTTCCCGGGGCCGGTGGCCGTGCCCGGCGGGCCGGCTCATCCGGGGGCCGGGGGCAGCGGCACCCACCCCGCAGCTCACCACCCCCGCCGTCCTCCCCCGTACTCGGGCCCCCGCAAGCGGGTCACCAGGGCGCGGCGGAGGGCGCGGTCCTCGGGGGTTTCCGTGGAGAGGTCGAGCTGGATCGTGTCGACGCCCGCCGCCCGCAGCAGGCCCACCCGCTCCGCGACGCTCTCCGGCGAGCCGACGTACGCCGCGGCGAGGGAGCGGCGGATGTAGGCCTCGACATCCGCCGGGGCGCCGCGTTCGCGGTCGCGGTCGAGTTGGACCGCGTCCGTCCAGCGGGGGCTGTCCGGGCCCGAGGTGAGGCGCAGGGCGTCGTGGGCGATGCGGCGGGCCCGAGCCGAGGCCTCCTCGTCGCTCGGAGCGAGGATGACCGTGATGTGCCGCCAGATCCGCAGCGTACGGCCGTGCGCCACGGCCGCCGACCGGATCGCGGCGATGCGCCGCCGCGTGTCGGGCAGCGGCAGCCGCGGGATGGCGTACACCTCGGCGTGGCGCACGGCGAGGTCGCTCCCCTCGGGCGAGGAGCCCCCGAAGGACAGCAGCTCGCCGCGCGGACGCGGGCGCAGTCCGCACACGGCGTCGCGGACGCGGTAGAACTCCCCCTCGTGGTCGAAGGGCCCCTCCTCGGTCAGGGCGCGGCGGAAGACCTCCAGGTACTCCTCCGCCCGCCGGTAGCGGTCCGCCTTGCCGAGCCCGTCACCGTCGCGCAGCACGTCGGCGTCGCTCGACCCGACGATGAGGTGCGCCGCGGCCCGGCCGCCGGAGAGGCGGTCCAGGGTGGCCAGGGAGCGCGCGGCGACGGTCGGGGCGGTGGTGCCGATGCGGTGGGCGACGGCGATCCGGAGGCGGCTCGTGGCGGCCAGCGCCCACGAGGCCACCAGCCAGGGGTCGGGCCAGGAACTCGACTGCGTCACCAGGGCACTGTCGAGGCCGTCCTCCTCGTTCTCCCGCGCGGTGCGGGCCACGTGGTCCGGGTCGGCGGTGCGCTCACGCGGGTCGGGGGCGAAGCGCAGGGCCTGGCGCTCCTCGGGCGTGCGGCCGGTGACGGGAGCGGCACGGACTCCGCCCCGTATGTCGAGTTCCATAAACGTCATGACTCCTGTCTCGGGTCGCTCCGCTATGCGGCGGGGCCCAGGCGGGCCAGCGTCTCCAGCACCTTGGCGCGGCTGACGAAGACCTCCGGTCGCAGCGAGACGTACAGCTGGATGGTGGTCACACCGGGCCGGTGGTAGCGCAGGATGCGCTCGCGGCACTCCTCGGGCGAGCCGCTGATGAACAGCCCCTCGACGACCTCGTCGGGCAGCGCCTTCTGGGCCCCTTCGTGATCGCCGGCGGCCCACCGCTGGTGCGACTCGCGCAGCGCCTCGCCGTGGCCGAGCCACTCGTGGAACTTGCGGTACGGCTCCCGGTTGAGGATCCACGCGAGGAAGGGCCGGGTGGCGCGGTGCGCGTAGTCGGTGTCCTCGGTGGGACACACGAACACCTTGACCACCAGCTCCTTGCCGGGCGGCTGGGGTCCCACCGCGTCCAGGATCTTCGGTACGTCGTCGGGGAAGAGCAGGTTGGTGACGGCCCCGTCCCCCTCGCCGAAGCCGAGCCGCAGCATGCCGGGGCGCAGAGCCCCGAGGATGACCTTCGCCGGCGGCGAGGGCGGATGCGGCAGCCGGTAGCCGGTGATGGAGAAGGTGTCGAAGTCACCGGCGACGTACTCGCCGCGTAGTGCGCGCGTGACGAAGCGCAGGACGTCCCTGGTGCGTTTGAAGGGTTCGTCGAACGGGATGCCGTTGATGTCGGTGACGTGCGCCGGTACCGACGAGCCGATCCCCAACAGCAGTATGCCCGGGGCGAGTTGGGCCAGCGTGGCGGCGGTCTGGGCGAGCACGGCCGGGCCGCGGGTGTGGACGGGAACGATGCCGGTGGCGATGCGCAGCGTCGGGGACCAGGCGGCGGTGGCGGCGAGCGGTGTGAAGGCGTCGGTGCCGCCGCCCTCCGCGCTCCACACGTCGGTGTAGCCGAGCTCCGGCAGCCGTTCGATGATGAAGCGGTGCTGGTCGATGGTGAGTCCGGGCAGCGGGAGGGTGATTCCCCAGTTGGGCCGGTGTGTCGTCATGACGCCATCCACACCGTCGTCAGGTCGAGGAACCAGGCGCGTGCTTGCCGACCGGGAGGTCTTTGGTCCAGCGGAACCGGACTCGGCCGATCTTTGGCAGGTTGACCACGCCCCACCGTCGATGCACGCGCTTGATGTTCAGATCTCGTCCCTGAGGGATGTCCACCGACATGAGGGACCGGAAACGGCCCTTGAAGTTCGGTGCGTCCGCCCGGCCGTCCCAGCAGTGCTTCCATGCCTGGAAGTACGTCTTCAGTACCGCCTGGGCGGGCTGCGCGGGGAGGATGGCGAGGAAATCGAGATCCTTACGGGCCTGGCGTATCGCGGCGTCCGCGTTCGCGAGCGTGCGCTCATCCTTCGGCATCATCTGCCACCAGGCGTGCAGCAGGTTCCACATGGTGCGGGCCGCGTGCGCCTGATCGTCAGCCGTCAACACCTCGGCAGGCGACAACGCAAGCCGGGCACGGTACCCGAACTGACGCTTGACCCTGGTGTCTTGACTCACAATCACAAGCGAATCATTCGGTTTATGTCACCACGGTGGAATCCCAATCCCGATGTGCGTACCGGCCGACACGTCGTCCACAACTTGCACGTCCACTTGGTTTTCGTCACCAAGTACCGGCGGGGCGCCTTCACCGACGCCATGCTGACAAGATGCGAAGAGATCATGCGGGAGGTGTGCGAGGACTTCGAGGCCGAGCTGAACCAGTTCAACGGCGAGCACGATCACGTGCACCTGCTGGTGAGCTATCCGCCGAAGGTCCAGCTCTCCAAGCTGGTCAACTCCCTCAAGGGCGTCTCCGCCCGGCTGCTGCGCAAGGAGTACGACACGCACGTCCGCCGGTACCTGTGGGGCGGGCGTTTCTGGTCCGGCTCGTACTTCGCCGGATCGTGCGCAGGGGCCCCGCCCGCCGCTGTACGTCAGTACATCGAGCAGCAGCAGCGCCCCGTAAGCTGAGGTCAACAGTACGGCCCCATGCGGACGTGCGGGTCAGAGCAGTTCCGGGATGCGCTTCACCCTGCCGATGGCCATCGCCCAGAACGCGGAGCGCCAGCCCGCCGTGCCCGCCAGCAGTCCGCCGAGCGGTACGCCGACGACCTGTCCGCAGGAGAACAACGCCATGCCGAGACCGAGCGCGCGGCCCCGTACCCGGTCCGACGAGGTCTCGGCGATATGGGCCCAGATCGCGGGTCCGGCCGCCGCCGCGGCCAGCCCGGCCACCGCCCGGGAGACCACCAGCAGGGTCGGCCGGTGGAGAGGGCGGCGGCGGCGTTCGACACCACGAACAGCACCGTCCCGGCGAGCAGGGCCCGGCGGCGGCCCAAGCGGTCGCCGAGCAGCCCCAGGAAGGGTGCGCTGATCGCGTACACGAGGACGTACGCGGTGACGCTGGACGCCGCGGCGGCCTCGCTGACGGCGATGTCGTCGGAAATGGTCGGCAGGAGGGGAGAGACGAGGAACGTCTCGGTCCCGAACAGGAACAACAGCGCGAACACGCCCGCATAGCGCAGCCGGTCGAAGCCTTCGCCGTGCCGGGTCTTGCCTGTCTCACTTGCGGGGGCGTCGGAGACGCTGCTCAAGCGGATCACCACCTTGTCGAGCGACGGTCGGTATGGACCGGGCCATCGTCGGCGGGCCGCGCGGCGCCAGCCAGACAGGCGTTCATCCTGTGATCCCGGCTCACAGGCTGGGGGGTGTCCGGTGGATCAGGCTGGATCAGCGAGCCCAGCATGATCCACCGGACGCCCCCTGGGGAGCCGGGGAAGTATTGCGGCGGCCCAGGCCCAGGGGTAGACCGGGGCCGCCGGGGGCCTCCGAGGGGTGGCGGAGTGCCCGAGGAACACCGTGGGGGTCGACGAGAGGAGGTGTCGAAGTCCCGGGTGGTTCACGTGCAGTAAATATATATACCGCGCAGTAGGCAAGTTGCATGAAAAATTTCATGCACGCTGTCAGCGCGATGGCACGCACCGTGTTCGAAGGACGTCCGGTGACATGCCGGAACGTCCCGGGAATCGGTGCCGGAGGAGGAACTCAGTACTCGAGGAAGAAGTCGTGCTGCTCGGCGGCCTGCTCGTACTTCTCCAGACGCAGCTGCGTGCGCTCGGGGTCGGCGTCGGCCATGGCCTGGAGGATGGCCGCCGACAGCACCCCCGGGGCGGCGTACGAGTCGAAGACGAGACGCGATCCGGTGCCGGCGGTGAACGCCACATCGGCCTCCTCCACCAGCGGCCCGAGGGTGAGGTCCGTGATCAGCGCGACGCGCAGGCCCGTACCGCGCGCGGCCCGGACCGCCGCCAGGGTCTCCTTGGCGTGTCTGGGCATGGCGAAGGCGAGCACCCAGGTGCCGCCCGCCTCCCGCGACTGCAGGAGCGCGTCGTTGGCGACGCTGCCGCCCCGGGACACCAGGCGTACGTCCGGATGGATGCGCCTCGCCGCGTACGCGAAGTACTCGGCCAGCGAGACGGAGATCCGCAGGCCGAGGATCGTCAGAGGTACCGACCTGGCCAGTTCCCGGCCGAGGTCGAGCAGCTGGTCGGTGTCGGCGAAGACGCGCCGCAGGCTCTCCAGGTTGTCGATCTCGGCGTCGACCGCCGCCTGGAGCTCGTTGCGGCGGTCCTGCTCCCTCGTCGTGTCGGGGGTGCCGGCGACGGCGCTGAGCGCGATGGGCTGGAGCGCCTCCCGCAGCGCGGGGAACCCGCTGAGGCCGAGCGAGGTCGCGAAGCGGGTCACCGACGGCTGGCTCACGCCCACCCGTTCGGCGAGGTCCGTGATCGACAGGAACGCGGCCTCGGTGAGGTGGTCGGTGATGTACTGCGCGATGCGCCGTTGCGCGGGCGACAGACGGTGGCCACCGAACAGGGCGCGGACCTGGTCCACGGGGGCCGGCCCGTCGTCCGCGTACCGCTTTCCCGGCGTGATCGCGGACGCCTGCGCGCGCGCCTGCTGATCTGATGGCACGGCGTGCCTCCTTCTCGTCCCCATCGTCCTCAACTTAGCCCACTCGCCGTTGTCCGGCGGGTCAGGTTCAGCCCGCTGCGGGGATCGAAGAGGTGCGTACCGGAGGTGTCCACCCACAGCTCGGCCCGGCTCCCCTGGCGGATCCTGGTCGCGGGGGCGATCCTGGCGACGATCTGTCCCGCCCCGCCACCCGTCCCGGTCGCTGCCCCGGTGCCTGTCCCGTCGAGGCCGGAGTCGGCGGCCAGTTCCCTCAGTTCCGGGGTGACGGCCGGCTCCCAGCCCTCCCCGGTGAGGTACGCGTAGACGTCCGAGCCGAGGGACTCCAGTACGTCCACGGTGGCGGTGAACCTCGTCCCCGCCGGGCCGGCGTCGACCAGGGCGCCGTCCTCGAACGCCTCGGGCCGCAGGCCCACGACGAGCTCCCGCGGCGCGTGCGCCCGCTCCAGACGGCGGCGGACCTCGTCGTCCAGCGGGAGGTCGCCGATCGCCGTGCGCAGCGTGTTCTCCTCCAGGGTGGCGCGCAGGAAGTTCATGGCGGGTGAGCCGATGAAGCCCGCGACGAAGAGATTGACCGGCTCGTCGTACAGGTGCTGAGGGGCCCCGGCCTGCTGGACGACGCCGCCGCGCAGCACGACCACCCGGTCCCCGAGCGTCATGGCCTCGGTCTGATCGTGGGTCACATAGACGGTGGTGGTGCCGAGGCGCTGCTGGAGCCGGGAGATCTCGGTGCGCATCTGGACGCGCAGCTTCGCGTCCAGATTGGACAGCGGCTCGTCCATCAGGAAGGCCTGGGGGCTGCGGACGATGGCGCGGCCCATCGCGACCCGCTGGCGCTGGCCGCCCGACAGGTTCGCGGGTTTGCGGTCGAGATGCGCGGTCAGGTCGAGGATGCGGGCGGCCTCCTCCACCTTGCTCCGGATGGTGGCCTTGTCGACCTTGGCGAGGCGCAGGGCGAAGCCCATGTTGTCCCGCACGCTCATGTGCGGGTAGAGGGCGTAGCTCTGGAAGACCATGGCGATGTCGCGGTCCTTGGGCGCCTTGTCGTTGACGACGCGACCGCCGATGCGCAGGGTCCCCTCGGTGATGTCCTCAAGTCCCGCGATCATGTTGAGTGTCGTCGACTTACCGCAGCCGGAGGGCCCGACGAGGATGACGAACTCCCCGTCGGCCACGGTGAGATCGACGTCCCGTACGGCCACGGAGCCGTCGGGGTACCTCTTGGTGATGCCTTCGAGCACGATCTCGGCCACGGGCCGGTCACCCTTTCCCTTCAGCCTTTGACGGCCCCGGAGGTCAGTCCGGCGACGATGCGCCGCTGGAACAGCAGGACGAAGACGACGATCGGCACGGTGATCACCATCGCGGCGGCGGCGATCGAGCCGGTCGGCTGCTGGAACTGGCTGCTGCCGGTGAAGAAGGCGATCGCGGCCGGGACCGTGCGCGCCGTTTCCGTCGAGGTCAGCGAGATCGCGAAGAGGAAGTCGTTCCAGCAGAAGATGAAGACGAGGATCGCGGTGGTGAACACGCCGGGCGCGGCCACCGGCGCGATCACCAGCCGGAACGCCTGGGCGGGGGTGGCCCCGTCGACCTTGGCCGCCTTTTCGAGGTCCCAGGGGATCTCCCGGAAGAAGGCCGAGAGCGTGTAGATCGCGAGCGGGAGCGAGAAGGTCATGTACGGGATGATCAGCCCCGGCCAGGTGTCGAAGAGGCCCAGCGCGCGTTCGATCTCGAACAGCGGGGAGACCAGGGAGATCGGCGGGAACATCGCGATGAGCAGGGACATCGCGATCAGCAGCCGTTTGCCGGGGAAGCGCAGCCGGGCGATGGCGTAGGCGGCCATGGTGCCGAGGACGACGGCGATGGCGGTGGCGATCAGGGCGATGCCGATCGAGTTGACGAGGGCCCGCGTGAATTCCGAGGTCCGGAAGATGCCCCGGTAGTTCTCCAGGGTCCATTCGGACGGGATGACGCTTCCGTCGTTCAGGGTGGCGGGGTCCTTGAAGGAGAGGGCGGCGATCCACCAGACCGGGAACAGGGCGTACCCGATGACCACGATGTTCGCGATCGTCCAGCCGGTGAGCCGTCTCCTGTCCCCCATCAGCGTCCCGCCTCCCGCGATCCGGGGGCCGCGGCCCCGAAGAGTCCGACGAAGGCGAAGGCGATCAGGCCGACGCAGAGGAAGATCAGTACCGAGACCGCCGATCCGATGCCGAGGTTGAGCGCGGTGAACAGGTTGTCGTAGCCGAGGATGGAGACCGAGCCGGTGCCGTGGGAGCCCGAGGTCAGGACGTAGACGCTGTCGAACACCCGGAAGGCGTCCAGGGTGCGGAAGAGCAGGGCCACCAGGATCGCGGGCTTCATGAGCGGCAGGGTGACCAGCGCGAACCGCTGCCAGGCGCCCGCCCCGTCCACCATCGCGGCGCGCAGGGTCTCCTCGGGCACCAGGGCGAGTCCGGCGAGCAGCAGCAGGGCCATGAAGGGCGTGGTCTTCCAGACCTCGGCGAGGATGATCAGACCGATGGCGGGCCACTTCTCGGTCAACGGGGCTTCGCCGGCCGGGAGGAGGGCGGCGAGGTAGCCGGTGCCGGGGGTCCAGGCGTACTGCCAGGAGAACGCGGCGACGACGGTGACGATGCCGTACGGGACGAGGACGGCGGTGCGTACGGTCCCCCTGGCGACGAGGGTGCGGTGCATCACCAGGGCCAGTGCCATGCCGAGGACGAGTTCGACGGCGACCGAGACGACGGTGATGAACACGGTCACCCAGAACGCCTCCCACCAGAACGGGGAGGACAGGACGGCGCCGTAGTTGCTCAGCCCCACGAACCGCGCCTCGGCCGGGAAGCGCAGGTCGTAGCGGTGCAGGGAGAGGTGGACGGCGTAGCCGAGCGGGTAGGCCGTCACGGCGAGCATGGCGAGGACGGCGGGTGCGCACAGTGCGAGGCCGAGTCTGCGCTCCTGGCGTGCGCCCGCGGAGAGCTTGGCCGGTCGGCTCATGGGATCAGCCCCTTGGACCGCAGGGCGTCCTCGGTCTGGCGGCCGATGGTGGCGACCGAGCGGCGCGGTTCGATGGCGGCGGGCGGGGAGAGGGTGTGGGAGATCACGATGGAGACGTTCTGGTACGCCGGGGTCTGGGGGCGGACGCTGGCGTTCTCCAGGGCGGCGAGGACGGTGTCGGCGAAGGGGTAGCTCTTCTTGAACTCGGGCTCGGAGTACAGCGCGCGCAGGGTGGGCGGCAGGCCGCCGTCGACGGCCGCGGTGATCTGGTTCTTCCGGTTGCGCAGGCAAAGGGCCGCCTCGAACGCCTGCTCAGGGCGCCGGGAGTGGGCGCCGATCGCGAGGTTGATGCCGCCGATGGTGGGTTTCGCGGCGCGGCGGGCGTCCACGCGGGGATACGGCGCCCAGCGGAAGTGCCGGAACAGCTCGGGGTTGTTCGACCGCATCGACGGATACACGAACGGATAGTTGAGTTCGAAGGCCGCCGTCCCGGACTCCATCGCCAGCCGGTTCTGATCCTCCATCTGGTTGGGCAGGGAGGGGTCGGCGGCGGGTGACACGGCCAGCTCGCGCATGACCGCGGCCGCCTCGACCGCGGGCGGTCCGAGCGCGGGGGCGGTGGCGGTGGCGTTGAGGACGGAGCCTCCCGCGCTCGCCACGAGCGTGTTGAACCAGACCGTCAGGCCCTCGTACTGCGCTCCCTGGATCTCGACGTGGTGGGGTTTCCCCCGCTCGGCCAGCTCGCGGGCCATGGCCAGCATCCGCTCCCAGGTGCGGGGCGGCTCGGGTACGAGATCGGCGCGGTACCACAGCAGCTGGACGTTGGTGTTGTACGGGACGGCGTACAGCGTCCCCCGCCAGGTCGCCGAGCGCAGCGGGACCTCCAGGGTTCCCACGCTGGCTCCGGCGCGGCTCGCGCCGGTCCACGGCAGGACCCACCCGGCTTCGGCGAACTCCGGGACCCAGGTGACGTCCAGGCCCATGATGTCGATCGCGTCGTCCCCGGCGGCCAGCCGGCGCACCAGCTGCTGGCGCTGGCCGTCCGCGGTGCGCGGCAGCTTGTTGTAGACGATCCGGTAGCGCCCGCCGGAGGCGCGGGTGCAGCTGCTCGCGGCGCTCGCCAGCGCTCCCGAGTCATCCGGGAAGTTGTACCAGTTGAGCACGGTGGGGCCGGTGCGCTCGGACCCGCACGAGGTCAGCAGCGCCGCCAGCAGGGGCAGCACGGCGAGGCACCGCGAGTACGTACGCATCACGTCGACCGTAGCCGCGGGGGCCGCGCGGGCGGCCGCGACGGGGCGGCGGCATCGCGGCACGGCCACCCGAACGGCCGGGGGTCGGCTCACACGAACGCGCAAGGAGAGACGCAAGGGGACGATGCACGCGGAATAGGCCATTGCCGGTGAGCCCTGAGTGACGTCGCACGCACGCTCGGCGACGGGCCGCGGCAGAGGGCCCACCCGGCCGCCATCCGGCGCATATGCCGGAACCGGCGTGCGGACGGGGGCCGTTCGGCACCCGGGCCGGGCCCGTCTGTTTCGCGCCGGGGCGCGGTCCGCGGGGACACAACGGGGCAGACGCGGCGCCCGGCGGTCTCCTAACCTCCGGGGCCATGCGCATCACACACCTGAGACGTTTCGGCCTGTCCGCGATACTCGCCTCCGCGCTGGTCTGCTTCGGCATGACGCAGCCGGCCGCGGCCGAGACCCCCGATCTGAGCTTCACCGTCGACCAGGCCACCTCGGCCCCCGGCTCGACGGTCTCGCTGACGATGACCCTCACCAACAACCAGGCCACGGACGTCTGGTTCGTGTACCAGTCGGTCCAGCCGACGTGGCCCACGACGCAGCGCAAGGACCTCAAGTACAGCTTCGTCTCGTGCACTTCCGAGGGCGCTTCCTGCACGGGCACGGGCACCACGGGGCTCGGCGTGAACTACGAGATCCCGCTCGCCCCGGGAGCCAGCCGCACGGTCACCCTGACGTACCAGATCGCCGCCGACTCCGGCTGCAACGGCAACATCGGCTTCTACTCGTACCTCTACTACGAGTACAACAACGGCCAGAACGTGAAGGACGGCATCTACAACACCCCGGAGACCAGGGTGACCTGCCCGGCCCCGGCCCCGGCCCTCTAGCCGGCCACCGGACCGGCGGTGGTGGACCCCACCGCCGCCGGACTGGCCGAAAATCGCGGCCGCCCGGTCCCGCAGCTTGTCCGAACCACTGATGACCGCAAGCGTTTACCCTCCGTACCCGCACGGTCTCACCTCGTACGGAGAACCGGTGGCCCCGTCCGGCCCCATCCCGACACGTACGCTTTTCCGTCAATTTTCACGGTAGGCACACAGAAACCACACGCAGACAGCACTATGTGACGGGTAAGGGCACAACAGCGCGGCGCTCCACGCGAGCGGCCGCGCCGTTGCGCTGGGGGGGTTATGGGGAGGGACTTCACCGCATGAAGCGGACCCGCGCGAAGCGGAGCTCACGTACGACCGCACTCACCGTCGGAGCGCTCATCGTCGCCCTCGGCATACCGACGGCGGTCGCGGCGCCGGTGCGGGCCGAGGACCAGACGCCCCGCGTCGAGCTGCGGGTGCTGGTGGTGTCCGACGGCGGCCCCGCCACGGACGCCATCGCCGCCGAACTCGACGGCGCGGGCACGCCGTACACCGTCGTGGACCTCGGCGCCCCGGGCCGCCCGGTGATCGACGCGACGTTCCTCGCCGACACGGTCGACGGCCGGCCGCGCGCCAAGTTCCAGGCCGTCGTCCTGCCGAACGACGATCCGTTCCCGGCGGGCTCGCCGGAGATGGCCGCCCTCGTCTCGTACGAGAAGACGTACGCGATCCCGCAGGTCGACGCGTACACGTACGCCAGGCCGCAGGCCGGGCTCGAGTACCCGCTCACCGGTTACTCCGGACCCCTGGACGGCATCACCGCCCAGGTGACGGCGGCGGGCAAGGCCGGGCCGTTCGGCTACCTCGACAACGCGTTCACCTTCGAGAACAACGACCCGGCCGTGAACGAGAGCTGGGCCTTCCTGTCCCGCCCGCGAGCGGGCGCGGACTTCACGACGTACGTCGAGGCGCCGGCGCCCGGCACGACGACCAAGGGCTCGCTCGTCGGCGAGTACCGGCACGACGGGCGCCGCGAGCTCGTGGTGACCTTCGTGTACAACCAGCACCAGCGGCAGTTCAGGCTGCTCGCGCGCGGCATCGTCGACTGGATGACGCAGGGGGTGCGCCTCGGCTCCTCGCGCAACTACTTCTCCGTCCACGTCGACGACGTGTTCGCCGCCGACGACCGCTGGGACACCGCGCTCAACTGCACCCCCGGTGACGTGGACTGCCAGCCGGGCCAGGGCACGCCGAACCCGATCAGGATGACGCCCGCCGACGTCCGCACCGCCGCAGAGTGGTCCCGCGCCCGCAGGTTCACCCTGGACTTCGCGTACAACGGCGGCGGCAGCGTCGAGCACCGGGAGGACAACGGCGGGGCCGACCCCGCGGCGGACCAGCTGATCGCCGACCGCGACGCGTTCCGCTGGATCAACCACACCTACGACCACCCCTACCTGGGCTGCGAGCAGGACGTCAGCGTCGTCCCGTGGAAGTGCGCCACCGACGCCGGCGGCGCTACGCGCTACGTCGGCCGGGCCGAGATCTCCCGGCAGATCGCCGAGAACCGGCAGTGGGCGGAGCGCGCGGGACTGCCCCTGGAGAACGGTGAGCTGGTCACCGGCGAACACTCCGGCCTGAAACTGCTCCCGCAGCAGCCCGAGGACAACCCGAACCTCGCCCCGGCGCTCGCAGACAACGGCATCACCTGGCTCGGCTCCGACAACTCCCGCGATCCGGTGCAGCGTCGGGTCGGATCCGCGCTGACGGTGTCCCGCTACCCGATGAACGTGTTCTACAACGTGGGCCGGGAGGCGGAGCAGGTCGACGAGTACAACTGGATCTACACCCGCCGGGCCCAGGGCGGCAGCGGCATCTGCGAGGACCTGTCGACGACGACCACGTGTCTCGACGCCCCGCTGGACCCGGCGACCGGCTACACGGACTACATCGTGCCGCTGGAGACCCGGATCGCGATGGGCCACGTGCTGGCCAACGACCCCCGGCCGCACTTCATCCACCAGTCGAACCTGGCCGAGGACCAGATCGCCTACCCGGTCCTGGACGCGATCCTCAACCAGTACGCCACTCTCTACGCGGACAACACCCCCCTGGTGAACCTCCGGATGAAGGACATCGGCGCGGAACTGCGCGAACGCGCCGCCTGGAACGCCGCGGTGAAGTCCGGCCAGGTCACCGCCCACCGGATCGGCGACTCCGTGACCGTCACGGCCCCGGAGGGCATCGCGGTGAACGCCACCATGCCCACCGGGACGACGCACGGTACCGACGCCTTCGGGCAGCCGTACGCGGGCACGGTCTCGGGCCGGGTCTCCCCGGCAGCCGGGCAGAACGGCGTGACGCTGGACCTGCCGTCCGCCCCGGCGGCCGGGGCGGGCGGAACGGTCTCCACGACGGCGGACACCGGCGCGCGAGGCGCGGCCGCGCCGGGCGCCCCCGTGCCCGCCGGGGTCGTGACGCCGGTGCTGCCCGGCGCCGCCCAGCGGCGCTGATCCAGGCCGCGCACCAGCTCATCGCGAGGACGCGGGTTCCGTACGCCGGCAGGCGTACGGAACCCGTCGCTCCCCTCCACACCCTTTCTGCCGTGGAGCCCATCCATGCACGTTCAGTACCGCGCGCCGCGCAGTGGCGCCGCACGGGTCACCCTGCTCACCGAAGGCACCTACCCGCACAGTCACGGCGGGGTGAGTGTCTGGTGCGACCAGCTGGTGACCGGGATGCCCGATATCGATTTCGACGTCATCGCGGTGACCGGGACCGGGCGTGAGTCCGTGGTCTGGGAGCTGCCGCCCCATGTGGCCGAGCCCGTCTCGGTGCCCATGTGGGGTCCCGCTCCCGCCGGTTCACCGCCGCGCGGGCGGCGGGAGCGGCGGCTGATGGCCGCGTACGAACGGTTCCTGACCGCCCTGCTCGACCCGGCCGCCGAGGACGGCTTCGGCCCCGCGCTGTACGAGATGGCCCGCGCGGCGCGGGACGGGACGCTGAGCCCGGCCCTGCGCGGCGACCGCGCGCTGCGGGTGCTGACCGCCGTGTGGAACCGGCCCGGTCTCGAGGTACGCGAGGCCAGGCCCAGCCTGCACGACGCGGTCACCGCGACCGGGCTGCTGGAGCACGCCCTGCGCCCGCTCGCCGCCCGCCCGCCCGAGCAGGGCGTGGCGCACGCGGTCAGCGGGGGCGTCGCCGTGCTGCCGGGTCTCGCCGCGCTCGAACTCCACGGCGTGCCCCTGCTGTTGACCGAGCACGGGGTCTATCTGCGCGAGCGCTACCTCGGCTACCGGACGGCCCCCTACCGCTGGCCGGTGAAGGCGGTGCTGCTCGGCTTCTTCCGGCTGCTCGCGGAGGAGACGTACCGCCGCGCGGCGCTGATCACCCCCGGCAACCGCTACAACCGGCTGTGGGAGGAACAGGGCGGCGCCGACCCCCGCCTGATCAGGACGGTCTACAACGGCGTCGACCCGGCGGCCTTCCCGCCCGCCGGTCCTGAGCCGGCAGCCCCCACCCTCAGCTGGGCGGGCCGGGTCGACCCGATCAAGGACCTGGAGACCCTGATACGGGCGTTCGCGCAGGTCCGCGCCCAAGTCCCGGGGGCCTCGCTGCGGTTGTTCGGCGGGACTCCGCGCGGCGGCGAGGCCTATCGCGAGCGCTGCGAGGAGCTCGCCGCGTCCCTCGGCCACGGTGACGCGGTCACCTTCGAGGGGCGGGTCGACGACATCAGGGACGCGTACGCGGCGGGCAACGTCGTGATGCTCTCCAGCATCAGCGAGGGCTTCCCGTTCACCCTGATCGAGGCGATGTCGTGCGGCCGGGCCACCGTCTCCACCGATGTGGGAGGGGTGCGGGAGGCGGTCGGCGGGACCGGACTCGTCGTACCACCGCGCGATCCGGGCGCCATGGCCGCGGCCGCGCTGGAGCTGCTCGCCGATCCGCCGCGCCGCGCGGCCATGGGCGAGGCGGCCCGGCTGCGCGTGATCGAACAGTTCACGCTCCGTCAGACCGTCGACACCTTCCGGGCCATCTACCTCGAACTGTCCGTCCGCGGCGGCTCCCCGCTCGACGGCCCGCTCAGCCCGGACCTCGCGGGCGATACGGCCCTGAGGAGCGTGGCGGGATGAGCGGCCCCCTGCCCCTCGCACCCGACGGCGGCCAGGGCGACACGCTGGCCCTGCGGCTGGCCGCCGACGCCACGCTCGCCCTGCGCGTGCCGCCGGCGGCCGACGATCCGGTGGACCGGCTCGCCGCCGAGCTCGCCGACCGGATAGGCCCCGCGGTGCACGCGTACGAGGTGGCCGCGCTGCTGGAGTCGGAGGGACTGACCGGTGAGCAGATCCAGGAGCGCTACGGCCACCGGGACCTCTTCTCCCTCGCCGCCGACCTGTACCGGCGGGTGCCGCGCAGCTTCCCCGAGCCGCCGCCGGCGGCCGATCCCTGGGCGCCCGACCATGTCCGGTGCGCGCTGCGCGGGGCGCTGTTCGCCCTGCCGGGGCTGGCGTATCTGCTGACCGGGCGGCTGTGGCACAGCGAGCAGGGCGTGTACGCGCTGGTCGCGGCAGGGCTGCTGTCCTGGGCGTGGGGGCAGGGCCTGAGCCACCGCGCGTATCTGCGGCTGGCGGCGGGGCGCCGGGAGGCGGGCCGGACGCTGCTCGTCGGCGCGGCGGCCGGTGCCCTGCTCGCCTCGGCGGCCGGGGTGGCCATGGCGGGGGCCGGGCCGGCGGCGCTGTTCGCCGTCGGACAGTCGCTGTACCTCGCGGCGGCCGGGGTGCTGCTGGTGTGCGGGAGGGAACGCGTGCTGCTCGCCACCCTCACGCCCCTGCTCGCGGGTGCGGCGGTGCTGCCCTGGTGGGACCCTGGGGTGGTGCTGCGGATCGGGCTGCCAACGCTGACGGTGCTGATGTCCGCCGCGGCGGCGGGACACGCGATCCGGGGCATGCTCGGGGCCGACGCCGCACCGGGCGCTGCACGGCCACGGTTCCGCGACTCGCTGCCGTACGGGCTGTTCGGCCTGGGCGCGGGCGTCCTGGTCGTGTTCGTGGGCCGGGAGCAGCCGCTCGCCGTCATCGCGCTGACCCTCAGCATGGGCCCGGCGGAGTGGCTGCTGTACCGCTACCGGGGTCTGTCGGTGGCGGGGCTGCGGGCGACCGCGACCGGGGCCGCCTTCCGGCTGCGGTCCGCGCGCACCCTGGCGATCTGCCTGGGCGCGTACCTCCTGCCGCTCGTACCGGCGGCGCTGCTGACCGGGGCACGGCCCGCCCCGCTCCTGACCGTCGCGGGTCTGCTGTGGACCGCCCTGCTGCTCCAGGCGTTCGGCATCGCCTGGCCCCCGGCCACGGTGACGCTCGCCGCGGCGGCGGGCGTGGGCACGGCGGCCCTCCTGGGCGGCGGTCCGCCACCCGCACTGGCGCTGCTGCTGTGTTGCGGTGCCGCTGCCGGGCTTCTCGTCGTCGGTGTGCTGTGGCTGCTCGGCCGCCCTACCGCACACGCCTGATCACCCCCTGATCACACACCTTCTTTGAAAGGACCGTCAGTTGACATCCGCACCGCTCGCCGCCGTCACCGGAGCCGAGGGCTTCATCGGCTCCCATCTGACCGAGGCGCTCGTGACCTCCGGGCACCGCGTGCGCGCCATGGCGCAGTACAACTCCTTCTCCTCCTACGGCTGGCTGGAGACCCTGGCACCCGAGATCCTCGACCAGGTCGAGATCGTGCTGGGCGACGTCCGTGACCCCGGCTCGGTCCGCGCCCTCGTGGACGGCGCCGACGCGGTGTACCACCTGGCCGCGCTGATCGCGATCCCGTACTCGTACCAGGCCCCGCACAGCTACGTGGACACCAATGTCACGGGCACGCTCAACGTGCTGGAGGCGGTGCGGTCGCTGGGCACCCCTCGCCTGGTGCACACGTCCACGAGCGAGACGTACGGGACCGCGCGGACCGTGCCCATCACGGAGGACCACCCCATCAACACGCAGTCCCCGTACGCCGCGTCGAAGGCGGGCGGGGACCGGCTCGCCGACAGTTACCACGCGAGTTTCGACACGCCGGTGGTGACGCTGCGTCCGTTCAACACGTACGGCCCCCGGCAGTCGATGCGGGCCGTGATCCCGACCGTCATCGGTCAGGTGGCCGCCGGTTCGCGCAGCATCACGCTCGGCGATCTGCGGCCCACCCGGGACTTCACCTTCGTCAAGGACACCGCGCAGGCGTTCCTCGCCGTCGGCACCGCCCCGGCCGAGGCCGTGGTGGGCCGGACCTTCAACGCCGGTACGGGCGGCGAGATCTCGGTGGGTGACCTGGTGCGGCTCGTCGGAAAGGTGATGGACGCCGACCTCGACGTGACCGAGGACGAGCAGCGCATCCGGCCCGCGAACTCCGAGGTGATGCGCCTGGTCGCGGACGCCACCCGGCTGCGCGGGGCGACCGGGTGGGCGCCGGAGCACGACCTGGAGCAGGGCATCGCGCGGACCGTCGAGTTCTTCCGCGACCCCGCGAACCTCGCCCGGTACAAGACCGACATCTACAACATCTGACCGCGTCACCGACCGTCCACAGCTACTGACCGCCGTACCCACAGGGGGCTCCCATGCACGCAGTGATACTCGCCGGAGGCAAGGGCATCCGGCTGCGTCCGTACACCACCGCGCTCCCCAAGCCGCTCGTGCCGATCGGGGACCAGCACGCGATCCTGGAGATCGTGCTGCGCCAGCTCGCTTCCGCCGGCTTCACCAGCTGCACCATCGCGGTCGGCCACCTCGGCCAGATCATCCGCGCCTATGTCGGCAGCGGTGAGCGGTGGGGGCTGAGAGTCGACTACGCCACCGAGGAGAGCCCGCTGGGCACCATGGGCCCGCTGCTGACGATGACCGACCGGCTGCCCGAGTCGTTCCTCGTGATGAACGGCGACATCCTCACCGATCTCGACTACGCGGACGTGCTGCGCCGGCACCGTGACTCCGGCGCAGCCCTGACCATCGCCACGTACGCGCGCAAGGTGCGCATCGACTTCGGGGTGCTGACGACGGACGCGGGCAAGGTGGTGGGCTTCGCCGAGAAGCCCAGCATGGACTACCGCGTCTCGATGGGCGTGTACGGCCTGTCGCGCGACACGCTCGCCGGGTACACCCCGGGGCTGCCGCTCGGCTTCGACGAGCTCGTGCTGGACCTGCTGAAGACCGAGAACCCGCCGCACGCCTACGAGTTCGACGGCTACTGGCTCGACATCGGGCGGCCCGACGACTACGACCGGGCCAACGCCGAGTTCACCACCCAGAAGTCACTGCTGCTCAAGGGAGCCTGAACACCTCATGCGCATCCTGGTCCTGGGCCACACCGGGTATCTGGGCGGGCACGTCATCGAGCGGCTGCGCGCCCTTGACGGCGTGCGGCCGGCCGGCGGCGGCCGCTCCCCGGCGTCGGAGTTCCGCGCGGACCTCGCCACAGCCGACACGGGGCGGCTGGCCGAGGCGCTCGCGGACTTCTCCCCCGACGCGGTCGTCAACTGCGTCGGGGCCGTGGGCGGCGACGCGGTGACGCTCGCCGAGGTCAACGCCCGCGGGCCCGCCGTGCTGTGCGCGGCGCTGCGGGAGGCCGCGCCCGGGGCCCGGCTGGTCCATCTGGGTTCGGCCGCGGAGTACGGGGCGACCGAGCACGGGGTACGGGTCACCGAGGCGGCCCCCACCCGGCCGGTCGCCCCGTACGGCGCGACCAAGCTCGCGGGGACGGTCGCGGTGACCTCCTCCGGGCTCGACGCCGTCGTCCTGCGGGTGGGCAACCCGGTCGGGCCCGGCGCCCCGGCGCAGAGCCTGCCCGGCGGCACCGCGCTGCGGCTGCGCCGGGCGGGCACGGGCGAGGACGCCGTCGTCCGCTTCGGGGACCTGTCCGCGTACCGCGACTTCATCGATGTACGGGACCTGGCCGAGGCGGTCGCCCTGGCCACGACCGCCCCCGGTCCGCTCCCCCGCGTCCTGAACATCAGCGGCGGACGGGCGGTGCCGATCCGGGCGCTGGTGCACGGCCTGGTGGAGGCGTCGGGCTTCCGGGGCCGGACCGAGGAGGCGGGGACGGTCGGCGGCTCGGCGCGCTCGGCCGGGGTGGACTGGCAGTGCTCCGACATCACGGCGGCCGGCGACGCCCTCGACTGGCAGCCCCGCTTCCGGCTGACCGACTCCCTGGGCTCGCTCTGGTCGTCGGTGTCCTCGCGACCGGAACTGGACCCGGTGCCGTGACGCCCCTCCTGGTGGTTCGTGGGCTTGCGTGCCGCGTGGGGGTCCCCCCAGGACGAAGTCCTGGGGGGAGGAACGGGTTGGCCACGAACCACCCACCGGCCCGCGGACGGGCACGTACCGCAGGTGGCACCGCGCGGTGCCGATCGCGGGCGGTGGCTGAAATCTCCGCGAACGGACTCGTCCCATGACCCTGCTCATCCCTCTCTACATCCACCCCGCCCAGGACCCCGACGCCTGGCGGCTGCTCGCGGCCGCGTCCGAGCGGGTGTACGGCGTGGTGCTGAACGCCGCGAACGGGCCGGGTGCCGCGCCCGATCCGGCGTTCGTCTCCGCCGCCCGCGACCTGCGCGCGGCGGGCACGCGCGTGCTCGGCTACGTCGATATGGACTACGGCGCGCGCCCGGACTCCGCCGTGCTCGACGACCTCGACCGGCATCGCACCTGGTACGGCACCGACGGCTGCTTCTTCGACCAGGTGCCGGCCGACCGGTCCGCCCTGCCCGGCTGCCGGCGCCTCGTGCGGGCGGCGCGGCAGCGGGACGCGACCACGGTCGTCCTCAATCCGGGGGTGCACCCGGCGCCCGGCTATGCCCGTATCGCCGATCTGCTCGTGACGTTCGAGGGCCCCTGGCCGGTCTACCGGTCCGCCTTCACCCGGCCGCGCTGGACGGCCCGGCACCCGCCGGAGCGGTTCTGCCATCTGGTGTACGGCGTACCGCCCGCGCTCTCGAGCGTCGCCGAGCGGGCGGCCCGGGAGCGGGGGGCCGGGGTGTCCTGCGCGGTCGCCGGTACCCTGCCCAATCCTTGGGCGGCGCCGCCGCCCGGCCTCTTCGGAGACGCCTGGTGACCGTTTCCACCCGCCGCCCCTGGCTGTTCGTCGCCCTCGCGGTCCTCCTCCTGCTGCCGGTGGGGTGCACGTCGGACCACCGGCCCTCCCCCGACCGGCCCCGGTGGCAGCCCCGGCCCGGCACGCCCTGGCAGTGGCAGCTGAACGGCCGCGCGGACCCGGCGGCCGCCGACGTTCCCGTGTACGACATCGACGGCTTCGAGAACTCGGCGGCCGATGTCGCACGGCTGCACCGGGACGGCCGCAAGGTCATCTGCTACGTCAACGCCGGTGCGTGGGAGGACTTCCGCCCCGACCACGCCGACTTCCCGGCCGGCGTGCGCGGGCGGCCGAACGGCTGGGACGGCGAGCGGTGGCTCGACATCCGTCGGCTCGACGTGCTGCGCCCGCTGCTGGAGAAGCGCTTCGACATGTGCCGCGACAAGGGTTTCGACGCGGTGGAACCGGACCTCATGGACGCCTATCTGAACGACACCGGCTTCCCGCTGACGGCAGCGCACCAGCTCGCGTACAACCGCATGATCGCGCGCATCGCGCACGACCGAGGCCTGGCGGTGGGGCTCAAGAACGATCTTCCGCAGATCCCGCAGCTGGTGCGGGACTTCGACTTCGCGGTCAACGAGGAATGCGCCCAGTACGACGAGTGCGCGAGGCTGACCCCGTTCATCGAGGCGGACAAGGCCGTCTTCCACGTCGAATACGCCCTGAGCACGCCGGAATTCTGCGATGAGGCCCGTCGTCTCGGGCTGTCGTCGATGCGCAAGAGGCTCGAGCTGGACCGGTGGCGGCAGCCGTGCTGAGCTTCCCGCTCAGACGTCCGGGCGCAGGAACCGGCGCAGTTTCGTCAGCGGCCAGGTGTTGATGATGTCGTCCTTGGTCAGCCAGCCCCGCTGGGCGGTGGCCACTCCGTAGCGCATGTACGGCAGGTGCGTGGTCGAGTGCGCGTCCGAGTTCACGGCGAACTTCACCCCGTACCCTTTCGCCCGCAGGATGTCCTCGTCGTTCAGGTCGAGCCGTTCGGGGTGGGCGTTGATCTCCAGGGCGGTGCCGGTCCTCGCGCAGGCCTCGAAGACCGCGTCGAAGTCGGCGTCGATGCCGGGGCGTTTGCCGATGCGGCGGGTGGTGGGGTGGCCGATGACGGCGACGTACGGGTTCTCGCAGGCGCGGATGAGTCGGCGGGTGAGCGCCCGCCGGCTCTGGTTGAAGTGGGAGTGGACCGAGGCCACGCAGAGGTCGAAGTCCGCCAGGAACTCGTCGGGCCAGTCCACGTCCCCTTCCGGGCCGATGTTGAGTTCGGTTCCGTGCAGCAGCCGCATCCCCCGGTGTTCGCGGTCGAGTTCGCGGACCCGTTCGCGCTGCGCGAGCATCTTCTCCTTGGTCATGCGCTGCATGGCGAGGTCGGGGGCGTGGTCGGTGACCGCGTAGTACGCGTAGCCGCGCCCGGCGGCCGCGGCGATCATGTCCTCGAGCGGGGCGAGGCCGTCGGTGAGGTCGGTGTGGGTGTGCAGGTCGCCGCGGATGTCCTTCTCGGTGACCAGGTCGGGCAGTTCGCCGCGCAGTCCGGCCGCGATCTCGCCGCGGTCCTCGCGCAGGGTCGGCGGGATCCAGGGCAGGCCGAGGCGTTCGTAGATCTCCTCCTCCGTCCCGGAGGTGATCTTCTTGCCGCTCTCGGCGTCGAAGAGTCCGTACTCGGACAGCTTGAGCTTCTTGCGCACGGCGATCTCGCGGGTGCGGATGTTGTGCGCCTTGGAGCCGGTGAAGTACTGCAGTCCGCCGCCCCAGGAGTCCGGCGGCAGGACCCGCAGATCGACCTGGAGGCCCTTGGTGGTGCGGATGGAGGTCTTCTTCGTGCCGTGGGCGATGACCTCGGCGGTGTACGGGAGGCTGCCGAGCGCCTCCATGAAGGGCGCCGACTTCTCCGCGGCGACCAGGATGTCGATGTCCCCGATGGTCTCGCGCATCCGGCGCAGCGATCCGGCGTAGGTGCAGCCCCGGCAGCCCTTGATCTGCGACAGCTCGGCGATGATCTGCTCGGCGGAGTCCATCGCGGCGTTGAGGAGGATGCGGCTGCCGGCCTTCTGCATGAGGGCGATGCCGTGCAGGAGGTTCTCCTCGGTCTTCTCGCCGAAGCCCTTGAGGTCGCGCAGCCGCTCGGCGTGGATGGCGTCCAGGAGCTGGTCGACGGAGGAGACCCCCAGTTCCTCGTGGAGGACCATGGCCTTCTTCGGCCCGAGCATCGGGATCGTCATCAGCTCACGGACGCCCGCCGGGATGGACTGCCGTCGTTCCTCCACGGCGGAGATCTGCCCGGAGGACAGATACTCCACGATCTTGTCGGCGATGGACTTGCCGACGTTGGGGATCTCCCGCAGTCCTTTGGCGTCGAGCTTGGAGACATCGGCGTGATAGCCGCCGACGGCGCGGGCGGCCTTCTCGTAGGACCGCACCCGGAAGGCGTCGCCGCCGGTGATCGCGATGAGGTCGGCGTACTCCTGGAGGAGCGCCTCGATCTCTTCGTTGACCCTGGCCATGCCTCCAGCGTCACACGGAGAGCGGCGGGGCGCTCCGCCGCGCGCGTCAGGGGCGGGCCGGGCGGTGTCGGTGGCGCCTCGTAGGGTCGGCCCGACGGTACGGACGGGCCCGAGGGCGGGGGAATCATGACGGAGTCGGTCATCACGGTGGCGGAGAGCGAGCTGCACCCGGCGATCACGCACGCCGGGACGCGGCGACTGCTGAGCGGGGCCGGGCTGCCGGCCGGGGGCGAGCGGCTGCGGTTCGGGGCGCTGGCGGCGAACCGGCCGGTGCCGGTTGCGGAGCTGGTCGACGCGTCCGCCGACCCTGGCGCGCTCGACGCGCACATCCAGGGGCTGCTGGCGATCGGCCGCCTCCTCACCCGGGGCGACGAGGCCGAGCACATCGTGCTGGACGGGGCCTCGGGGCGGGTGTTCAGCATGAACTTCTTCGCGGACGATCCGGACCTGGTGGAGGTCCTGCCCCTCGCCCCTTCGCTGGAGGCTCTCGCGCGCTTCCTGGTGGCCGAGGACGAACTCGTCTCGCGGTCCGGCCGGTTCGCGCGGTTCTCCGGGCAACACGGGGTGGACGCGGTGCGGGACGCCACCGCGCTGTTCCTCTCCGTCCTCGGTGCCGAGGACTGGCGCGGCGGCGGCTGGGGCAGTGCGGGCGACCCCGGGCAGTGGGACCGTACTCTTCCCGCGTTCTGGATGATCACCGCCCTGGTGCGGCCGCTCGCGCTGATGGCCGGGCCGGGCCGGGGGCTGCTGGTCGAGCTGCCGGAGGGCCTGCTGGAGGAGGAATTCGGGGACGGCGAGATCGCACGTTTCGACCCGGCCGACCTGCCCGAGGGCCTGCACCACGAACCGACTCGGCGATTCCTCTCAGGAACCGGGCTGCCCCGGGAGGCCGGCATGTTCGCGTTGTACGACGAGGCGCCGCTGCGCCCGTCACGCACCGAGGCGGCCGGTGAACGGTACGACGGCGGGCGCGACGTGGACGCCTCCCCCGGCGGCCTCGCGAGCGGCCACGGCCCGCTGTTCGCCCTGGGCGAGGTCGTCGAGGACTGCGAGGTCGTCGTCGACGGTCTCACCGGCGCGGTGCACGCCCGCTACTTCGACGGCGAGTGGCGACCGCTGAACGCCGATGTCTCGACGCTGGCGTTCACCGTGTGGATGCACCAGCGCGAGGAGACCCTCGATCACGTGCACGAGCTGACCTACGACATGTACCAGCAGCTCGCCGACACCATGATCTCCGTACTCGCCTCGCTGGACCCGGTGGCCTGCGCTCCGACGGACCGGGAGGGCGACTGGCGCTACTGGCCGGAGGTCTTCCACGACGAGGCCGGCGGCGTGCTGTGAGGGCGTGAACCGTTTCGCCCGGACCTCCGTAAGGCCGGTGCGGCGGTGTGGAAAGCCCGTCGCGTTCCCGAATACGGAGGATGCCGGCATGAGCAACATCAAGGTCAGCCCGGAGGAGATGCGGGAAGCCGCGTCCTGGATGGACAACCAGAAGGAAAGGATGCTGGACGCCGTCAGGGAGGCCAAGCAGAAGATCGACCACGTCGTCGACAACTCCTACGACACTCCGAAGTCCAAGGAGAAGTTCGCACCCATGTGGGACAAGTACCAGAAGGACCTGGAGACGGGCATCCAGACGATGCAGGAGATCGCCGAGTACCTGCGGAAGACCGCCGACGCGTTCCGCGACACCGACGACCAGACAGCGTCCGGAATCGGCTGATCCCACCGCGACGGCCGGGTTCCGGACGCCTCGAAGCGCTTCGGAACCCGGCCGGTCGCGCTGTGACGCCGCTGCACGACTCCCGGAGGCAGGTCAGGTATGGGCACTCCCATCCACATCCCGGTCGACGATCTGAAGGACACCCTCGCGAACCTCGCGGACATCCGTTCCCGCATCGAGGACAAGACGGGCCTGGAGCGGGTCGGCACCGAAGCGGATGTGGGCGATCGCCAGCTCATCGACGCGGTCAACAGCTTCGACAGCGCCTGGGCCAAGGGCCATGACCGGGTCCAGGAGAACGTGGACTCGTTCACCAAATCCACCCAGGGCATCATCGACAACTTCGAGCAGACCGACGCCGACGTGACCCAGAACATCGAGTAGAAGCAGGCCAGAGGCCTGCGCGTGAGGGGCACAACTCCCATGACACAAACGGCCGCTACGGCGCCGCCCGCCGCGGCACCGCGCCACTTCACCATTCGCTATCCGGACTCGTGGTGGAAGCTCGATCTCAATTCCCGCACCCGGGACGCCGACATCCGCCGCGGCATCCAGGCGCAGGCCGAGGGGTTGCAGGTCGAGCGCACCATGGTCGACACGATGATCCGCTCGGCCCGCAAGAGCGCACGCGAGGCCCACGCCCGGGGCGCGGTGCAGGCCGCCGGCATGATGGAGTACACCGACAGCGCCGAAGTGCTCACCGCGACCACGATCGTGATGCGGGTGCTGACCCCCGAGGACCACTCGTCCGACCTGTCGGAGCTGATGGTTCCGGTCGCGTTGAAGAACGCCAGGAACCCCCTGGGAAAGGGCACGGCCGCGAACACCGCGGAGGTCATCGAACTCCCCGGGATCGGCAGTGCGGGACGCGTCACCCAGATCGAGGACATCGACTTCTGGGGCCGTGGCACCGTGCGCACCGCGCTGATGCACACGGTCGTGCCCGTGCCGCACAGCCGGGACTTCCTGGTCGTCTCCAGTTTCACCCCCAACCTGAGCCTGGTCGACGCGTTCTTCGACGTGTTCGACGCGATCAGCGGCACCTTGCGGTTCCAGCCTTGACCATGACGGACGAAAGAGAGAGAGGTCGGTGCGATGGCTCGGCCCCCGGTGGGTGACTGGGCGGTCCTGGATCTCACTGAGGATCCGACCCCCGGCGACACACAGGTACTGACCAACCTGGCAGGCGAGTACAAGAAGGTCTTCGAGGAGGCGGAGTCGGCCTTCTCCGTCATCGCCCGTATCGAGTCCCAGGAACTCGGCCAGGGCAAGTCGATGGAAGCGCTCAAGGAAGTGCTCAAGGAACTGCCCAAGCAGGTGGGAGCCCTGCGCGACTCCTACGAGGCGGCGGCGAAGGCCGTCTCCGACTATGTTCCCCGCCTCGAAGACCATCAGCGTAAGGCCGAAATGGCCCTGAACGACGGCAGGGAGGCGAGGAAGGCACTGGACGAGGCGCTCGCCTCGCAGAGCGCCGCCGAGGCGAGCATCTCCGCCTTGGAGAGTGCGCCGAAGCCGCCGGACGACGACACGGAGGCCAAGGACAGGGCCGCCAACGCCCGTCGCGAAGCCGACAGCGCCGCCTCGTCGGCCAACAGCGCCGTCGACGCGGCCCAGGCCGATCTCGACGCCGCGAAGCGCCTCGCCGAGGACGCCAAAGGGCTGCGGGAGACGGACGCGAAGACCGCCGCCACCGCCTTGGGGCACGCCGAGGACCAGGCGGTCAAGGAGAAGAACTTCTGGGACAAGCTCTGGGACAAGATCGGCTCGGCGTTCGGGATCATGAGCGCCATCCTCGGTGTCATCTCCTTCGTCCTCGCGTTCATCCCGGGCATGCAGCCACTGGCGCTCGCCCTCGGTGCCGCCAGCCTGGTCTTCGGACTCGTACCGCTCGGCATCAACATCGCCCGGGGCGTGGTGACCGGGGACTGGGACATCGCCGGCATCGTCCTCGGCGTGGTGGGCACCGCCTTCGGCGGGTTCTCCGTGATCAAGGGCCTCATAGCGGCCGGGCCCGCCATCAAGACCTTTATCGGGGGCATCGGGCGGGGCGGCGGTAGCGGTTCGAGCGGTGCGGGCAGCGTGGCGGATGACATCGTGCGGCCGGGCACCGGTGGCAGCGGCGGTAGCGGTTCCAACGTCGGCGCGGCATCGGACGACATTCCGCTGACGAACCTGCCGCCCAGGCCGCCGCCGCAGACGCCCAGCGCCAACCCGCTCGACGACTTCGTCTTCCCGTGGCAGAACCGGCCGCCGAGCCCGGGCGGCTCGACCGGCTCCGGCGGCTCGGCCGGGTCGGTGGCGGACGACGTCGACATCATCCCTCCGAGGCCGGCGAACCCGACGCCGGGCTCCGGCAATTCGACGGTGGGTTCGACGGGGGGCAACTCCCCGGGGCCGATCCAGCAGTACTTCATCGACATGGGCAACGGGATCCGCGGCAACGTCCCCGGCGCGATCGGCGCGGGCATGTCGTTCGGCGGCAGCATCTACGCCCCGGGCGCGACCGCCGGCACGTTCGACGGCACGCTGCACGGGCCTCCGCTGGTGGGCAACCGGAACGACGACGGCACCTGATCCGGGAGCCGTCGGCGAAGGGCCGGCACACACGAAAGGGCTCCCGCACCGGATCCGGTGCGGGAGCCCTTTCGTGTGTCCGCCTCGCCGTCAGTGCTCGGCGTCGCCGGTCCCGGGCGGGGTTCCGTCGGCCACGGGCGCGGCGGGCTCGGGCTGAGGCTCGGCCCCGGCCCCGGCCCCGGCCCCGGCCTGAGGCTGCGGCTCGGACACCGGCAGGACCGCCTCCGGGACCTGCACGGTACGCAGCACCCCGTCACCCAGGTGCATGATGGCCCGTCCCACCCGGCCGGCACCGAGCCGGCTGCGCGGGATCTTGACGCCGATCAGGTCACCGTCGCTGACGTTCTGCGGGCTCAGCAGAATGCCCTGCCGGTTGCGACGGATGTCCGCCTGCCAGCCGGAGTAGCCGGAGGAGAGCCGTTCGAGCTGGCCCGACACGATCAGGCCCTGACCCATCTCGGCCCCGCTGCGCGCGATGCGGTTGAGCACGTTCTCGGCCTGGGTCTGCTGGAGCAGGTCCCCGTCGTCCAGGATCACCAAGACTCCGGTGTCCGAGGCCCGGCCGATGGCCGCCTCCAGCTCCTCGGGGTCGATGTCGGGCCCGTCGAAGAGCGCGAGGACCCCGGGCCTGCCCGCGAGGTCACGCAGCGGGGAGCTACGCGGCGTCGCGACCACGACCGGCGTACCGGCCGCCATCAGCGACAGGGCCATCGTCAGCAGGACGGTGCTGCGGCCGGAGCGGGACGGCCCGCCCACGAGGAAGGTCGGCGTCATCGCGAAGTCCGGTCCCACGGCGGTCAGTTCGTCACCGCCGACCCCTGCCATGGCCCACAGCGCCCCGGGCTGCCGCTGCGGCAGATACGCCACGGCCTGCTGGAAGGTGAGCCGGTCGGGCAGCAGATCCACCCGGAACGGCCGCGCCGGGGCCGGGACGTGGGCGTCCCGCTCCCGGCACGCGACGGCGATCCGCTGCACCTCCGCGGCCTGCGCCTGGCCGCTGCCGTCCGGGCCCAGCAGAGCGATCTGCACCTCGCACTTGTCCGTCGCGCGCAGCGCGCGGCCGGACGGAATCTCGTCCGGGACCGAGCGGGCGTGGATACCGATCATGGAGTACTCGGACTTCTCGTTGAGGCGCAGCACGAGCTTGTCCTCGGTGGTGGAGGCCATCCGGCTGGAGAAGAGCGAGCGGTCACCGGCGACCACCATGTGAACGCCGACGCTCGCCCCGTCCCGGAGCAGTGCCGACACCGCGTCGAACAGGCTCCCACCGTCGTAGTCGCTCAGCGTCTTGTCGAAGACCTCCCAGCGGTCCAGGAGCACCATGATGTGCGCCGGGCGCTCCTCGGGTGCGAGCGCCCCGCGCAGTTCGGGCAGGTCGGCGGCGCCCCGTGCGGCCAGGAGTTCCTGACGCCGGGTCACCTCCTTCATGAGCCGGGACAGCAGCCGTGCGACCCGTTCGGGCTGGGCACGCTGGACGACGGCTCCGCAGTGCGGCAGTGCCTCCAGGGCCAGCAGCGCGCCGTTGCCGCAGTCGATCCCGTACAGATGCAGATCGGCCGAGGAGTACGCGCGGGCCACCGATCCGGCGATGGTGCGCAGCGTCTGCGACCGGCCGGCGCGCGGGGATCCGACGATGTGCAGGTGGCCGAGTGTGGCGAGGTCCAGGACCACGGGTCGCTGCGCCTGGTCCTCGGGCACGTCCACCAGCCCGTAGGCGACCGGCGGCAGGTCGTAGGTGCCGGTGTCGGGGACGGGCGGCAGGTCGTCCGTGGTCAGGGTGGTGGGCAGGGCCGGGAGCCAGGGGCTGTGCTGCGGCGGAAGGTTCATGTCCTGGTTGGCGCCCCTGATCGCCTGGACGAGGTCGGCGAGGTCGGTGATCGCGTCGTCGGACTCGTCGCGCGCGGCGCGCGGGCGCGGCGGCAGCGGGTGGCCGAGGTGGCTCCAGCCGATCGGCACGACCCAGGGCGCCGGGATCGCTTCCTGTGCGACACCCGGCCTGCGGCCGCCGACCCGCCCGGCCTGGAACGGGATGAGGGAGTTCTGGCCGAGGCGCACATAGGCCCGGCCCGGTGTCGACTTGGAGATTCCGGCGGCCTCCGGCGAGGTCAGCACGTCCTGGCTCTCGGAGCTGTCGGTGACCCGCAGGGCGATCCGCAGGTTGGTGTTGGCGCGGATCTCGGGTGAGACCACACCGCTGGGGCGCTGGGTCGCCAGGATCAGGTGGATGCCGAGGGAACGGCCCCGCTGGGCGATGTTGACCAGGCCCTTCACGAAGTCGGGCAGGTCGCGGACCATCGAGGCGAACTCGTCGATGACGATGAGGAGCCGGGGCATCGGCGTGCGCTGCGGTTCGCGCCGCAGCAGGTCGACGTAGTCCTCGATGTCCTTGGCCCCCGCTTCGGCGAGGATGTGCTCACGGCGCTTCAGCTCCGCGGACAGGGAGGTCAGGGCCCGCTCGACGAGGTGGGCGTCCAGGTCGGTGACCATGCCCACGGTGTGCGGAAGGTCGACGCAGTCCTTGAACGCCGAGCCGCCCTTGTAGTCGACGAGCACGAAGGTCATGGCGTCGGGCCGGTTGGCCACCGCGAGCGAGGCGACGATCGTCTGGAGGAGCTCGGACTTTCCGGCGCCGGTGGTCCCGGCGATGAGGCCGTGCGGGCCGTCGCGGCGCAGATCGAGCGCGAACGGGCCGTCGAGGGAGATGCCGACGACGGCCGATGTCGTGCGGCCGCCCGACTTCCAGCGGCCCGCGATCATGTCCGGTGTGGGCCGGTCGAGCATCAGGACGTCCAGCAGCCGCGCGGCCGAAGGCAGTACGGCGCCCTCGTCGTCCGCGCCGCCGGTGTCCCGCACCGGGGCGAGCGCGCGGGCGACGGACCGGCACCATTCGGCGGACACGGTGTCCGCGCGCACCCCGGTGAGCGTGGCCGACCCCGACAGCCCGACACGCAGGGTGCCGCCCGGCTCCTCCACCACGACCGCCAGGCACTCCTCGGGAAGCAGGCGCTCCTCGACGTCCAGGCAGACGGCGTGCACGCCGACGGCCGGCCCGTCCCGGAGGATCTGCACCACTCCGGGCAGGGAGCGCAGCCGCCGGGCGCCGTCCAGGACGACGAGTACGTCGGGCTCGCGGCCCGTGCGCTGCTCGCGGGTCATCGAGGCGCGCGCGGAGATCAGGGCGGTGAGCTCGGCCACCCGGCGGGCCGCGCTCTCGGTGTCCGTACCGACGTTGGCGACGATGTCGCCGGTGTGGTGGCGTACGTGCGGCAGCCAGCGGACCCAGTTCCAGACCTCCTCGCCGTCGCCCCCGGTGGTGAGCACGTGGATGTGCAGGTCCTTCGGGCTGTGCAGGACGGCCGCCTGGGCGACGGTCCAGCGTGCCACGGCGCGGGAGGCGGGCCCGGCCCCGGCGATCCCGAGCACCTTGTGCTCGCGCAGGGCGACGGTCACCGGTACGTCGTAGGCGGCGACGGCGACCTTGCGCCGGTGCTCGTCCAGGGTGGGGTCCTCGAGCACGACCTCGGAGGGCATGTCGGCGGTGCCGACGCGCAGTTCGAGGAAGTCCGTGTCCTTCAGGCGCCGCTCCCACAGCCGGCGGCGCGGCCCCACGGCGGTGAGGAGCACGGCGGCGGGGTCGGGGAAGCCACGGCGGCGCGAGGTGCGTTCGGCGACCACGGCCTCCTCGGCGTCCTTCTCGATCCGGGCCTTCGTCTCCTCGTACTTGGCGAGCTGCTCGCCATAGGTCTCCTTGCCCTCGCGGCGGCTCATGAGCCAGGTGCCGATGACCATGACGGGCGAGAGCAGACCGAAGAGCAGGTAGGTGAGCCGGTTGAAGATCAGGACTCCGGCGATGGCCATCACGATCGGCATGGCCGCGGCGAAGTAGGGCAGTTGCCGCCTGGCGGGCTTCGTCGGCGGCGAGGGCAGCCTGAACTTGGTCTCGGCGACCGGCGGCAGCAGCCGCGGCGGGCGGTTGTAGTCCAGGCCGGTGCCGTCCTCGGAGCGCTGCAGGGCCGCGTCGGGCCGCTCCGGGGTGACGAGTTCGAGCACGCAGTCGCCCATGACGAGCTGTCCGCCGACGGGCCAGTCGGTGATGTCCTCGACGTCCTCGCGGTCCAGCTGCAGCGCGGTCGCGTCCGGTTGGGGCGCGACCGCGACCCGTCCGCCGGGGCCGACGCGCATCAGGGCGAAGATGCGGTGGGGAACGCCACGGACGATCTGCGGGGTGCCGTCGGCGGCGAGGCCCAGCCGGTACTCGCCGATGTCGAGCCGGTGCACCGAACCGGCCCCGGGGCCGCCTACGGTGCGCACTTCGACAAGGCCCCCCGGCTCCGCCGGCGGACGGCCCGCGGCGTGGCCGAGGCCGACCACGGCGCCGTCCCGCAGCGGCGAGTCCCGCAGCGTCATGTCCTCCGGAAGGACGACTCCGTCGAGGTGCAGTCCGGATCCGGTCAGGGGCAGCGGTGTGCCGCCCGTCTCCGCGAGGGCTTGCGCGATGGTGCCGACGGAGGTGTCGGGATCTGCGTCGAGTTGGACGTCAAAGGCGTGGCCGCCATCGTCGACCACGGTGAATATCAGCGGCACGATGCTTCTCCAGGGGAGCGGGAACCGGGCGTGAATCGGCTTTCGGCGCGCGTGGCACCGGATCCGGTTCCCCGGCCTTACGGACGCGGTCCTCATGTGGTTCACCGGTCCGGGGCCGGTTCACCGCCGGGATGTCCGCGGGCGGAGCGCCCCTGATCGCCCGAGTTGTCAAAGCCCTCCCGGACACGCAAGGTTTGTCCCCATGACGGTGCGGAATTGGCGGAGCGGTGACGTCGTTCTCGATCTGTACGAAGTGCTCGACGTCCTCAGCGGCGGGATGGGCCTGGTCTACCGGGCCCGGCACCGCGGCTGGAACACGGACCTCGCGGTCAAGGTGCCGGGCCCCCGGCAGGCGGCCACCGCGGCGGGGCGCGCCGATTTCGAGACCGAGGCGGGTACGTGGGTGGGGCTCGGGCTTCATCCGAACGTGGTCAACTGTCATTACGTACGCCGGGTCGACGGGCTCCCGTGCGTGTTCGCCGAGTGGGTCGCCGGGGGCTCGCTCGCGGAGCTCGTCCGGGACGGGCGGCTGTACGAGGGCCAGGGCGGCTCCCCCGCCCGCGTACTGGACATGGCCGTGCAGATCGCCTGGGGCATCGACCACGCACACCGGCAGGGCGTGATCCACCAGGACGTCAAACCGGCCAACATCATGGTCGACATCGACGCCGACTGGACTGCGAAGGTCACCGACTTCGGGCTCGCGGGTGCGCGCGCGGCGGCAGGGGAGCACGCCGCCGGGGCTCCGGACGCGAGCCTGCAGGCCAGTTTCGGCGGCATGACGCGCCAGTACCGCTCTCCGGAGCAGGCCGACGCGGTGGCCGGGGCGCGGGTCACCCTCACCCGCGCGACCGATGTCTGGTCGTGGGCGCTGTGCGTGCTGGAGATGTTCGTGGGCGGCCGGCCCTGGGAGCACGGGCAGTTGGCACCGGAGGTGTTCGCCGACTTCCTGGAATCCGGGCGGCCGCGATCGGGCGTGCCCGCGATGCCGCCCGCGCTCGTGGATCTGCTGCGGCGGTGTTTCGACGTCGACCCGGCCGCGCGCCCGCACCGGCTCGACGAACTGGCCGCGGCGGTCACCGGGATCTACGCGGACGCCGTCGGCTCGCCGTATCCCCGCGTCCCGCCCAAGGCCGCGGATCTGCTCGCCGACGGCCTGTCCAACCAGGCGCTCTCGCTCCTGGACCTGGACCGGGCGGACGAGTCCGAGCGGCTGTGGCGCGCGGCCATGGACATCGACCCGCACCATCCGTCGACGGTCTACAACTGGGCGCTGTACCGCTGGCGTCGCGCGAGACTCTCCGACGAACAGGTCGTGTCGGATCTGTGCACGGCGCGCACCATCCAGGGCGAGCGCTGGCAGGCGGACCATCTGCTCGGCCTCGTCCATGTCGAGCGCGGGGACCACGAGGCGGCCCGTGAGCTGCTGGCCGCCGCGCCCGAAAGCCCCGAGGTGGAGCTCGCACGTGCCGAGTTGGCGCGTCGCGGCAGCCCTCCGCGACCCGAGCGCCTGTCGGGCCACCGGGGTGCGGTGACGGCCATCGCGATCGACGCCACCGGCGAGGTGGCACTCACCGGCGGCGCGGACGGCCGCGTACGGGTGTGGGCACCGGCACAGAACCGCTGCCGGTACGAGCTGCCGCCCTCGGCGTCCTCCCCCGTCACCGCCGTCGCCGTCACCGGCGACGGCCGCAGAGGGCTCACCGCACACCGCGAAGGCCCCGTCGAGCTGTGGGACCTCGGCGACGGCACCCGTCTGCGCGTCCTGACCGCGCACGCGTCGGGAGTCCTCGACGTCGCCCTGACCGGCTCCGGCGCCGCCGTCGCGTACCACAGCGGGCTGGTCCAGGTGTGGGACCCGGGCACCGGGCGGCTGGTGCGGGAACTCACCCACCCGCCCACACCGTTCCGGAAGACCGACCCGGCCACCCGCCTGCTGTCGCCGGAGATCCACCACAGCCCCGCACCGGTCTCCCACGTCGCCATCAGCGAGGACGGCGGCTTCGTGGTGTCCGGCGCGCCGAGCGAGGGCGGTGTGGCGGTGTGGGACGTCGCCCGGGACCGAGCGGTGCACCAGCTGGTCACGTCCGCGGACATGCACCGCACCGGTATCGACCAGCTGGCGCTGAGCCCGGACGGGACATACGCCCTGCTGGCCGGCGGGGCGCTGGACGTACACATCTGGGAAACCAGGGCCGACCGGACCCGCGACACCGTGCCCAACCGGCTGAACCCCCACTCCACGGTCGTGCTGAACAGCGACGCCACGGTCGCGGTCTCGATCGTGAACGGAGGCATCGACCAGCCGCTGCAGGTCTGGGAGACGCGCTCCGGTCGCTGCCTGCGCACCATCGACGCCCGGTCCGGCGAGACGGCGGCCCTGGGCCTGCGGTGTGTGGCCCTCAGTGGTGACGGCAGGGTCGTCGTCCTCGGCGACGCCGGCGGCGGCGTCCAGGTCCACCACCTGCCCCGGCCCGGCTTCCGTGCCGGTTGGAGCTACGCGCGGCCACGGACAGCGGCGGCTCTCGAAGAGGGCGAGAAGAAGGTCCGGAGCGGGTACGAGCGCGCGCAGGAGCTGACCAGGCGCGGCATGACGGCGGCGGCCGCCGGGGTCCTGCGGGCCGCTCGGGCCGTTCCCGGCTTCGAGCGCCATCCCCGGCTGCGCGCGCTGTGGGGCGAGCTGGGCCGGGCGGCGGGCAGGCGCACCGATCTGCTGGGCATCTGGCGGCGCTACGACCTCAAGGGCGGGAGCTTCACCTTCACCCCCCGGGTCAGTCTGGCACTGAGCGACGACGCCGAGCTGATGGTGACCGGCGGGGCCGACGGGCGCGTCCGCGTGTGGGAGCTCCAGACCGGACAGGGCCTGCACGCGTTCCCCGAGCAGGTGGGCAACACCCATACGATCCTGATCGCCGAGGAGAGCGGCATCGCCGTCACCGCGGACTGGGCGGGCACCGCACACCTGTGGGACTTCGAGAGCGGGACCAGGCGCGCGCAGCTGTACGGGAACCGGGGGCGGGTCAAGGCGGTCTCGATGGACCGCAAAGGCCAGTACGCGCTGGTCGGCGACGCCGAGGGCGCGCTGTGTCTGTGGCGTCTGCGCCCGGCCGCCCGGGTCCGTACGATGCCGGCGCACGACGGCCCGGTCGGTTCCGTCCGGCTGAGCGACGACGGGACCCACGCCGCGTCGGCCGGTCGGAGCGACCGCACCGTCATGCTGTGGCGGACGGCGGGCGGACGCCGGCTGCACAGCTTTCCCGTCGGTCCCGGGCAGGTGGAGCTGAGGTTCGGACCGGACGGCAGGCGACTGTTCGTCAACACGACGCGTGGGCTGACGGCGTGGGACGTACCGAACTGCCGCCAGATGTACGCGATCGACACCGACTACTACCCGACCCTGGCCATGAGCGCGGACGGCCGGATCGGCGCGACCTGCGGAGTGGCCACCGTCCGGGTGTGGGAGGCGGACACCGGCCGCGTCATCCGCGAACTGCCCGAGAACTGCGAGACGTTCGACGTGAGCCCGGACGGGCGCTATGTGCTGACGGCCGGATTCGACAGGATCCTGCGGTTGTGGTCCGTCCGGTCGGGCATGTGTGTGCACACCCTCGCGCCCCATCCCGAAATCGTCACCTCGGTGCGCTTCACCTCCGACGGCCGGAACGTGGTGTCGACCGACGCCCGCCCGGCGATCCGGCTGTGGGAGCTGGACTGGGACTACCGCTTCACCGGGGAGGCCGACGCCCGGTGACCGCGCTGGTGACCGTCTCGGTGCACAGCGGCGCCGCGATCGAGGAGTACGTCTACCGCGAGCGGGTCACCTGCGAGGTGGGCCGGTCGGCCGAGTGCGCCATCCGGATCGCCGAGCGGCACCGCGGTGTGTCCCGGCGGCACTGCCGGCTGGACATCGACCCGCCCCTGCTGCGGGTACGGGATCTCGGCAGCAGCTACGGCACCCACGTCAACGGCGAGCGGCTCGGGCGGCTCACGGAACACCCGCTCGCGCACGGGGACGAGGTCCGCGTCGGTGACGTGACGCTGCGCATCGCGGTGGCCGAAGGACCGGACGACGCGGCGGGGACGACGCGGGAGGAACCGGCCGACCCCGCACCGGCGGTCGTGGGCGACTACGCGATCGTGCGCGAGCTGGGCCGCGGCTCCCAGGGCGTCGTCCATCTGGCACGTCATACGGGTACGGGGGAACTGGTCGCGCTCAAGCGCGTACGGGCCACGAGGACGGTCGACGAGCACGCGCGCTTCGCGTTCCGCCGCGAGTTCGAGAGCATCCGCGCC
The DNA here is from genome assembly GCF_040300305.1 of Streptomyces sp. NPDC000410. Lineage (NCBI taxonomy): Bacteria > Bacillati > Actinomycetota > Actinomycetes > Kitasatosporales > Streptomycetaceae > Streptomyces > Streptomyces sp. NPDC000410. The sequence continues at coordinate 165,703 of NZ_JBEPDM010000009.1, forward strand.
CTGCGCCACCCGAACATCGTCGAGTTCCGCGGCAGCGGCGACCGGCGGGGCGAGTTCTACTTCGTCTGCGAGTACTGTCCCGGCGGCGGTCTCGAACGGCTGGCCGCCCTGCACGGCGGCACGGTTCCGGTGGCCGACGCTCTGCACGTCGTACGGCAGGTGCTGTCGGGTCTCGCTCACGCGCACCGGGCGGTGGTGCCCGCGCCGACGCACGCGGACGGCACGGGCGGCACGCACACCACGGCACGTGGTCTGGTGCACCGCGATGTGAAGCCCGCCAACATCCTGCTGGCGCGAGCGGATGCCGGAGCGCGTCCCGTGGTCAAGCTCGCGGACTTCGGTCTGGCCAAGGCGTTCGAACACGCGGGCCTCTCCGGCCACACCAGGACCGGAGCCCTGGGCGGCACGATCCCCTTCACGGCACGTACGCAACTGCTCGGCTACAAGTACGCGGGCCCCGAGGTCGACGTATGGGCGGCGGCGGCCTGTCTGTACTGGCTGCTCACCGGCGCGACACCACGCGACTTCCCACCGCACAAGGACCCCGTCGCGGTCGCGCTGCGCGAGCCGGTCGTACGGATCAGGGAGCGCGACCCGTCGATTCCGCACCGGCTGGCGGACGTGATCGACGAGGCGCTGGTCGACACCCCGCGGATCACGATCGGCACGGCGACGGAGCTGGCCGGGGCGCTGGAGGCCGCCGCGCCGTGAGGGTCCTCGCTCCGATTCAGTCGGCCATGGCGACGTAGAGAGGGCTGCCGAGCAGCACCGTCATGCCGCCCCGAGGGGACAGCTCCGGGTACGGGTGCGGTCCGTGCAGCATCCGCTTCGCCACGAACTCGAACCGCTGCGCGGGGCCGCGGAGCGCGGCGTTGGCCTGTACGACCATGGCGAGGGCGTCGGCCGCCTCGTCGCCGGGCGCGAACTCGGCAAGCCGCTCGACCAGCACCGGCAGGAGCGAGGCGCTCAGCCGGGTCTCCGTCGGCGCGGCCACGACGGTCCCCAGCGCATGGCCCGTCGATCCGCCGAGGCCGACGACCGTCCGCTCGCTGCGGCCGCCGAAATACACGGCGTCGTCGCTGCCGACCGTGCCCCACTGCATGGGCAGGACCCCGTGCACATACTGCCCTGGCTCGTCCACGTCTCCGAGATCACCGTGGTCCTCGAGATGGCGCACCACGCGCTCCAGGCGCGCGACGCGGTCGGCGCCCGTCGTCTCGACGCTGCGCTTGGCACCGGCCACCTGCAGGCCGACGCTGAACTCCGTGACCCGCTTGCGCGACCAGGCCGGGTCGATCTGCGACAGCAGCATGTCGACCTTGGCGTCGCTGATGTACAGGTAATAGCGGAAGGACAATTCCGCCTCCTCCCCCGCGCGGTACACCGGATGCTACCCCCGCACCACCCGGACAACCGCCGTGCGCCACAGGTCCGCGGCCACTCGTGAACCGTCCGTGCGCCACACCTCCGCCGCCACTCGGACAACCGCCGCGCGCCACACCTCCGCCGCCGCTCGTGAACCGTCCGGGCGCCGGGTCCGTAGGGAGCCGTTGACTCTTCCCCCGGAACTCTCGTGACCTGACGAAGGTGGTCGCATGAACGTGTCCGTCATCCTGGCGGTCGTGATCGGCGTGGCGTTGCTCGGCGCCGTAGCCGCTCTTGTCCTCACCGAATTCAAACCGTCCGCCGCCGCACCGCCGCGCCCGGTCCGCGCCGAGGTCACGGGGCGCGAGGCCCTGGACACCATCGACCTGGGTCTGAGGAGCCTGGCCGCGGAGTGCGTCCGGGCGAATCGCCCGCTGCCCGACGCGTATGCCGTCGTCTACTCGGGAGACCGGCTCAGGCTGCGGCTGGCCGGCGCCGACCGGGCCGCACCTGGGCACTGGCGTGCGGAGGAGTCGGGCGAGCAGTGGGTGGTGGATTCGGAGCGGCTGGACGCGGCCGGTCTCGGCCCCGGCCTCGCGCACGAGCAGCCGTACTCACTGGCCGTCACCATCGGTCTGGACGACGGCGAACGGGTGCTGGTCGACCTGTCGCGGGCGTCCACGGCGATCGCCGTGACCGGCACCCGTACCGATGTGCAGAAGCTGGTGCGGTCGTTCCTCACCGAGTTGATCACCGGACCGGTGGGGCGCCGTGCCGAGGTGACCCTGGTGGGGTCGGCCGCCACCTCCGATCTGACCATCGGTCTCGGCCTGCAGTCGGCGCGGCTGCGCACGGCCGCCACCCTGGACGAGGCACTGGCCTGGGGCGTGACCGAGACGGCGGGGTCCACCGCGTCGTTTCCGTCCGCCGAAGCCGTCACCCAGGTGTTCCGGCTGATCGAGGGCAGCAGCCCGGTCGGCGTACAGGGCCACGCGCCCAGGCTGTTCATCCTGGAGGCCGCGCAGTTCCCCGAGGAGCAGCACGCCATGAAGCGGCTCTACGCGGGGGACGCGCTGATCGTCATCGGCGACGCGCCCGAATCCGGCTGGCGCTTCCAGGTCCTCGACGACGGCTCCCTCGACACCGGTCCGCTGGGTCTGAAGGTCTCCCCGCACGCGGGCCGGCTGGGCTGACCGGCGCGCGCCCGCGAAAAGAGACCACCGCCCCGCCGGGGTATGTCCGGCGGGGCGGGGGCCGACGGCGTGATGGAGCGTCAGAGCGTGTGCAGACCGCGATTGTCCAGCGCTTCTCGTAAGGCGCGCATCGCGTAGTACGTGCGTGACTTCACGGTTCCCGGAGGTACGCCCAGCACGCGCGCGGTCTGGTTCACGCTGCGGCCCATGTAGTGCACATGGAGCAGCACCTCCCGCTGGAACGGCTGGAGCTCCCTCATGGCGTCGACGACGATCTGCGTGGTGAGCGTGTGGTCGACCCTGTCGGGGACGGGCAGGTACATCACGTCCGAGTCGACGGCCTCCGGTGGGCGTGACTGCCGGGCCCGGTGGCCGTCTATGACCAGATTGCGGACGACGGCGAACAGCCACGGACCGAGCGCCTCGGCCGTGGGGTCGAGCTCGGCCTCGTGCTGCCAGGCACGGATCGCGGCCTCTTGCAGGATGTCCTCCGCGCGATGCCAGTCGCCGTTCAAAAGCCGGGCCGCGAAACGCAGCAATACGGATCCGTGCCGTTCATAAAGGGCCCTGAGGAATTCCTCGGTCGGTTCCGCGGGGCGGATTCCCGTGGTGTGCTCGATCGACGTCATGACGTCCGGCAAAGCGCTCCCCTCCTTCTGCGACTGAAAGTGGCAGCGTCAAATGCGCGGATAGCCGGCCGTGGGGTTGACGCGCATGAGCGGGTGCCGTTATCGATTCCGGGGTCCGGAACATTGGGCACATCTGCCACTTCGACCGGTACTCAATTTCTAGCGCCATTCGGGCGTACCGAATGGATCCGTTCCGCTACGCATCCGGCCCGATTCTGACCGTTTCAGAACGCCGTCCCGCCTGCCGATCGGCGCGACCGCGGGTAAGTCGCCCGTACGCGTGCCCGATCGGGCCCGTGCCCGCGCCCGTTTGCCGCCCGAGGCCACGGTGACGGGTGCCCGTTTGTGGGACACGGAGGGCCGGGGCGGCCGTTCGGAGGGGGATCTCCGGCCACCCCGGCCCGGTCGGTGCGCACGGTCCGCGCGACCGGTCCGCGCAGCCGGTCTACGCAGCCGGTTCGCCCTTCGCCAGCGATGCGACATCGGCCGGGCTCAGCGCCCGGTTGTAGGCGTGGACGTCGGTGATGCCGCCGCTCCAGAAGTCGACCGGCTTGCCGTCGAACTTGCCACGGCCGATGACCAGATTGCCCGCGGGCCGCTCGATGTTCCGTGCCAGGGCGTTGCCGGACAGGGCTCCGTCCACATAGATGCTGAGCGTTCCGGAGGCCGCCGAGTACGTACCGACGAGGTGGTACCAGCGGCCGAGCTGCGGGTCGCCGACGGTATTGGCCAGCGCGCGCTGGTTGATGAAGCTGAAGGCGAACCTCTTCTCCGTGTTGGTGTACTGCAAGTAGAAGACGCTGTGCTTGGTGCCGTCGATGGAGACGGCCGTACGGAAGCCCTTGTTGTCCAGCCGGACCCGGGCGGCCACGGAATAGTCACCGTTGGTGTTGAGGACCTTGCTTCCGACGACGGCGGCGTACTGGCTCTGGCCGTTCAGATACAGGGCATTGCCGCCCTTTTGAGGTGCTATCCCCTGCGCGGCGGAGCCGAAGATCGCTCCGCCCTGGAGCGTCGCGTCGTGGTTGCCGGCCGCGTCCGCGGCGATGGTGCCGGACTTCTCGTCCATGGGCCACCAGGCGACGCCCTTCATGTTCGGCTTCTTGCCCTTGTCCTTGGCGTCGGCGGCGGGGGCCTGCTTCGCCTCCGCGCCGTCGTCGCCTCCGCCGCCCATGGTGACGAGAACGACGGTGAGGGCGATGGCCAGTCCGACGATCAGACCGATGAGCGACCATCTGCGGGTCATGAGTCTCTCCAGGAGTTCCGGCGGATGTGTGCTGTGCCTGTGGCTGACGGACGCCGCGGAGAAGTGGTTCACCTGTTGCCATGCGTGTCGGTGTGTAGCCGGGTGGTTACGGTGTATAACCTTCGCTGACACGTTCGGCTGCCGAATGTGCGAACGGGAACGAAGGGAGGCGAGTGATGCGGTCCGAGGAGCGGCACCATCGCCTGCTCACGCTGGCGCGCCAGGAGGGTCGCGTCGAAGTCGCCGCCGCGGCCGCCGACTTCGGCGTGGCGCCCGAGACCATACGGCGGGACCTCAGCGAACTGGAGCGCCGGGGCCTGGTCCGCCGTACCCACGGGGGCGCCTACCCGGTCGAGAGCGCGGGTTTCGAGACCAACCTGGCGCAGCGCGTCACGATGCACACCGAGAACAAACGCCGCATCGCCGCGGAGGCGGTCAAGCTCCTCGCCGGGGCGGAGACCGTGTTCGTGGACGAGGGCTACACCCCTCAGATCCTCGCCGCGCAGCTGCCGACCGACCGGCCGCTCACCGTCATCACGGCATCGCTGTCGACCGCTGCCGCAGTCGCCGAGGCGCCCCACACCACCGTCCTCCTCCTCGGCGGCCGGGTCCGCGCCCGGACGATGGCCACCGTGGGCTCCTGGACCTGCTCCATGCTCTCGGGCTTCGTCATCGATTTGGCGTTCATGGGAGCGAACGGAATCTCCCGGGGATCCGGACTCACCACGCCGGACCCGGTCGTGGCCGATGTGAAGGCCAAGGCGATGGAGGTGTCACGCAGACGTGTCTTCCTGGGCCACCACGGCAAGTTCGGGGCGAGCAGCTTCGTCCGCTTCGCGGAGGTCTCCGACTTCGAGACGATCGTCACCGACACCGGCCTGTCCAGCTCGGAGGCCCACCGCTACACCCTGCTGGGCCCCCAGGTCATCCGGGTCTGAGCGGGGAGGCGCACACCCGGCTACCGCCCTCGCGGCTGCCCGAGGTCGTCCGGGCCGATGTGCTCGCCCGGCCTCGCGAGCTCCTCGACCGCCTCGGCGGGGACGACCGCTCCGGTGGTCCTCCTGCCGCGTCGCAGGCGGCCCTCCAGCCATCCGGCGAACGAGGTGAGCGCGAAGTTCAGCACGACGAAGATGACGGCGACGACGGTGAAGCTCGCGATGGTGTTGGCCCCGTAGTTGGCGCTCATCGGGCGGACGGACGCGAGCAGCTCGGAGAAGCCGAGCATGGCTCCGCCCAGGGCGGTGTCCTTGACGATGACGACGAGCTGGCTGACGATCGCCGGCAGCATGGCGGTGACCGACTGCGGCAGCAGGACGTACCGCATGGTCTGGCCCTTGCGCATGCCGATCGCCCTGGCCGCGTCGGTCTGGCCCCGGGGCAGGGACAGGATCCCGGCCCGCACCACCTCCGCGAGCACCGAGGAGTTGTAGAGGACGAGGCCGGTGACGACGGCGTACAGCGGCCGGTTGTCCGGGCTGACGTCGGTGAACTCGGCGTAGGCCGCGTTCGCGAAGAGCATGAGGATCAGCACCGGGATGGCCCGGAAGAACTCCACGACGGTGCCCGCCGCGCCGCGCGCCCACCGGTGGTCGGAGAGCCGGGCGATGCCGAAGAGCGCGCCGAGCGGCAGGGCGATGATCATGGCGAGAGCGGCGGCGATGAGCGTGTTCTCGAGCCCGGGGAGGAGGTACGTCGTCCAGACGCGCGAGTCGGTGAAGAACGGCTCCCACTTGGGCCAGGCGAGCTGGCCCTTCTCGGCGAGGCTCTGGACGACCCACCACCCCACCGCCGCGAGGGCGGCCAGGAACGCCAGCGTGTAGATGACGTTGCGCCGCTTGGCGCCTGGCCCGGGGACGTCGTACAGGACGGAGCTCACCGTTTCACCGCGACCTTCTTGCTCACCCAGCCGAGGAAGAGGCCCGTCGGCAGGGTGAGGCAGATGAACCCGGCCGCGAAGATGGCGGAGATGAGGATGAGCTGGGCCTCGTTCTCGATCATCTCCCGCATCAGCGTGGCCGCCTCGGCGACTCCGATCGCGGCGGCCACCGTGGTGTTCTTGGTCAGGGCGATCAGCACGTTCGCCAGCGGGCCGACCACCGAGCGGAAGGACTGCGGCAGAACGATGTGCGTCAGCACCTGGGTGAAGCTCAGGCCGATGGCGCGGGCCGCCTCGGCCTGCCCCGCGGGCACCGTGTTGATGCCGGAGCGCAGCGCCTCGCAGACGAAAGCGGCCGTGTACGCGGTCAGGCCGAGCACGGCGAGCCGGAAGTTGATGGACTCGAAGGCGTCCGCGCCGAGGCTGACGCCGAGCGTCTGGAAGAGGCCCAGTGAGGTGAAGACGATGATCACCGTGAGCGGGATGTTCCGGACGATGTTGACGTAGGCGGTGCCGAAGCCGCGCATCAGGGGTACGGGGCTGACCCGCATGGCGGCCAGCAGCGTGCCCCAGATCAGGGAGCCGATGGCGGAGTAGACGGTGAGCTGCACCGTCACCCAGAAGGCGCCCAGCAGGTCGTATCCCTCGAGGAAGTCGAACATGCGTCACCCGTTTCAGCTGACGACGACGCCGATCTTCGGGGCGGGCTCGTTCTGGTAGCCGGCCGGGCCGAAGTTCTTCTTCACGGCCTTCTCCCAGGAGCCGTCCGCGACCATCTTCTGCAGGGCGGCGTTGATCTCCGCCTTGAGTTCGCTGCCCTTCTGCACGCCGATGCCGTAGTTCTCGTTGCTCAGCTTGAAGCCGCCCAGTCTGAACTTGCCCCGGTGCTCCGGCTGGGCGGCGTACCCGGCGAGGATCGAGTCATCGGTCGTCAGGGCGTCGATGACCTTGTTCTCCAGGCCGGTCAGGCATTCCGAATAGCCGCCGTACTCCTGGAGCTGGGCCTTCGGGGCGAGCTTCGTCTTGACGTTCTGCGCGGAGGTGGAGCCGGTGACCGAGCAGAGCCTCTTGTCGTTCAGGTCCGCGGGCTTGGTGATCGACTTGTCGTCCGCGCGCACCAGGACGTCCTGGTGCGCCAGGAGGTAGGGACCGGCGAAGTCGACCTTCTTCATGCGCTCGGGGTTGATCGAGTAGGAGGCGGCGATGAAGTCGACGTCGCCGCGCTGGAGCAGCGTCTCGCGGTCGGCGCTCTTGGCCTCCTTCCACTCGATGTCCTCGGGTTTGTAGCCGAGCTGCTTGGCGACGTACGTCGCCACATCGACGTCGAAGCCGGTGTACTTGCCGTCCGGGGTCTTCAAGCCGATGCCCGGCTGGTCGTACTTGATCCCGATCGTGATCTTCCGGCCCGCGTCTTCCGCGTCGCTGTCGCCGTCGGATCCGCAGGCCGTGGTGGCCAGGGACAGCGCGAGCGCGGCGGCGGCCGCGGCGGTGACCTGGTGAAGCCTCATGGTGATCGTCCTCAGTGGTGAAGGATCTTCGAGAGGAAGTCCTTGGCTCGGTCGGTGCGCGGGTTGCTGAAGAACTCGTCGGGGGTGGTCTCTTCCACGATCCGGCCGTCGGCCATGAACACCACACGGTTGGCGGCCGAACGGGCGAACCCCATCTCGTGGGTGACGACGACCATCGTCATGCCGTCGCGGGCGAGCTGCCGCATCACCTCCAGCACCTCGTTGATCATCTCGGGGTCGAGCGCCGAGGTCGGCTCGTCGAAGAGCATGATCTTCGGGTCCATGGCCAGCGCCCTGGCGATCGCCACCCGCTGCTGCTGGCCGCCGGAGAGCTGGGCGGGGTACTTGTCCGCCTGGTCGGCCACGCCCACCCGTTCGAGGAGCACGCGGGCCCTGTCCTCCGCGGTCTTCTTGTCCTTCTTGCGGACCTTGATCTGGCCCAGCATCACGTTCTGGAGCACGGTCTTGTGCGCGAAGAGGTTGAAGGACTGGAAGACCATGCCCACGTCGGCCCGCAGCCGGGCCAGTTCACGGCCCTCGGCGGGCAGTGGTCTGCCGTCGATGGCGATCGTGCCGGAGTCGATCGTCTCCAGCCGGTTGATGGCCCGGCACAGGGTGGACTTCCCGCCGCCGGAGGGACCGATCACGACGACGACCTCGCCGCGGTCGATGGTCAGGTCGATGTCCCGGAGCACGTGGAGCGCGCCGAAGTGCTTGTTGACGTTGCTGAGCACGACCAGGGCTCCGCCGCCCACGCCCCGCGTCTCGTCCGCCTTGCTCACCGCTCCTCCGCTCGTCGGCTTCATCGTCCGTCCTCGCCGGGCCGGTCGCACTCCGGGAACCGGTGCGCCGGCACCCTTTCGTGGGTGCCGTTGGGCCGCCCGGACCACCTCGCACGCCCACGGGCCCGTCCCGGCGTTCCACTGGAGGCATGGTCCAGCTCTCGGTCGTCGTGCCGTGCTTCAACGAGGGGGAGGTGATCGACGCCTTCCACACCGCGCTGCTCGCCGCGCTCGGGCCGACCGGTGAGAGCTTCGAGATCTGCTACGTGGACGACGGCAGCGAGGACGGGACCCTGGAGTGCCTGAGGGGCCTCGCCCGGTCGACCGCGCAGGTGCGCTACACCTCCTTCAGCCGCAACTTCGGCAAGGAGTCGGCGATGCTGGCGGGTATGCGCATGGCCCGGGGCGCCGTGGTCGTCCTCATGGACGCGGATCTCCAGCATCCCCCCGAGCTCCTCCCCCGCATGATGGAGCTGCACCGGCACGGCTACGACCAGGTCATCGCCCAGCGGGACCGCACGGGGGAAGGCGCGCTGCGCAGCACGCTCAGCCGGGCGTACTACCGCCTCGTGCGCCACTTCATGGAGGTCGAGATCTCCGACGGCGCGGGCGATTTCCGGCTCCTGTCGCGCCGCGCGGTCGACTCCGTCCTCTCCCTGCCGGAGAACAACCGCTTCTCGAAGGGGCTGTTCTCCTGGATCGGCTTCGACACGGTCAGCTTCACGTACGAAGGCGTGGAGCGTGCCGCGGGGTGCTCCAAGTGGGGCGGCCGGCGGCTGCTCGACTACGGCATCGACGGGCTGCTCTCCTTCAACAGCCGTCCGCTGCGCCTCGCGATCCACACCGGACTGTGGCTCTTCCTGTCCGCTCTCGGCTACGCGCTGTGGATCGTCGCGAACACCGTCCTGAACGGTGTCCAGACTCCCGGGTACGCGACGCTCATCACCGCCGTCGTCGCGATCGGCGGAATCCAGCTCGCCACGCTCGGAGTGATCGGGGAGTACGTGGGCCGGATCTACCACGAGACGAAGCGGCGGCCGCACTACGTCGTCCGGGAGTCGGACGAGCCGGACCAGTCGGACCAGTCGGAGCAGTCGGAGCAGTCGGACCAGTCCGCCGTCGTCCGGGCGACGGGCCTGTCGCCGGCCTCCGCCGGACGCGCCCGGCCGGAGCCATGAACGCGTGCGCCGTACGCCAGTTCACGACCTTCGCCGCGGTCGGGCTCGCCAACACGGGGGTCTACTACGCCGTGTACGCCCTGCTGAACATCTGGCTGCCCTATCTGGCCGCCCACGCGGTGGGCTACGCGGTGAGCGTCACCGGATCGTTCCTGCTCAACTCGTACGTCACCCTGCGCACCCGGCCGACGTGGCGTGCGTTCGTCCGCTACCCGCTGTCCGGCGCGGCCAATCTGGTGGGCAGCGGCCTCCTGCTCCATCTCGCCGTGAGCGGGCTGGGCATGGACGAGCACCTCTCCGCCCTCGCCGCCGGACTGCTCGTCACACCGTTCTCGTTCCTGCTCGCCCGGTGGGCCATCATGTCCGGCGCGGAAGCCGTGTCGAGTAAGTGACCCGGTCCAGGCGGTAGTAGTCGGCGACGCACCCGGCCGGCCAGGCCCTGCGCCCCTGGTCCCCGAACGGTTCGAGCATCCCGCTCACCGGCAGTGGCGTGTACGGCAGGACGGTGGCCCCCCGCGCCGCCTCCGTACGCAGCCAGCGGTCCTGGCGGTCCCACCGCGCGGCCCGCACCCGCATGTCGTCGCCCAGGTCCTTCAGCGGGGGTACGAGTCCGGCGACGGCGACGGCGTACAGCGCGACGGCGGCCGCCCACGCCGCCCCGGCCGGCCGGCCACGCCCGCGCAGCGCGCGTCCCAGGGCGGCGCCGAGGCCCACGAGGACGAGGACGTAGAGCAGGAGGTAGTCGTTCCAGGTCCGTTCGGCGGTCACGACACGTGCGCCGAAGACGGGGTACGTGACGACGGTGCAGAGGTAGCCGGAGACGAGAAAGGCGAGCGCGCCGCAGGCGGTCAGCCGCAGCAGCGGGCGGCGGCCCGGCCACGCCACCGCCGGCCGCCCCGCCCGGCCGCGCGCAAGGAGACCGAGCAGCACCCCGGCCGCGACGGCTCCCGCGTACTGCCAGGTGGTACCTACCGTCTGAAGGATCCGCGCGTATCCGCGCAGCGCGGCTGCGAGGGTCTCCGGGGCGAACATGGACGCGGTCTCGGCCCCGAACCGCTCGCGTCTGCTGCGCGAGCCGGGAGAGGTCACCAGGATGGCCGTGCCGATCACGACGCCCGCCGTCCCCAGCAGGGACCAGCCGCGCGCGAAGGAGCACACCCGCTCGGGAAGGAGACCGCGGCCGAGGGCGGCGAGGCCGAGAAGGACCACCAGGGCGACGACCGAGGTCTCCTCCGACAGCGTGCCCAGGAAGATCCCCGCCACCAGGACGACGGCCATCGCGCCGACACGGCCCCGGCGGCCGCGCGCGCACAGCGACGGGATCGCCGCGGCGCAGGCCAGCACGGGGGCGAGGGTGTGCGAGACGGAGGCGGCGGGCCAGTAGAACGTCTTGTACGTGTTGGGGGTGGCGAGCAGGAAGACCGCCGTGATCATGGCGGCCACGAGCAGCGGGACTCCGCGGGGAACCTGCTGCCCGGCCGCACGCAGCAGGCGGCCGGTGAGGACCCACAGCACGAGGAGTACGAGAGCGCAGCTGACCGGGCCGAACCACTCGTGGCCCGCGACGGGGAAGCGCGCGTACAGCCCGACGAGCAGGCCGTTGGCGACCCGGCCGTTGTCGCTGACGTAGAACTTCTCGACCAGCCCGGCGATGCCGTGGTCGCGCACGGTGGGCAGGAAGCACCATTCGTCGGCGCTGGGCCGGACGTACCGGCCGAGCCACGAGGCGGCCGCCAGCAGCGCCAGGGGCAGCAGACAGAGCCCTGTCGCCCAGAGTGTCAGGGCGCGGCCGCCCGTGGGCGGCCGCATCCGCAGGGCCGTCGAGCGGGTGGGAACCCCCGCGCGGACGCGCGTCGGCACCCGGGCCTCAGCACCCCTTCAGAGAGCCGCCGGCCTTCACGTGCCGGGCGGCGACCCAGCCGGCCTGACCGGAGAGCCGGTACCAGGTGTCGTTGCCCGCGACGTTCTCGCCGTACCTCTTGCAGGCGAGCTTGATCTTCTGCTTGGGGAGCAGCGCGCCCAGGACCGTCGATCGGGTGTTCGGCTGATGACGGATTCTCAGCTCCGCCTGGCTGATCACCTGGCCGTAGACGGAGTTGACCTTGGGGGCGGGAGTCTTGGCGACGGGCTGCTTGGCGGCAGGCTTCTTGGCGACGGGCTGCTGGGCGGCGGGGGTCTTGGGGTCCGGCGTCGCGGAAGCGGCGCGCGGCGGCGGCGCGGGCAGGCGATCGTCGTCGGCGAGGGCCGGAACCGCGCCCAGCAGTCCCAGGGCCAGGGCCCCGGCGGTCATCGCGAGCGTGGTCTTTACGGGATTGGGCACGGGCTGCTCCTCTTCGTCCGAGAAGGCCGTCCGGCCGGGGATCCCTGGATTCGTCGAGGCACATGGGCGGGCCGGAGACCGGCCTTCAATATGACCTTTTCGGCGATTCGGACACGGGCGACTCTCGACGGGGTCCCCCATTGGGCCGAGTGGCCCGGCGCCGAGGGTGTGAACCTGCCGGGCGTCGCGCGAAACGGCCGGTGGCCGCGCGCGACCGGCTGTCGCGTGCGGCCACCGGGCCTGAGTGCCACGGAGGGTTACTCCGGCGGATAGATGTCCCCCGTGCCCATGGCGCTCTCCTGCTCGCTCTGCTCCTGCAGCTTGCGGGCCTTGTCCTGGAGCCGCTGCCGCTCCTGCGGATCTGTCGCCCGTTCCGCAGCCTGCTTCAGCTCTTCCGCCTTCTGACGCATCTGCCGGACACGTCCACCGGGTTCGCCTGCAACGCTCATGGTCACTCCTCGGACATCGGATTGAGCGGGCCCCCTCAGCGAACCAGCGCCCTCGCGGTGGCGCATCCGGAAAGGTCACCCTGCGTGATCGCCGCAGCAAGACGCATCCCCGTGGCGGGATACCCCACGCAACGCCGTGACGAGCCGCCATGACGTGGCGTCGTCGACCGATCCGCGTCCGTGCATAGCCCGATCGGGTCCAGCGGTGCTAGAACAGACACCGTGATCAGGCGCTTCGACCGATTCCGGGGCGTGTCGGTTCGGCCACTGATCGACAAACGCCCCAGGAGCGTCGCCGGGCAGGTCTTTGTCCTCCAGGTGGCGGTCGTGGTCCTGCTTGTGCTCGTGGCGATCGTGGCCCTCGTCCTGCAGACCCGGCACGACACCAAACGTGAGGCCCTCAACCGCTCGGTAGCGGTGGCGGAGTCCTTCTCGCACGGTCCCGGGATGCTCGCGACGCTGAAGACCCCCGACCCCACGCGCGTGCTCCAGCCACTCACCGAGGAGGCCCGCAAGAAGGCGGGCGTGGACTTCATCGTGGTCATGGACACCAACGGAATCCGCTACACGCATCCGCAGCCGGACCGGATCGGGAAGCGCTTCGTCGGCACCATAGAGCCCTCGCTGCGTGGAGAGGTCCTGCTGGAGAGCGTCGACGGCCCGCTCGGCCAGGAGGTCCAGGCGGTCGTCCCGGTGACCGACGACGACGGCAAGGTCGTGGCCCTGGTCTCGGCCGGCATGACGGTCCAGAACGTCACCGGCGTGGTGAACCGGCAGCTCCCGGTCATCCTCGGTGCAGGCGCCGCCGGACTCGCGCTCGCCACGGGCGGGACCGCCCTGGCCGCGAGACGGCTGAAACGGCAGACGCACGGGCTCGGCCCGGAAGAGATGACCCGGATGTACGAACACCACGCCGCCGTTCTGCACGCCGTGCGCGAAGGCGTCCTCATCGTCGGCGGCGACGGCACGCTGCTGCTCGCGAACGACGAGGCCAGACGGCTGCTGGGGCTCGGACCCGACGCCGAGGGGCGGCCCGTCGCCGAGCTGCCCGGCCTCGACCCCGCCACCGCGGAGCTGCTGGCCTCCGGCCGGACGGCCACGGACGCGGTGCAGGTGGCGGGTGACCGGCTGCTCGTGGTCAACCAGCGGCCGACCGACACTCCCGGCGGCCCGATGGGCACGGTGGCCACGATCCGTGACTCCACCGAGCTCCAGGCGCTGACCGGCAAGGCGGAGGTGGCCCGCGAGCGCCTCCAGCTGCTCTACGACGCGGGCGTACGCATCGGCACCACGCTGGACATCCGGCGCACCGCCCAGGAACTGACCGATGTCGCGGTCCCCGGGTTCGCCGACTTCGCGACCGTCGACCTCGCCGATCCGGTCCTGGTCGGCGACGAGCCGGGCGGCATCGGGGCGGCGGGCATGCGGCGCACCGCCGTCAGCGGCATCCGCGACGACCCCCCGCTCTATCCGCGCGAACGGCTGATCTCCTTCCTCCCCTCGACCCCCCAGGCCCACGGGCTCGGCAGCGGCCGCGGCCAGCTCGTCCCCCACCTGGCCGATGCGCCGGGCTGGCACGCGCAGGACCCCGAAGTGACGAAGGAGATCGTCGAGTACGGCATCCACTCGCTCATCACCGTTCCCCTCCAGGCCCGGGGGGTGGTCCTCGGCCTGGTGAACTTCTGGCGCTCGGAGCAGCCGGGGCCGTTCGACGAGGACGATCTGTCCCTGGCCGAGGAGCTCGTCGCGCGCGCCGCCGTGTCCGTCGACAACGCCCGCCGCTACACCCGCGAGCACGCCCTGGCCGTGACGCTGCAGCGGAGCCTCCTGCCGCGCGCCCTGCCGGAACACAGCGCCGTCGAAGTCGCGCACCGCTATCTGCCCGCGCAGTCGGGCGTGGGCGGCGACTGGTTCGACGTGATCCCGCTGCCGGGCAGCCGGGTGGCGCTGGTCGTCGGCGACGTCGTCGGGCACGGTGTGCACGCCGCGGCGACGATGGGGCGGCTGCGCACCGCGGTGCACAACTTCTCCACGCTCGACCTGCCGCCCGACGAGCTCCTCAGCCATCTGGACGACCTGGTCGGCCGTATCGACCAGGACGAACCGGGCGCGGACGGCGGGTCCACGACGACCGGTGCCACATGTCTGTACGCCATCTACGACCCCGTCTCACGGCGCTGCGCCATGGCCCGGGCCGGACACCCGCTGCCCGCGGTGGTCCACCCGGACGGGGTCGTCGATTTCCCCGAGCTGCCGGCCGGGCCGCCGCTCGGGCTCGGCGGGATGCCCTTCGAGAGCGCCGAGCTGGAACTGGCCGAGGGCAGCACGCTCGTCTTCTACACCGACGGGCTGATCGAGGACCGCACCCGGGACATCGACGTCGGCATCGAACTGCTGCGCCAGGCCCTCGCCCACGCCGACGGCGAGCCGGAGGAGAGCTGCCGGGCGGTGCTCGACGCGCTCCTGCCCGCCCGGCCCAAGGACGACGTGGCCCTCCTCATCGCCCGGACCCGGGCGCTGGGGCGCGACCGGGTGGCCGAGTGGGACGTGCCGTCGGACCCACGGGCGGTCGCCGGGATGCGGGCGGCGGTCGTCGCGGTGCTGGAGGACTGGGAGCTGTCCGCACTCGCCTTCGGCACCGAGCTCATCCTCAGCGAGCTGATCACCAACGCCATCCGCTACGGCTCCGGCCCGATCCGGGTCCGCCTCCTCCACGACCGCTCCCTGACCTGCGAGGTCACCGACGGCAGCAGCACCTCCCCGCACCTGCGGTACGCGGCCACGACCGACGAGGGCGGCCGCGGTCTGTTCCTCGTCGCCCAGCTCGCGGAGCGCTGGGGCACGCGCTACATCCCCGGCGGCAAGATCATCTGGGCGGAACTGGCGTTGCCGGGGGACGGGGAGGGGGAGGGGGAGGGCGAGGGGGCGGATGTGGACGAGGATTCGCTGCTGGCGTTCTTCGACGCGGATGCGCTGTAGGG
The DNA here is from genome assembly GCF_040300305.1 of Streptomyces sp. NPDC000410. Lineage (NCBI taxonomy): Bacteria > Bacillati > Actinomycetota > Actinomycetes > Kitasatosporales > Streptomycetaceae > Streptomyces > Streptomyces sp. NPDC000410. Next base: position 181,230 of record NZ_JBEPDM010000009.1, read on the forward strand.
CGGGTGGGGTGGGGTGGGGGCGCCTGCGGCGGGCTTCTTTCCCCTACCCGCCCCTTCCCGAATCGGGGGCTCCGCCCCCGAACCCCCGCTCCTCAAACGCCGGTGGGGCG